>NZ_JAIWIH010000016.1:0-118559 GCF_052851135.1 Streptomyces sp. BRA346 | reverse complement strand
CATCGCTGTCATATGGCTCACCACCCGTGGTTCTTGAGGTAGCTCTCGGCGCGCGTCCTCCTCCGGAGGAACGACGCACGACCCTACGGGTCGTAAAGACGATAAACCCCTCCGGGGTTTAAACAATTCCTCCGGAATTGTTTAAGAATTCCTCCGGAATTCATTGCGGGACGTTTTGATTGATGCAAGGTCAGTTCGGCGTGTGCGGGAGTGATTTGGTAGAGGGCCCAGTCGAGTGGTTCGCGTCCGGAGGTCGTCAACTTGCTTAGTGTGGTGAAGGTTCAAGATTGGCGGGCTGCGGGGAGGGGCGGTGGTCGGTCGGCGGTCATCCCGTGTGCCGCAGCCCCTGGGTGATGGAGCGTGAGCTCTTGGCGGGTAGTGAACATCCCTTCGACCCGTTCTCTCGTGGTGCCTCTGGGTACCGTTCACGGGCGACCATACTCCCTGTACCTCTTTCGTGTCCACTCCTGTCGAACCTGATGCATCACTCCGTGATGCCGGGTAGAGTCTGTAAAAACACAGCACCACCGCTCGGGGCCACCTCAGAATGATCTGGAGCCAGGCCGCCGCGTGGAATGATAGGCCCACACCATTGGCGGAAACACGGGACACCCGCCCGGACGGGATGGAAGCGAGGATGACGAATTGAATTCGTTGAGCTTCGAAAAGCGCCTTGAGGCGCGGGAGGAAATTCACCGTGAGGTCACTGGACTGACAGCGGAACAGGTCCACGAACGGCTGGTGGCTGCGGGCGGGCTGGAGAGCCACGAGGACCAGACGAGGCCGCTCAGCACGGAGGAGCAGCTGGCCGCGGTCCGGCGGAACGAACTTCGGCGCATCTGGATCCTGATGACCGGCGAGGGGTGGGAGACCTACTCCTCTGAGAACGACCCTGACGCGCACCGCTGGCACCAGGCGCAGTGGGAGGGTCAGGAGGACGAGAGCGGTGCGGCTTCGGGGCCGGACCCGGAGTTGATCCGCTACCGGATCGTGGCGCAGCGGACCGATCCGGCGCACCCCGGCGCCGCCTTGCTGACGAACTACGCCTACGGGCGGTCGATCGAGGATGCCGTCGCCAAGGCCCGGAAGGCGTTGGAGGGGCCGGGCGGTCTGTACGGGGACCAGGGCATGTACCGCGTGGTGGAGGCGGTCGAGGAGAGCTGGTCCACCGAGCTCCGGGAGCAGGAGGATGCGCGCCGGCGGTACCTCACCACCATCCTGGAGGCCGCCTTCACCACGGTGCGTGGCCGTGAGCCGGACGACCCGGATGCGGACTTGCTGAACCGCCTGGACGACTTCTTCACCCGCGCCGTCGTCTTCCCCGACCCGCACAACGGCGGCGTACATCCGCAGCCTCACCAGGCCACGTTCGGCTGGAAGAGCGAGCCGCCCGGGATCGAGCACAGCAGCGACCCCGGCCAGGCACTGGCCCTGTTCCTCCTGGCCTACCTGGACCACCACGGCCTGGCCATCACGGACCCGAGGACCGATCGGTGACCGGGCATCAGGGCGCTCCCGTGTCTGGAGAAAGGGCACGTGGAAACCCCGATGAAACGACTTCAGAAAGCGTGGGACTACGGCGTGGGCGAAAAGGAAATCCGGTGATCGATAATCAGCGTGCTGCTCGCAGCAGGAGGTCGTGAAATTGAGTGGCATTAAGCTTCGGCCTCATCAAGTAGAGGCTGTGGACGCGATTATTAAGGGACTTTCGGTCCCTGCCGACGGAGTTGTGCCTGCCCGGGGTTTGCGTGGACAGCTCGTCTCGTCTACGGGGTCGGGTAAGACGATCACCGCGGGTGTGGCGGCGTTGCGAATGGTGCCCCGGGGACTGGTGGGGATCGTGGTGCCGACGCTGGATCTGTTGACCCAGAGCGTCGAGGCGTGGCGTGCGGTGGGGCATTCGGGCCCGGCGGTGGCCGTCTGCAGTCTGGGTTCTGACTCGCTGCTGGAGGCGCTGGACGTGCGGTGCACGACCGATCCCGCGCAGCTTGCGCTGTGGGCGCAGGGCGGGCCGATGGTGGTGTTCGCGACGTACGCGAGCCTGTCGCCTCAGGCGCTGGAGGACGGCCCGGAGGACGAAGGTGCCGCGGCGGGGGTGCTGGAGCGGGCCATGCGCGGGGTGTCCGGGAGGCGCATGGGTGCGTTCGACCTGCTGGTGGTTGATGAGGCGCACCGGAGTTCGGGTGATCTCGGGAAGGCGTGGGCGGCGGTTCACGATCAGGAGCGGATCCGGGCGGTGCGGCGGCTGTACATGACGGCCACACCGCGCCTGTGGGAAGCCGTTCCGGGTGCTGCCGGGGCCACGGGCCAGAAGGGCGCTGCGAGCGGTTCTGAGGACGGCTCAGAGGGCTTGGGTGGGCGTCTGGTCGCGTCGATGGATGACGTCGAGCTGTACGGCCCAGTGCTGTACGAGCTCGGGCTGATGGAGAGCATCGAGCGCGGCATCCTCGCCTCGTTCGAGATCGACGTGCTGGAGATCCGCGACCCCGAATCGCCAGGGCCGGACGCGTCGCTGGAGGAGCAGCGGGGCCGGCGCCTAGCCGCGCTCCAGGCCGCGTTGCTCAAGCACGCGGACACCACCGGTGCCCGCTCGCTGATGACGTTCCACAGCCGCACTCTGGACGCGCTCGCTTTCGCCCGTGCGTTGCCGGAGACCGCGGCCGAGCTGTACGAGACGGATCCGGTGGCCTATCCGAAGCGGGTGGGGGCGGAGTGGCTGTGCGGGGAGCACCCGGCAGCCCATCGGCGAGCGGTGCTGGACCGGTTCGGCGACGGCCTGGACGCCGAGGGGTGGGTGACCGACATGGGGATCCTGGCCTCCTGCCGGGTGCTGGGCGAAGGCGTCGACATCCGCGGCAAGCGCGGTGTCGGCGGCGTCGTCTTCGCCGACACCCGCAGCTCACCGGTGGAGATCGTCCAGATCACCGGCCGAGGTCTGCGCCAGCACCCGGGCGAAGGGAAGGTCGCGCGGCTGATCGTGCCCATCTTCCTCCAGCCCGGGGAAGACCCCGAGGACATGATGGCCTCCGCCAGCTACCGCCCGCTGGTCGCCGTGCTGCAAGGACTCCGTGCGCACGACGACCGGATCATCGAGCGCATGGCCCTGCGGACTTCCACCTCCAGCGGGCAGGCCACCTCCGTGGTCGCGCTCGACCCGCAGCACGAGGACACCGACGAAGACGAAGGCGAGCAGGCCGCAAAGGGAGCGGACGACAGCGCCAGCACCGCCGAGGACCACGGCGAAGACCACCTGGAAGAGGGCGTCGAGAGCGCGGAGGCCGACGGCGGCCGCCAGGAGGAAGAAGCCGGGGCGGAGGCTGCGGAGGTGCCGTTGCTGCGGTTCTCCCTGCCGCGCAACCCCGACGTCATCGCCGCCTTCCTGCGCACCCGCGTGCTGCGGCCCGACTCCGAGGTCTGGCTGACCGGCTACAACGCCCTGCGCAAGTGGGTCCAAGCCCACGGCGACGCGCAGGTGCCGCTGGACGCGGTCGTCCCCATCAGCACGACCGAAAGCGATGGCGGCGACGGCGACGGCGGGACGTATGCGCTGGGGGCCTGGGTCAGCGAGCAGCGGCGTCAGTTCCGCCTGGGCACGCTGAAGCCGTGGCGCGCCGAGTTGCTGGAGGAGCTGGGCATGGTCTGGTCGGTCGCCGACGCCCGGTTCTGGAAGAACCTGGCCGCGGCGCGGGTGTATCACACGGTTCACGGGACGCTCGCCGCGCCCAAGGACGCGGTCGTGGACGGGGTGGCGGTGGGCCAGTGGCTGGCCAATCTCCGCAAGCCTGGGGGGCTGGGCCGGGACGAAGAACGGGCGGCCGACCGCCGCAGGGCGCTGGAGGCCATCGACCCTGACTGGAACCCGGACTGGCCCATCGACTGGCAACGCCGGTACGCGGCGCTGGCCAGCCTGATCGCGGACCAGGCGACGCTGGCCGAGCTCCTGCCCGGCGTGACCCTCGGCGATCAAGACGTCGGCGCGTGGCTGAAGGCGCAGCGCGAGGGCTGGGAGCAGCTGAGCGACGGGCAGCGCGAGCGCTTGAGCGGCCTTGGTGTCACGCCGCTGCCCGCGCCGGAGGAACCGCCCGCCAAGGCCCGTAAGGGCGCCTTGGGCGCCTTCGAGCGGGGCGTTGCGGCCCTGGCGCAGTACAAGGCCCGTACGGGCTCTGTGAAGGCCCCAAGGGCTCACACAGAGCGGTTGGAGGACGGGACTGAGGTGCGGCTCGGGGTGTTTCTGTCGAATACCAAGAGCAGGCGCGCCAAGCTCACCGCTGAGCAGCGTGCCGCCCTGGTGGGGCTGGGAGTTGAGTGGGCATGAACGATGTCACCACCGCGGTGGGCGGCGCTGTGTCCGGCGCCGCTGTCGACCAGCTGCTGTTCACCGAGGACTGCCGTGGAGGTGTACGCGGTCTGGCGAACACCACCCTGTGCGACCAGGCCGCGTACGCGTATGAACTCGCGCACGGGCGGTCCGGCGGTGGCGGTCTGCACCGCGACGCGCATTCCGCCGGCGTCTCCAACCTCCTCGGCCACGTGGCCCCGGGGATTGTCGCGTTCGCTCTCCATCACCTCGGCGCGCTGCTGCCCGACCTCACCGGCGAGCAGCAGGAACGCATCACCGCGGCCGCCCGCGCCCTGAGCCTCCGGGTACGCGAGGACCTGACTGGAGCAGGCGGCGCCGGGGCCGACGACGGGCCGGTGGTGTGAGGTGTGGAGTCCTGAAGACGTGGCCCGGGATGCCGCCCGCCGTCAGGGCCGTGGCCTGAGCGTCGCGCAGGTGGCGGAGAAGGTCGCGGAAGCGGCCGGGCGCGAGCGGGAGACCCAGCAGCAGCTGGACGCTCCCGCCGAGACCGAGATCGGGCCGTTCGCGACGGATCCCGAGCACCTGGCGGAGCTGTGGGCGGCCAAGCACGCTGAATGGCAACGGATCGCCGCCCTGCTGGAAACGTCCGGGGAGCAGGCGTACGACCCCGAGCAGGACCCCCAGGGCGTGGTCTGGGCGAAGGAGCGCGAGGCACGGCGGCAGGGCGCTGTGGACCGGCACGCCACGTGGATGCGGGAGCGCCAGGACGCGAAGGACGAACTGCGGGCGCAGGTCTGGCTGCCCGCGGACACCAGCCGGCGTCTGCGGGCCATCGCGGCCCGAGCGGGTGTCCAGCCCGAGCAGGTCCTCGCCCAACTCGCCGACCGCGTCCAGATGAACGAGGACGGCGCCGTGGTGGTCGCCCCGTTCACCCCACGCTGCGAGGAGCGGACATGACCGGGTTCGCGGGCGTCTTGGTGGTCGTGGCGTTGCTGACCGGCTATGGGGCGGGTCGGCTGCGTCCATGGCGGCGGCTTGGTGACTGGGCTGAAGACCAGGTCCGGTTCAGCGGGCCATGGGTACGGGGCGGGGCCATCCGCCAGGCCGTCCTCGTCCTGGCCCACTTCGTCACCGCGCCGCGCGCCAGCTGGCGGCTTGCCCACCGCCCGGCCTCCAAGCCGGTCGCCGTGCCCGAGCGCGACCCGCACTGGGCAACCAACCGGCCCCCGGAAGGCAAGGCATGAGCAGCGTGCGCGACGACGCAGGTCAGTCCGCGGCGCCGATCCGTTCGTCAAGCACGAGAGCGTGCCCAGGCTTGCTGGCAGTTCCTGTTTCCAGGTCATCGAGCCAGTCGCTGATGCGCATATGCAGCGGGCCGCAGGCGGAGCGGTTGGGATCAAGGTCTGTGAGCGTCTTGTACGGGTTCCGGCTGTAGGCCCCTGAGCTTCCCCCGAGATGCGGGGAGTGGTGACAGCAGGTCAGATGGGTCGCACGAGAGGAGACCAGACGATGCCTGCCCCGAGGAAATATCCACTGGAGTTGCGCGACCGTGCGGTCCGCATGTATCGCGCCGCCGAGCCGAAGCCCGTCATCCGCCGTATGGCCGAGGAACTCGGGGTGCATCACGAGGCCCTGCGCAACTGGATCCGGCAGGCCGAGGCCGACGCCGGCGAACGGGAAGACCTGCTGACCACCGAGGAGAAGGAAGAGCTCGTGCAGTTGCGGCGCGAGGTGCGGGAACTACGCCGGGCGAACGAGGTCCTGCGGACAGCCTCGGCTTTTTTCGCGGCCCAGCTCGACCCGACCCGGCCCAGGTGAGAGCGCTCATCGACGAGCACCCGCACCTGGGGGTCGAGCCCGTACTCCGGGAACTGGACATCCCCTCCTCCACCTACTACCGCTGGCGACGCGCCGAGAAGGAGCCGTGCGAACGGCGCCGCCAGGACGCCGACCTGACAATCAGGATCCGTCAGGTTCACGCCGACTCCGGCGGCATCTACGGCTCACCACGCGTGCACGCCGTCCTCAAGCGTGAGGGCGTCCACGTCGGCAGGAAACGAGTCGAACGGCTCATGCGCCAGGCCGGCCTGACCGGGATCAGCCCCCGCGGAAGCAAGGGCTTCACCCGCCGCGACCCGGACGCCGACCTTGCTCCTGACCTGGTGCAACGCGACTTCACGGCGCCCGCGCCGAACCGATTGTGGGTGACCGACCTGACCATGATCCCCACCAAGGAGGGGCCCCTGTGGCTGTCGGCCATCCGGGACGCGTTCTCCCGCAGGGTCGTGGCCTGGGAGACCTCCGCCCACGCGGACGCAGACCTGGTCCTGTCGTCGCTGGAGTATGCCCTCACCAGCCGCGAGGTCGCCCCCGGCGAGCTCGTTCACCATGCCGACCACGGCACGCAATACACCTCCATCAAGCTCACGACACGCCTGGTCAGAGCAGGGATCCAGGCGTCCATGGGCTCGGTCGGCGACTCGTTCGACAACGCCCTGGCGGAGAACCTGTGGATACTGGTCAAAACCGAGTGCATCCGCGGCCGCGTCTTCGCGACCAGGGCCGAGGCGAACCTCGCGCTCTTCGAGTACATCGACGGCTTCTATAACCCCCGCCGCATCCAGAAACGGCTCGGCTACCTCAGCCCGATCGAGTTCGAGGAAAAGCACTACGCCGACCAGGCAGCGGCCGAACCAGTGAACCTGAAACCACGCCAACCCGCCCTGACCAGCTAATCAGCCACACCCGCACAGCGGGGGAATCTCACCTTCCCAGAGGCGCTCCAGAATGGTCACCAAGTTGTCGCCTGATACCTCGATGGTCTGCATCCCGTTGTCCTGCTTGGTGATGCGGCCAGGGGCGAGGTTGGGTTCCTTTGTGAACCCCGCCGACGTGGAGGGGCCGGGTAGCTCCGATTCGGAGACGCTGGTGAGCCACTCCGGTGACCATGTGCCAAAGGCCCTTCGGGCGAGGAACGTTTAGGTGTCCTCGTGGCAGGTCAGCGAGACGTAGGAGATGGTCGCGGCCTTCTGCATCACCCGCAGGTGGGCCTGGTAGATGGTGCGGTATGTCTCTTCGGAGCGCGCTGTTTCTGCCTCTTTCCTCTCTCGTTCTGCGGCTTCCCGTGCCCGGCTCTCTTGCCGGTCTTCCTCTCGCCATTGCTTCTCCTGTTCCCATCGTTCAGCCGCGATGGCTCGCTTCTGCTCCTGGTTTGCCTTCCACTGCTCAAGCAGAGTCTTGAACACTCCTGCCCTCCCATAGGGGGTGCGCGTCGATATTTCCGTCTCGTGACTGCTCAGCAGACCTGTTGAGGAAACTCCCGGGTTGAGTTCCGGCCATTCGACGGCATGGTTGTCTCAAATGAATGCCGGGACGCACCGCCACGACGCCCGTGTCCGCGGGTGCCGGGCCTTTAGCGTGCGGCTCATGGAATCCACCCCGATGCCCGAGCCGCTGCGGCGGGCGATTCACCAGCTGGTCTCCGAGCGGTACAGCACTGCCAGGAGGTGCTGCGCTACACCGAGCCCGACCAGGCGCACACGTGGAAATGGTGGCGCTCAGTGTCCCAGAGCGAGACCGGCCGCCACCGCGATGCTTCGGATCTTCCGGCGCATCATTCGCTCCCCTTTGCGTCAGCTGCCGTGGTTGTCCGTTGGCCCGCCAGAGCGCGGGAGCGCATCGGCCGCGCGGTGGACGTGCTGCTGCTGGAAGCCCCCGGCGACTGGCCGCCGCTGCAACGTGCCGCCCTGGTGCTAGCCCGGGTGTGGGATTGCTGACCTGATCATGTACGCGGCAGAGTTGTCCGCCGTGGACGCGCTCCCCGCCCCTTGGTTGTGGCAGGTGGCCGGAGCCGACCATCTCTGTGCCAGCGCGCGAGTCCCCGTTCCGGGATGCGACCTGCTGGTGTGGGCCAAGGTCGACCGGCGGCCGTTCGACGGGTGCCCGCTGTGGAGCCAGGCCGCGGCCGTCGGGCTGTGGGATGGTCGCTCGGCTGGCAACGCGCGGACGGCTCGCCCGTGCGCTACAAGGCAGGCCGTGCCGCGAGTACGGCCGCCGCACGCCGACAAGCCCAGCGGGCAGCGCAGAAGCTACTCGCCGACCCATATCGGGCCAAGAGCCCCGTGACGGGCGATCCGCTGATCACTCCACACTGAAAACGAGGGTGCCGAACGGACGGCCCCGTGTGCCTGGTTGAGATACTTCCTCCTCAATGAGACGGGGAGGCTCAATTGATCATCTTTGATACGAACGCAGTGCACCTTCTGCCGGCCGAGGGGCAGCGCGCTGACATCATCCGGAAGTTGCGGCAGTCGGGGCACCACAAGGTCGCCGTGCCGTGGATGGTGCTGGAGGAGATGGCCGCCCACCAGACGCGGTCGTACCCCGGCAAGTACGAGAAGGTCACGGAGGCTCTGGCGACGCTGCGTGATCTTGTTCCCTGGGAGCTGGAGAGCTCGCTGGAATCGCTGGACATGGAGCGTTTCCTTGATTACTGGCGAGGCGTCTACGAAGAGATCTTCGAGGTGATCGAGACCAGCGACGCCGCCCTCCGCAAGGGGTACCAGCGGGAGGCCCAGGCCCTTCCGCCCGCGAAGCGCTCCCGGGACCTGTCCGTGGGCGGGCGCGATGTGGCGATCTGGTTCTCCATCCTGGAGTTCCTCGAGCAGAACCCCGAGGAACACGTCTACTTCGTCACGAACAACACCAGCGACTTCGGCAACGGGTCCAGCTGGCCGTACCCGATGAACGAAGACATCCGCGGTCTGGAAGACCGGCTGACCCTGCTGACGGACTTCGAGCAGGTCGTCGCCCAGTTCACCACGGAGGTGTCCGGAAAGGACGCGGAGGACGCCGCAGCCGAGCTGCTGGCGTCGCCGTCCGTCCGGGACGGCGTGGCGGAGGCGGCGAGAGGACTGAGCACGCCCACCGGTTACGCCGGCCTCGGCGACGGCGACGTGCCGGAACGGTGGTGCGCGTGGTCCGGCACGCCCGAGGTCGAACTGCTCGCTGTCACAGACGTCACCGGCCACGCGATCGAGGGCGACGTCTGGTACACGGCCCACGCCCAGTGGCTGCTGTACGGCCTCGCGGTCGACGAGGTGGAGGCTCTTGCCGGGTACATCGCCTGCGTCTGGGAGACAAAGATCCTTTTCTCCGCGAGCGACGATAAGACGCTGACACTGCTCGCGTGGGGCGAGCCGACCGCTCCGGACGCTGGTGACGAGTCGTGCATGAAGATTCTGCAAGATCTCAGGAAGCGGGTAGCCGCCCTCGCGGCAGCCGCCAAGCGCAGCGTCCTCGCGGCCCGGACATCGGCAGAGCGCTTGGTCGCCAGCCAGCTCGCCCCTGCTCTCTCGGGGCTTGACGTGGCCAATGTCCGGCTCACCCGGCAGGCAGCGCTCATCGATGGACCGATGCAGGACCTCGCCCGCAAGATCGCCGCGGACCAATCGAAATTGCTCAACGGTCCCGTACAACAGATAGCACGACAGATCACGCAGCAGGTGGCAGCCAACCGCGTTGCTCTGGATGCAGTGTTCAACGCTCCCGGGCGGCGTCTCGCCCGGCAGATCGTTACTATGCCCCGGCTCGACATCGCCGTACCCCGACTCGACATCACCGGCTACACGCACCAGCCACGTCGTGGTGGTGAAGACGTGCGCAGGGACGGTGCTGGACAGGATGAGCAGTCGGAGGCCGCCGCCCCCGACACCCACGAAGCCGAGTCAGACGACATCGACGGAACAGCTGCGGACGATGGACGTCCGAGTGAGTGACCCAGGCGCCACCGGCCTGGCCTGTCAGTGCAGGCCGGTGGCGACAGCGCCGCGGGGTCGCATCTCGATCAGTCCAGGTCGGCGCTGGCCAGCGTGACCGCGAGCGCGATGTGGGGGACAGCGCTCAGGCAGAGCTCCGCCGCCGTGCTCGGATCGGACGCGGTGCGCGCCTCCTGTAACGCCAACAGACCGGTCAGCACCACGGAGTCGACCGCCTCGTCGAGAACCTCGTCCGCGGCGAGCTCGCCGCGGGCCACCAGCTCGCGCACCAAGGCGGCCGCCTCCTCCGGATCGGTCAGCCACTGCGCTGCGACCTCGTCGCCGGCGCTCACCAGGTCCGTCGCGGCGGACTGCTCCACCGTCGGCAGCGGCACACCACGCTCACCTGGCGGGCCGGCCTGCTCCGCGAGCTCCTGGGCCTCCGCCACCGCGCACCGCGCGGCGTACGTCCGCCGGGCCTCCTTCCCCTCCCACGCCACGGCGGTCGGCCACCGGGCATCGTCCTCGGCGCGGGCCCGGTCCAGCAGAGTGGCGGCAGTGAGGGTGACCTGGATGCACGGCAAGAGGGCCACCTCCACGGCCTCCTGGCCGGGTGGAGCAGCGGCGATCGGCTCGTACACCGCGCCCGCCGCTTCGGCACAGGCGCCAATCAGTCTCGTCAGGGCGGCGATCAACCGCGCGTGGCGGCGTCGGCGAGAGGGCAGGTCCAGGCAGTCCGGTGTCACGGTCACCCCCCGCACTATGCCGCGCGGCGGCCCGCGATGCGCCCAAGCGCGACCGCACTGGCGCACCAACCAGTGACGGACGCCCTCGCCCCCGACAGTGGCCTGCGCACGAGCTCACGCCGGTTCAGGGCCACCCATGGTGTGGCTATTCGGCGGTGTGGCCAGGGTCGGGGAGTTCTGGCGGGAAGTGCCGTTCCAGGATCTCCGCCCAGCGGTGCAGAGCGACGAAGCCGGTGAGGTTGTCCGCCTGAGCCTGGACCAGCTCGGTCAACGCGGCGACAAAGGGCTGAGCAGCGGTGTCGCCGGGCATTGCGGCGGCGGTTTGCTTGAGCCGCTCGTGGGCGGCAGGGAAGACGCCCTTGGCCCAGGCGTCCTGTTCCAGGACTCGCTGGTGCCCTTCCTCAAGGTTGATCTGCATGATCGTGAGCTCTGGACAGTCCGGCGTGTGCCAGGTCTCGTGAATCCCACCCTCTTTCATCACGTACGCGATGCGGGTGTTCTCGGGGTCCGGCTGGGCGAAGCAGTCGGTGCATTCCTTGCGTTCCGTCTCCGGCTTCTCGGTCATCGCGGCACTCCCCTCCTGGAGGCAGAGCCTGCCATCCGAGTCACCGGACGACCAGAGTTCCCTCGATCCAGACTGGGCCAAGCGGCAGCGCTCCGCTCACCCGGGTTTCTTCACCGCCCACCATCACGAGCCCGCCGCAGCGTGACAACGACGGGTGACGCCCGGTTTCAGACCCTGACGCGGCCCGTACCCTGGTCCTCGCCCGCGGCCCCATAGGCAGCGCCGACCTCGTGACGGTTCTCGCCGTCCAGGTGGGCATACTCGCCGGGGTCATCGCCGGACCGCTCAGCACCCCCGAGACTGTGTACACAAAGCTGGTCCGCGAACACGTCGACCATGCACGCCAGCAACGGGACGCGCGGAGAAACGCCTCCAAGTAGCCGGGCCCCGCGGGCCCGCTCAGACGACGGGCCCGGCCTCCGTGGGAGGCCGGGCCCGTGGCGTGCGCACTGCGGATTCTACGAGTGGTTCAAGGCGTACACCTGGAACGGCACGGCGGTTCCGTCCTCGCTGCGTCGATCGGATGTGCCGGTGCGGGTGAACCCGCTTTTGACCAGGACGCGGCCGGAGGCCGGGTTGGCGGGATGGTGCATGGCCTCCAGACGGGCCAGGTCGGCGGTACTGAAGGCGAACTGGACGACGCGGTTGGCGGCTTCGGTGGCGTAGCCGTTGCCCCAGGTGTCCTCGCGGAAGATGTAGCTGAGGCTGGCCACGACCGGGGCCCTTCGGCGCAGGGCGATCCGGCCGATCAGCTCGCCGTCGACGGCGATCCCCCACGTCCACTGCTGACAGGGGTTCTCGGCCGCCCTTGCGAGGGCCGTACGGATCTTGTCTTGGGCTTCGCCGAGCGTGCATGCCCTGCCGGTGGTGTAGCGGACCGAGCCGCCGCTGTAGATGCGCTGGAGAGCCGGGGCGTCCTCGAGGATCAGGTCTCGCAGGGTCACCATCCGGCGGCCAGTTCCTCGGCGGTGGGCCTGTCCGCGGGGTCTGCGGACAGGCAGGCGGTGATGGCTTCTTCGAAGGCGGGGAATGGCCACGGCCGGACATCGCTGATGGGCGTGGTACTGCCCTTGGCAATGGCACGCAGCTTCTGAAGCCGGTCGACGTCATCGTCGTAGTCGACGGGCCGGCGGCCGGTCCAGCACCAGAACAGGGAGGCGCCCAGGCTCCAGATGTCGGCGGCCGGCTGCGCCTGGATGTGGGTGTCCGAACCGGTGGTGAGGATGGCAGTGGCGATCTCGGGGGCGGTGGTGTGGGTGAGCGCGCCCCGGTACGGGACGCGGGGGCCGTCGTGGGGGCCGCAGGCGAGGGCGTAGTCGATGACCACGGCGCGGCCGTCGCCTGTGACGAGGGTGTTGGTGGGCTGGACGTCGGCGTGAGCCCAGCCGACGGTGTGCATCCGGGCGAGGTGCTCCGTCCAGGTGCGGGCGATTCCCAGGAGCCAGGGGCGTAGCGAAGCGCGGTCTCCTTCGGGTCCTCGGGCGAGGGCCAGGGCTCGCCACAGCGGCGTGCCGTCGACCCAGCGCACGGCCAGCCACTGGCCGCTCTCCCATGCCCCGGCATCGACTCGGTAGCCGGGGCTGAGGGCGCCCGCCTCGGTGAGACGGAGAAGGTGGTCGTCTTCCTGCGCCATCTCGGCGGCCTTGTCGCGGGCGTCGTCGCTGTCGGGGCTGTTGGCCTTCAGCGCGACCGCGCCCAGTGGCCCTTGGATTTTCCAGGCCCGCGAGCCGCGTCGGTCGCTCAGCAGCTGTGTCGAGGTGGGCTCACCGATCTGTGCGGTGAGGATGTCGATGGCTTCACCGGGGGGCGAAGGCGTCTGGCCCATGTGCGGATCTCCTTCCACTGGGCGGGGATGTGCTCGAACACGTCACGGCCGTCGTCGGCGGCCGCAGCGAGTGCGGCGGCCAGGTCCGGGGTCGCGCGCAGGAAGTGCGGATCGCGGCGAGGGACGGCGGCCCTCACGGGGAGGAACGAGGCGGGGGCGGCCGGGACCCGGGCGCCGACCTCGGTGACTTCCTCTTCTCCTGCGTAGAACTTGCCGAACATGACCCCGACCGGCCCATACAGGTGCTTCAGGGCCCAGTGCGGCCATGCCATCAACTCGCGGTGCCGTGCGTTGGGGACCTCGCTCAGGAGGACGATGTTCTCGCACCGCAGGAGGCCGTGCGGCCGGTTCAGCAAAGGCCGCAGCCACTCCGCGGCCTGGACGCCCGCGTGGAAGAGCTCCGCCTGGACTGCGTCGGCGTTGCCGTCGGCGCGGTAGACCGTCCAGGTCGTCAGGCCCTGGCGCAGTGACGGGGCGAGGTAGGGGCAGTGGGCGGTCATCTGCTGCGCGTAGTCGCTGATGTCGACGGTCGTCGGCCGGGTGGTGCTGGCTTCGACGAGGCGAAACGCCCCGGCGGTGGGCCGGGGCGCTGCCGTGGTGCGTGGAGTGGTCACCGGCGGCCGGTCTCCGGCCGGTCGGGCGCGACTTCGTCGCCGTCCCCGCCGGCGTCCGGGGAGCAGTCCCACTCGGCCACCACCGTGCCGGTGGAGCGGTAGCGGGCGATCGCCTCCTGGTCGACGTTGCCCTCGGCGTCGGTGAACCAGATCTGCGGCAGCGGTCCGTACGCCTCCTCGTAGGCGGTCACCCAGGCGATCGGGCCGTGGCCGTTGTTGGCAACGTGGCCGATCATCTGGCCGGCGGTCTCCTGGCAAAGGGCCGCGTACTGGGGGGTGCCGAGCATCTCGTGCCAGGCCGCGTCCACGGCCGGAGAGAACATCTCCGGCACGGACTGGCCGTTCTTCAGGCGCTGGCCGGTGATCGTCAGGAATCGGCGCAGCTCGGTCGTTGCGGTGCTCACGATGGTGCCCCTCTCGGTGTCGAGTGGTGCTGCTCCGCGAACCCAGGGACCGTGGTCGTGTCCGGGTACGCGGCCGTTTCACGAAGCGCCGACGGCAGTGGGCGAGGCTTGCGTGAGGCGGTCCAGCCGCCCGTACAGCTCCCGCACCAGCTGGGCGCGGTTCTTCGCGCACTGGGCGGTTGCCTCCAGCGGGACGGACAGCCGCTGCTCGGCCTGGTCGAGGAAGACTTCGGCGAGGGCTCGGCGGCCGTTGTCCTTGGCCAGGTGGGCGGCGCGGCGCTGGATGTCGGCGGCCACCGCGCGGGCGTGGCCGGTCAGTTGCAGGGCGATCTGTGCGTAGTCGCAGGGCTGAAGCTTGGGGGCCTTCCAGGCGAGCACGGCCGTGACGAGTGCCTCGTAGGGGGCGCGGTCCAGTGGGAGGGTCGCCTCGATCCGGCCCTGGGGGTCGTACAGGGTCGTGTGCGTGCTGGGCTGGAGGCCGGGCTTGTCCGGCTCGGTGCCGGCCGTGGAGATGTTCGCGGGTGCGCCCATGGGGACTGGCCCCTCCCCTGCTGGTGGCGTCGGTGGTCTTTGACGCTACGGACGGCCGGTCAGAGCGCTCAACGAAATTGCGGAGTATTGCGCGGATTCACTCCAAGGCGTCGATCGCGGAGTGGATGAGCGCGCGGGCGGTGTCGCCGTGGACGGCCATCGCCGACAAGCCGGTGAAGGCTCGGGTGTAGTCGGCGATCTCGCGGGGCTGGCGGACGTTGATGCCGGCGGTCAGGGTCTCGATCACCGTGTGCTGGTCGTCGTAGAGGTAGAACGCCTCCAGCGGCCACACGGTGCGGGGGGTGGTCAGGGGGATGATGCCGAGGGAGACCGAGGGCAGGGGCATCACGGTGAGCAGGTGGGCGAGCTGGCCGGCCATCGTCTCGGCCGTGCCGATCCGGGAGCGCAGCACCCATTCCTCGATCAGGACGACGAAGCGGTGGTTGCCCTCGTACAGGAAGCGGCTGCGGGCCAGGCGTGCGATGACCGCTTCGGGGATGTCGTCGGGGGTGCCCTGGAAGCCGGTGATGCTGCGCATCAGCGCCTCCGCGTACGGGGCGGTCTGGAAGAAGCCGGGGATGACGTTGGAGACGTAGGCCCGGCATACCCGGGCGGCGGCGTTGCGGGCGAAGACGTCCTGCTGGGCGCGGCGCATGCCGTCGCGGTGCTGGCGGCGCCACTCCAGGTACATCGACTCCACGGCGCGGGCGGTGGCGATGAGGTCGGCGGCCTGGTCCTGGGCCCCGCACGCGGTGCACCAGGCGCGGATGTCGTCGTCGGAGGGAACGGCCTTCGCGCTCAGGATGCGGGAGGTCTTGGCCGGGTGCCAGCCGCAGCGGGCCGACAGCTCACGTCCGTTGAGGCGGGCGTCCTTGACCAGGTGGGCCAGGCGGGAGGCGAGGGCTTCGCGGGCGGCCTGGGCGCTGGACGAGGGAGAAGCGGGCATGAGCTGTCGTGCCGGTCAGACGCTGTACTTCTCGTGTGGGATCGCGCGCTCCCACACCTTCTCGAACGCGGCGGCGCACAAGGCGGCCACGGCCGGGTCGTCGGTGCGCTCCTTGCCGTGCTCGGCCCAGTCGCCGGTGCCGGTGAAGTGGTGGAACTGCACGATCCGCCCGTCCAGGAGCCAGAAGTCGTTGCCGGGCAGGGGGATGTCGCTGGCGTGGCGGCGAGGTAGCCAGCGCACGTCTTCACCCGCCTGGAGGTTCACCGGTGTGATGGCGTGCTCGTAGCGGATGTAGTCGGTGACCGGTTCGGAGACGATCCTCGCGCGGCGCATCACCACCCCGCGGGCGACCGCGTCGGTGACCAGCGGCAGCCACTGGGGCCAAAAGGAGCGGGTGGGGTCGGTGTTCGCGGTGCCGCTGCGCAGGAAGGTCTCGAAGTCCTCGGCCTCGTCGCCGATCCCGTAGCTGTCGCGCATCTCCAGATGGACGGCGCTGTGGCGGGTGGCGGCCAGCAGTTCAGCGAAGGTCGCGGTGTTCAGCGACATCGCACGCCTCCCTCAAGATCGGCACCATGCGGGCCGGGATCCGGATCACACGCTCATGCGCGGGCGTCCCGACCTTGTGGCCGGGCACCCACTCGGTAGTGCCGACCAGCTCCCGGAGAAGTTCGTCGGCCTCCTCCCCTTGGAGGATCAGGTCGGCCGTCTCCTCCTCCACCCACACCGTGGGTGATCCCTCGCCGCCGGTGTTCGGATCCATCCCGACGAACCGTAACGTCATCGCGGTCTCCCCTGTCGAGTCAGTTGCGCACAATTGCGCCACTGCGCCAAGACCGTCCCGCGGGCTGGGCCCGGCGGTCAAGAGGCTTGGTCGGGTGCCGGATCGACACCAGCCTCGCCTCGCTGAAGACGCCGTCGGCGAAGGCGCTCACCGACGCAGCACTGAGCATGAAGTGGCAGACGAGCTTCCTGTCCTGGTCGACGCCGTGCACGGCGAGGCCGCCGGCACGGCCGGGGGGCCTCTTGCTGATCGGCCGCAGCCCCCTGTGTGTCAGGGAGAGGGGCGGCGTTTGCTGGCGTGTCCGAGCCGGATCACTTCTCCCCGCTCTCCGTGGGGGTGGCCCACGCCGCAGCTTCGGCGTCGGTCAAGTACAGCACCTGCCTGGGGCGGGCGTTGAAACCCTGGACGATGTGGACGCGGCCCCGGGCCGACTGCTCTTCGGGACGGGACCGATCTGCGGGGCGAGCCGACCCCAGGCGCCGGTGGGCCCCGCCCGAGGACCACGGTGGAGAACTGCTCGTGCCCTCCCGGACCGACGGCCCTGCCGGTGGCCTGGCCGTCGAAGAGGACATGGATGCGCGCCAGGCAGCCGGCGAAGAGGAGCTCGTGAAGGGCATCGACGGCCGGGGACGTCTTCGGGTCGCCCGTCTGCCGGACCGTGGCCCAGTAGCGGGCCAGCCCGCGCACGGTGTAGTCGGCGACCTCGAACACCACCGCCAGGCGCGGCAGGTCGTCGGTGTCACGGCGGCACGCCGTTCACCGAGCACCGCCCCAAGCCCACACGGGCTGGCCCTCGTCCGTGTCCCCGACCGACCGGCCAGGACCAGCAGCGCGAGGAACCTGCGTCTCGAAGTCCGACGCCCCGCCGCCGTCTGCCGAAGTGATCTCCCAGCGTCCGGCGCGAGTCGAGATCTGCAGGCGGTAGACCAGCGGCCACGCGGCCCGCTCGTCAACGGCCCTCAGCCGTACCTGGATTCGTGTCTTGACTCCGTCGTGCGGCACTGGGCCTGTCGCGATCGGGTCATCGGCCGAGATCTGTTCGGCCTTCACGCGCTCGTACACAGGTCCGTCGACTGGCGCCAGCTGCACTCCTGGCGCGAGATACCGCTCGACCTTACCGGCGTCGGTCTTCGTCAGGTACGCCGAGAGGAACTTCTCTGCCGTCTGGCCCGTCTCGCTGGTCTCCGGTACCGGGTAGCGGTACGCCGAGTCGGGCACTTTCAGTGTTGCCGGGCCGGCGACCCGGGACGGGCCCGCGGTCACCGCGATCTCCTCGGCCCCGTCGGTGTCAGCCGTCAGCAGGGGAACGGCGAAGTAGGACAACCGACCGCCGGTCGTTTGCACAGCCACCGTGACTGTCCAGGAGCCGTCCGGTCGGTGCACGCTGCGCACCGCGGTCACCCGGGCCGCGTCCGGCTGCGCACCTTCGCTGGGCTCAGGCAGGTTCACTCCCGGGGCCATCGCACGGAGCCTGCGCACCACCGCGCCCTCGCCGCGGGCGTCGCTGCGCAGCCACAGCGTCATGAATAGCTCGGCGTATCCCGAGGGGGCGCCGACGTTCTCCATCTGCCGGGGTGGCGGCGTCCCCCGGGACGTCAGGACGCCCGGGGAGAGATTGACAAGGAGCAGCAGTGCGGCCGGGCCGGCGACGAGCGCGCCCCACGCCGCGATCCGGCTCGGCCGGGCCCATCGCCGAAACCGCTGCGGCCGGGCCGGGCCTGCTGCGCCGGAAGGCGGCTGGCCATCGTCCGGCGATACCCCATCAGGTGGGAACTCAGACATGACGAACTCCAGGTCAGAAGGGAAAAGCCGATACCTGGAGACAACTCCGCTCGTGTGACCGGTCCGCTGGCCAGCCGCCGCTGGCCATGGTCACGACTGCGTCACATCCACCTGACCGCGCCATGGTCAACCAACCGGTCACCCTCCACCACCCCATTTCTCGCAACGCCGTGCGCGACGAACGGCTTCTCCCCGAGGCACTGTTGCCGCGCAGGACGACCAGCCGGGGCTACCATCATCTTCAGTGCCCACCATCACGGCGGTCACGCCACCGACGGCCAGTGACAAGTGCGGGGGCGTTGCGGGACGGCGTAGGCGTCGCTCTGACGGCGGTCGGCCCCGCATCCGGCCCGGCCCGTGGTTATCGCGCGAGGGTCGCCGTGCAAGGGTCCCATCTTCGCGGTGCCGCGCCGGTCTGCCCTATCCGGCTTCCCGGTGCTGTGGTCAGGGAGTGTCGCCCGACCAGCTGAAGCGACCCGGGTCGCCGGGGCGCGGGTCGTACAACGCGCGGCCGCCGGGGAACTGCCCGAGTTCGGTGGGCAGGGCGCCGCCGGTGGCAATCTCGTCCGCCGTCCAGCCGGTGACGTCCAGGAGCAGCCCGTCCAGCGGGCCGCCGGTGAGTTCGACGTAGGTGTGCCCCGGCCGCGGGCTCGGGTTGGGGTCGTCGTGGTCGTGGCCGTAGACCCGGCCGCGCAGCAGCTGCTCGTCATCACCGTTCATCCGTTCAGCGTTCCAGCCGTCACTGACAGCGCGGGCTCGTTCAAGGCTTCCCCACAGCGGGTGGGCGTCAGTGGAATCGCGGAGTGGATGTCCTGGTAGCGCGTGGAGGACGAGGCTGTGGTCGCTGTCATGGGACGCCCAGGAAGCTGTGGTTATACGGCTAGCAATCTGTTATTTAATGACTAGCGATTGTCCAATTCCTTGCCGATCTACGCCTAGTGGAATGTAGTCTGGAGGTATGAGTGATGAGCAAATCGACAGCGTGGAAGCGTTGCTGGAGGAAGCGCGGCTCACGGCACGCATGCCGAAGCCGGCCGAGCGCCTGCGCCTGCGCCAGGCGGCCGGGCTCTCGCGCGCTCAGGTAGCCGCAGCAGTGGGCGTGGGACGGCAGACGGTCACCAACTGGGAGGACGGCACAACCGACCCGCAACCGCCGGGTCGTTTCAAGTACTTGCGCCTGCTGGAGGGCCTCGCCCAAATCCATCCCGCTCCGGCCCAAGCGCCCGCTGAGACCGCCGAGACCGCTACCCCAGACATGGCCTCGTCCGTCGAATCTCAGACCGCGTGGGGCCCCGACGGACTGGCCGTTCAGGGCGAGCCCGGCCCCTGCATCCGCTGCGGCGTCATGACGCCCTACAAGGCCACTGACGGCCGTTCCCTGCACCCCGGCGCCATGTGCCAACCCCCCGCCGCCGCAGCCCCTCAGGCCGCCGCAGCGTCCGCTCCTGCTCCGGTCGCTGCGCCGTCACCTGCTCCGGCGCCGGTTCCCTCGCGGCCGCAGCGGCGGGCGAAGTCCGCGGCCCGCGCCCAGGCGGAGACCGCCGGCCTCATCGGCCAGGCCGTGCACGAGGAGCTGGAGCGTGCCGAAGGCGACACCGACGCCGCGCTCAAGGCCTTGATCAAGCGCGCCATCCCCGACGTCATGCGCCTGTTCGAGGACACCCGCGCCACCGCCCGCTACGCCTACACCGCCTACCCGGCCCTGCCCGACGTCCTGAAGAAGCCCTCGAAGAAGGAGCCGGACCAGATCTGGGAGGCCCGCCCCAACTTCCACCACCCCGACTACTCCCTCAAGAGCCCGGGAAGTGTCGCGGTCACCGCTCTGGACGTCAACGCGGCCTACCTCTCCGCCCTGAAGTCGTGGTTGCCGATCGGGAAGCTGGAGCACTCCACCGGCACCGGCGGTGTGGACCCCAAGCGCTCCGGAGTCCACCTGATCACCCCCGCCCCCTGGCACCACCCGCACCTGCCAGACCCTCTCGGCGACCGCGACCAGCCCGGCCCGGTCTGGGTCACCAACGCCACCCTGCGCCTCCTGCTGCGCCTCTCCACGCCGAAATACGGGCTCCTTGAGCCGCCTGTGGTGCACGAGTCGTGGACGTCCGGAGCGACGGAGAATTTCCTGGACGCTCTGCGCAAGACGCTGACCGCCGCGCGGGAGACGGCTATCGCCGAGGACGACACCATCACCTTGGAGTACATCAAGGCGATGTATTCGAAGTTCATCTCCACGATGGGCGAGTCGATCCATAACCGGGAAATGGTGCGCCCGGACTGGATGCACATCATCCACAGCCAGGCGTACGCCAATCTCTGGGGCAAGGCGTACAAGGCCCACCAGGCGGGCCTGGAGGTCATCGCCATGATGGGCACCGACGAGCTGCACGTCACCGGCGACTGGCGCCAGGTCTTCCCCGAGGGACGGGGCGTCGCCCAGATGAAGATCAAGCACAGCGACGCCAAGGCCTCCGGTGAGTACACCATCGGCAAGGTGGCCCGCTGATGGCCAGCGGCAGCCGCTGGAGGAACCTGGGAGACTTCCGCGCCCGAGGCATCCGTGGAGGGGCGGCCCTGGGCGAAGGCATCGACCGGATGGTCACCGGCATCGAGTCACCCGCCGACTCTGAGCGCGGCCTGGCCGCTCGCCTGCGCTACCTCACCGCCAGCGATGCCGGCTACGAGGCCATGGACCGCGCCGGGGTACACGTCCGGCCCCGCACTCTCATCGCCTGGCTGGCCGAGGAACAGACCCCCACCAGGGCCAACTTGGCCCGTCTGGACGCCGCGTACTGGGACCTGCGCCGCCGCAATGTGGCCGCCGACCTCAAGCGCCGGCTCAACAACCGCGGCCGCGGAACCCGCATCGAGATCGACCCCGTCGACCAGACCGCCGTCGAACGCAAGCACCAGCGCGATCTGGAGACCCGCAACGTCAGCGTGCGCGGCGTGTGGGACCGCGCCGTCGACGCCTGGATCGCCGAAGACACCGACGAGCTCGAAGCCGTCTGGGACGACATCATCCAAAGTACTCTCGGCACCGACTGGGACTCCTACACCCACGTCTCCTCCATCGGCTGGGCCGCCTGACCAACGGTGGCGGCTGAATCCGGCTGGCCCCCGGAGACGATGTGGCCGGGCGAACTGGCCGTCGTGACGACGAAGTCGCCCATCGCGTGGCGGAGGCTGGCCTACCAGGTGGCACGGATGCCGCAAAGGGAGAACCACTACGACTTCCGCTCGTGGTCCCACCTGTGCGAGCCTGAGGTGACCCCCGATAACTGCGGGCATACCTGTTGGAATCGAACGGGTACGTCATCGGCTACCTGGCAGCCCACGACACCAGCGACCACCGACACTGGGATCTGATCGACGGGTCACGGTACGGCGGCAGGGACGACACGCTGCGGCCGCGTATCAACCTCGTCTGGGTAGCGAATGCCTACCGCCGCCAGGGCGTCGGCGCCGCGCTCGTGCAGGCACTCGGGTGTGAGCTCTCAGATGTGTCCTGGTCGACACCGATCAGTGACGCGGGCCTGCGCCTCGCGCGCCGGATCTCGCCCGAAGGCATCTGGACCAGCTGAATCAGCGCCGCTCCGTGCGTATGCGGCACCGTGGCCACCGGGCGCCGGTACGAGATACCTCATCCGGGTGACGTGCGTGCCGTCGGCGAACCGGTCCAGGGCCGGTGACGTCGCGAGGGACATGGATCGTATTGATGAGGTGCATGTGTCCGAGCCGGGCCTGGTGGTCGTGGACATCGCAGCCCTGGACGAGGAGACCGCGGGGGCGGTGATGTCGAGGCTGGACGATCTGTGGGCGACGTCCGGCATCGGCCGGGTACGACGGGTCGCGGGGGAACCGGGGGTGCGGGCCCGCTTGTACGCGGACATCCGACGGCCCGGCTGACATCGTCCTGAGGAGCGTCCCCGGCTCTGCCTTCCATTGCCACGGCCGTCCGGTAGGCGAGCTGGTCCGACGCACAGCTGCGTCGGGAAGGTGGTCAGCCGAATGCCACCGGCGCCTCGCGCAGCAGGGGGCGGCTTGGGTCAGAGGGGAAGCGTTATGCCGAGTTCCTGCATGGCGGTGGAGGGGGGCCCGCCTTCGGAGCGTTCGGTTTTGTAGCCCTTGGTTCGTGCTTCCAGGGTTCGGGGGTCGACGGCTTCGGCGGGGGCTCCCTTGGCGTAGAGGCCGTCGGGGTCGGTGTCCCGGTCGTGGGGCAGCAGCCAGAAGACGCGGCGGCGGAAGGTGCCGGAGGATCGGGAGGCCTTGGCCTGGGGGCCGAGGAGGGCGTAGCCGACCATTCTGCCGGGGCGGTGGTAGGGGGGCTTGCCGCGGCGGGAGGGGAGACGGTCGAGGCTCTGGCGCACGTAGTCGAGGTGCGTGATGTCCTCCAGCCAGACGATCTCGGCTTCGTGGCTGATCTCGTTCTCGGTGATCAAGGAGCTCATGTCCTCTCCTCACCCTCCTGGTCTGCGAGCAGTCCGATGCCCGGGTAGTACTTGCGCTGGTTGGACGTCATCATCTGCTTGGGCGAGGCCAGTCCCACCAGTTCCCGGGTCCGGGCGGCGAACGCCCGGGAGGACATTGCCGGTGCGCCCTCATTCTGGCACCAGGACTTGTAGGCGCTGTAGAGGCTGGCCTGTTCGGCGCGCAGGTCGGTGCTGAGAGTGCAGCACTCGTCGTAGAAGCGTCCGGTGTGGTCTTCGGTTTCTGCGTAGGCGGTGGTGGCGATACGAACGCGCTCGGGACCAGTGAGATCGCGGTCGCCGACGAAGTAGCGGCGGGCGCCGTCGATGAGCCAGACGAGGATGCCGGGGCCTTCTTCGGTGACCAGGATGTCGGCGAGATTGTCGATCTTACGGTCGTCGGGGACGGTGTAGAGGAACGGGATCAGGCGCATGCGGCGCCAGAAGGCGAAGCCGCCGGTGCCGACTTCGGGCCGGTGGTTGCCCAGCAGCCAGAGCTTGTGGGTTGGCTCGAAGCTGAAGAAGTTCTGTCGCATTCGGCGGGCCTTGATGCGGTCTCCACCGGTGAGGTGTTTGACGCGGGCTTCGTCGAATTTGTCCCCGTGCTTGACTTCGGAGCAGACGACGACTCGGCGGCCGTGGAGTTCGGCGAGGTCGGTGGGGTGGCCTTCGTAGAGGCGGGCCATGAGGAAGCCGGGCGGGGCGGCGTCCGCGTAGTCGCCGAGCAGTTTCATCATAACGTCCAGCAGGACGCTCTTGCCGTTCTTTCCGGCGCCGAAGAGGAAGGGCAGAACCTGCGCGCCGACGTCGCCGGTGATGGAGTAGCCGAGGAGCAATTGCAGGAAGTCGATCATTTCACGGCCTTCGGCATCGTCGCCGAAGGTGTCGGTCAGGAAGCGGACCCAGCGCGGGGTGGGCATTCGCCGGGGGCCGACGGTGGTGGAGCGGGAGTGGAAGTCTTTGCTGGGGTCCGGGGTCTTCAACAGGCCGGTGCGCAGGTCCACGATGCCGTCCGGAGTGCACAGGGCATAGGGGTCGGCGTCCAGGCGGACGGCGTTGAGGACCATGCCCGGGGCTGCCTTGGCCTGGGTGAGCATGGCTTTCTGGCCCGGGGTGGCCAGCGCCCGCTCGCGGTGGCGCTCGAGTTTGTGTGTGGTGAACTTGCCGCGGGGGTCGATGGTGGCGAGGCTTTCGGCGAGGTCGCCGGCGGCCCATAGGACCGTGTCGTCCTCATCGATCTGCCAGCGGTTGCCGTCCCACCGGTACCAGCCGATGCCCGGGACGTGGCGGTAGTCGTTGGCGTAGAGCTTGACGAACAGTTTGGCGTTGCCGCGGTCGGTGAGGGTGTCGGGCAGCAGTCCGTTTTCTGTGGCCGCCGAGCTGGGCGCGCTTGCTTGGGTGGGCAGGGTGAGGTCGGGCTGGCTGCGAATCTGGTCGGCTACGGCCTGAGCGTCGAAGTCGAACAGGAGGTTGTCGTTTCCGGGGGAGGTCATGGGCGGCTCCCGTCGTGCAGGGGGCGCTTGAGCCCGGCGGCCATGCCACTGCTGATGATCTGTTCGGCGCGGCGTTCCTGGCCGGGGCGGGCTGCGGCCGCGGCCTCCCGGAGTTCCTGGGCGTCTTCTGGGAGCAGGCGTCCGGCGGCGACGAGTCCGCCGAGGGTGTATGCGGCGCGGTTGAGGGTGTCGGAGAATCCGGCGCCTTCGGCGACTTGGCCGCAGGCTTCGACGGGGGCCAGTACGGCAGCAAGGATGTGGTGGCGGCCGCCGCCCGCCGCGAGGACGGCGTGTCGCGCTCGCGGTGGCACGGGGCGGATGGTGGGGCTGTGGGGCGCGGGCAGGTGGCCGGTGCGTTCGAGTTCTTGTGCGAGCCAGGTGGGCAGGACAGCGGGTTGGCGGCTCTTCCCGATCGGTGTGTACGTCCCCGCGCTGGTGGTGGTTCCGGGGGCGATGATGTAGCCGCCGTGGGCGCGGACATCGACTTGCCAGGCGAGCGCGCGGCTGGGGCTGGAGCCGCTTGAGCACTGCCAACGGCGGCTGTCCGCCGCTGTGTACCACACGTGCAGGCCTCCGGACGGCGTGCGCACGCGCAGCGTGGACTCGTCCTCGGCTGGATTGGGGGCGTCTCGCAGGGCTGCCAGGACCGCGAGGGTGTGGAAGCCCGTGGACAGACCGGTGAGGTCGATGTGGTTCCCGATGGGGATGCCCGGCAGGAGTCGATCGCGGCCGGGGGGCTGGGCCGCATGGGCATCGATGTCGATGACGACCAGGCGGGCGGGGCCGCAGGCCACTCCTACTCCGAGTTGAGGATTGGTGCCCCACCACTGGTCGATACGTCGCCGGTCGAGGGTGGCGGCGTGAAATCCGTGGCACCAGCGGCCTGCGGGCAGGCATCCACAATCGGTGTGGGTGTGTCCGGGTAGGCGGCAGTTCTCGCAGTTCGCCGCCGGCGTCTTCCGCCCTGGTGCCAGAGGGTGCACCGGCCAGCCTTGGCGGGCGCACCATCGTGCCGTGGTCAGCGGCATTCCAGCGACTGGGAGATCAGGGGTGTCCTGCTCTGAGTCGCTGCGAGAACAGTGCAGCTCAGCAGGCATGGATGCCACCTATCAGCGACCGAAGCGACTCAACGACGGACACACCTTAGCGAACACAGGAGTGGCGGGTGAGGAGCAGGCAGCAAGCGGCTGTTCCCGTGTCGGCGCAGCGACTGAGCACCCGGGGCAGCGACTGAACACCCCCGTGACCGCCGCCCGTTGGTTTCGAGAAAAGCGCAGGTCACGGTCCTGTGATCGCGGAAATCAGCGACTGAAGCGACTCAAGTTCTCTATCTATGACGCGCACGCGCACCTGCCAATGGCTTCATATATGTCGGGGCTGAGTCGCTTCGGTCGCTGATGCGGAAGCCTGATGCGTTGACCTGCGGTTTTTCAGGGTCAGTGGGAGCGACCGACCAGTCGCTTGGTCGCTGGCTTTCAGTCGCTGTGTCCGTCCCGGCCCAGCGACCCAAGCGACTGGAGCGACCCACCCAGCGACCCAGCCTCCTGGTGCACGGCTGCGACAGGCCTTTCGGCCTTGAGTCGCTGAGCGGTTTTACCCGAAGCTCATCCGCATCGCTATCCTGTGCATTCCTAACGATATGATCCGTGTTGCCCGACTCTGTGAGAGAAGGAGAACACGGGTGAGCAGCCAGCCGTCGCGCCAGCGGGCCATGCCCGGGCGGGAGCCGGACCAGATGGCCTTGTTCGCTGGCGCGCAGCCCACGCCGAAGACGAAGCGGCGGAACGCGGCCCCGCCTTCGCCCAGCAGGATGCTGAGCAGATCGGTTGCAGAGATCACTCGGGCGTCGGGTCTGAGTTACGCCGAAGTCAACCGCCGCCTCAACCGCCGCCTCGGCGTTGCCACCCGCTCCGGGGCATCGGACGCCCTGATCGAAAGAGGCGTCGCGCTCGCGGAGGAATGGCTTGACTCGCTCGTCAGGCCCGAAAGGCCACGAGAGAGCCGCACAGCCGCAGCGTCTGGACCGCCGCGGATTCGTCGCCCCAGCACAGGTGCCTCCCGCGGCGGGCCTCCGCCCACCGCCGAGCAGGAACGGGGACTTGACGCCAAGAGGAGGGGCGAGCACTTCGTTCTTCAGGCAGGTGCCGGCACGGGGAAGACGACCACTTTGGCCATGCTGGCGCACAGCGATCCCAGACGAGGGGTCTTCCTCGCCTTCAACAGGTCTGTCGTCAACGATGCCGCCCGGAAGTTCCCGGGGAACGTCCAATGCCTCACCGGGCACTCCCTCGCGATGCGAGCGGTAGGGCAGGAGTACGGCCCCCGCATGAACGCACCGCGCGAGCCGGGCTGGAAGGCCGGCGCCCGGCTCGGCATCGCCGTGCACATGAGCATCAGGCTCGGCGAGCGCAAACTCACCAACAAGACCCTGTCATATGCCGCACTGGGCACCGTGACGAAGTTCTGCGAATCGGCAGACACCGAAGTCCTGCCACGACACGTCCCCCGGATCCGCGGCCTCGCCGACCAGTACCACGATCAGTTGGCACAGATCGTTCTCCCCTACGCACGACGGGCATGGGAAGACCTCCAGGACCCACGGGGCGGCCGGGTGCGCTTCAACCCGAACCACGCGCTGAAGATCTGGGCACTGAGCAAACCGGTCATCCGTGCCGATTTCCTGCTCCTGGACGAAGCTCAGGACACCAACCCCGTCCTTGAGGAAGTCTTCAACGCCCAGCGCTCTCATGCGCAGCTCATCATGGTCGGGGACTCGGCCCAGGCCATCTACGGCTGGCGCGGCGCACGGGACGTCATGAGCGACTTCGACGGGCGCCAGCTCACCCTGTCACAGTCCTTCCGGTTCGGACCCGCTCTCGCCGAAGAGGCGAACCGGTGGCTCAACATCGTCGAATCCCCGCTCCGGCTGAGGGGCACGCCAGCGATCAACACGAAGATCGGCCCCCTTGACCAGCCCGACGCCATCCTGTGCCGTACCAACGCTGGCACGATCACCGAGATCCTTCGGCTCCTGGAACAGAAGAAGCGCGTGGCCCTGGTCGGGGGAGGCAAATCCCTTGAAGAACTCGCCCGCGCAGCCGGTGACCTCAAAGCGGGCCGACGCGCAAGCCACCCAGAACTCGTCCTGTTCCAGACCTGGGGCGAACTTCAGGACTACGCCAACCACGACCCCGCAGGAGGCGACCTGCTCCCCCTGGTGGAAATCATCGACGAGTACGGCGTCGAGCTGGTCCTGGACGCCGTACGCCGACTGGACTCCGAAGACGAGGCAGAGGTGACCATCTCCACCGCTCATAAGGCCAAAGGCCGAGAGTGGCCCACCGTCCGCATCGCCGCCGACTTCGTACCTGCGCCCAGCGATGAAGTAGATCTCGACGGGCAGCCCATCCCACGGGCGCTGAACCTGGCCGAGGCCCGACTCGCCTACGTAGCCGTCACCCGGGCACGCCACCAGCTCGACCCTTACGGCCTGTCCTGGATCAACGACCACCCCGACGGCCGTCCCGGGAACCCCTCGTACGAACAGAGCCCACCGCAGACCCCATCGGTACTCAGCGAACCCTCGCCCTGGGATCGGCTGGGACCACCCCCGAAAGCGTGAGTGCCTGCTTCTCAACTGCCCTCGCGGCCCTTGGACAGCTCCAGCCCCGACGACCTCATCCGAGGATCCCCGCACTGGCCCGCCGGAGCGGCGGCTGACGGGACTGCCGGGACTGTGAGATGGGATCTGATCTGGGGATGGACGGGATCGACACTCCACCATCGGTCTCAGTCCCGTCAGTCCCGCAGCGCGAAAAGTCCAGCTCAGAGCGCATGCGCTGGCCAAACAGCGGGACTGACGGGACTCATTTCTCCGGACCACGTCGCGAGAAGATCATCTGACGCCGGTATCAACGTTGAACCGGCAGACATCAAGCTCAGCTGCCGCCTGCCTGCCTGCCTGCCGCCGTGGCCTTGGAGTCCTAGCGTGGTGGCCAGGCGCAGCCTGCGG
This sequence comes from Streptomyces sp. BRA346, assembly GCF_052851135.1. Classification (NCBI taxonomy): domain Bacteria; kingdom Bacillati; phylum Actinomycetota; class Actinomycetes; order Kitasatosporales; family Streptomycetaceae; genus Streptomyces; species Streptomyces sp. BRA346. The sequence continues at coordinate 90,338 of NZ_JAIWIH010000016.1, read as the reverse complement.
CTTTTGGCAATCGCCTTAGGAAGGCGCGACAGGAACAGGAATGGGCGAGCGTCCTGGGTATCTGTCGGACAGACGAGACCATGCGAGCTGGTCTGGCCGGTAGGCTCGGAAGCAGACTGCTTCCCGACCTTGAGGAGACGTGTGTGAGCGCGCAGCCTGAACACCCCGTCGATTACAAGGTCCCGGCGATCCCGTACAGCATCGACGCGATCGGCCAGGCGTTGCCTGACCGATCGCGGACCACGTTCTACACCCAGGTCCTGGCTGCCGAGGGAAGCGAGGCCATCGGCGCGGTCATGGAGCAATGGTGGCAGGAGGCCATGCTGGATCGGGTCCCTGGCGCTGATGCAAGCCGGGCTAACGCAGGTGCCGGCCGACAGCTTGTCCCCGTCGAGGACCTGATTGCGAAGCTTGAGCGAGCCGCCGGGTGAGTAGCGAGCGCCCTCGTCCCGCGTGGGCGGCGTTCGTCGAAGACGGGACTGCTGCGTCGGCCATTTTGACCATGCCGCCGGACTTGGCGAAGAAGGTCGCCAATTTCATTGCCGCCCTTGCTATCGAGGCCGGAGGCGCGGTGGACAAGGATCGACTGCCGCCGGGCATTCCGATGAGTGGCCACGCACGGTTCAGCGTCCATATCCCCGGCGAACCTGTCATTGTTGAGTACACCGTCCACCAGGACCTCCGCGCGATCCGGATCCCGGTCGTGGTCTGGATCGACTGACATCTCAGATCCCCGTGCCGTCCTGTTCCTCTGTCCTGGGGATCGGACGAGCGTTACATCCGCCCTCTGGGCGTCTGGATGATTCATCGCTGTGCGGATGACTGCCTGGTCGGTACCGGGGCCACTTCGGGCTGGAGCCGCCATAGCGGAAGCGGCGTCACGCGGGTGCCGAGGTTGCGCGCTTCCTGTGCGAGTGGCGGCGCGAAGGAGGTTCCCCAGCGGACAGGCCTCCGGCCGTCCGCTGGAGCGGACGGCCGGAGGCAGACCTGCTCGTGCAGCTGGTGCACACCGCCGTCGATGCGCCGCGGCTCCGGCGCACGCTCGATCGTCTCCGCGCCCCCCGATCGCGGACCAACCGCTGCCCCGATCAGCCGAAGAGCGGCCAGGATGGTCCGCTCTCCTGAGTGCCGAGCCATGCGGTGTGCTCACCTGAGGAGACAGTGAGACCGAAGTCGTGCACGCGCGGACGTCCAGCTTCCTCCCACCAAGCTGATTCTGCCGATACTTCACCGAACAGATCTCGTGGACCCCATTGATGCACCGTGTCATCGTCGATGAGCGCCCATGAATCGTCGCTGCACAGCCAATGACCCGTACCCGCTTGCTGCCAGGAGTGCACACCCGGCAGGCGCAGACCCAGGGCGAACCGGGCATCGGCATCGTCCAGGACGGCGGGCCGGGCACCGAGATCTTGATGCCGGGCTTCCTCCCATGCCTCGTCGGTGAACATCTCCGCGAGGTGCGCTCGGTGCCGTTGTCCGCGCATCGTCATAAAAGTCACCGGCGTGCTGAACCGGCCCGACGCCCGCCCGCCGTGCACGGTGAGCCGCACCATGCCGTGCGGGCACATCGCGGTCTCCCACGGAGCGACGATCAACCCGCCCTCCACCGTCTGCTCGACCAGGTCGTACGGGAGCCGCAGCATGGAGGCGGTAGCCAAGACGCGATCGTAGGGCGCATACGAGGGCGCCCCTCCCTCTCCGTCTGCGCAGATGACGCGCACGTGGCAGTCGGCAGCGGCAAGGGACGCGCGGGCGTGGACGGTGATCTGCGGATCGATCTCCACGCTGGTGACGTTCGGTTCGCCAACCAGCTGGCCCACGAGCGCGGCGTTATATCCGGTGCCCGTGCCGACCTCCAGGACTCGCTGCCCGGGGCGGAGGTCGGTGGCGGTCAGCATGAGGGCGACCACGCTCGGCCGGGAGGCTGAGGACGTGGGGGTGGTCCAGTGGTCGTCCAGCGGGTCTGGTCCGCCGTCGTCGATCTGGGTGACCACGGAGACATCGCTGTAGGCGGCGGTCCACCAGCGGTCCGGATCGCGGTCACGATCCACTTGTGCGTAGCCCGTGCTTGAGGTGGCGTCGTCCAGCCAAACGCGGTCGGGCAGGAACAGGTGGCGCGGCACCGCCTCGAATGCGTCTCGCAACGGGCCGTCTTCCAGGTAGCCGTCTGCGGCGAGCGTGGAGACCAGCCGTGCCTGGCTGGCCTCCACGCTAGCTTGGGTGATCACTTGTTATCGCCGTTCCCGCCGCCGTGTTTCGGGCCGGGCGCTGGTCCGCTGCCGTCTGGGGAGGGCTTCGGTCCGATGACCGGCCCTCCCGGCTTTGCATGCCCGCTCCTGCTGTGCTGTTGGACCCGCACTACCTCCCCTTCCCCCAGATGAGTTCGATGAGAACGCAGGGATCAGTCTGAAGGAGCCCGACTACGCATGTAAGGGCGCATTCCGGGCGCGAAGCTCGAGCCCGCTCCGGTACCGTTCCGGACGCACCATCCGCGAGTTCAGCTACGAGACCCCTTCGGAAAGCTCGAACCCACGACCTTTCGCCATATCCCGCAGTCGCTCCACCACCGCACGGCAGTCCGAAACCGCCCGATGGTCTCCTCCGCGCAGCGGTTGCCAGGCGTAGTCGCCCCAGTAGTCGGACAGGGCCCCGTACCAGTCCGAGTACGGCACCATCGCGTCCTCGCACCGCATCTTGCCGAGCCAGGTGGCGGCGGCCGCTTCGGGGTCTTCGTGGTCGGCCTGCCGGTAGTGCACGGTCAGTTCGTGTCGGATCCTGGCGACGTCGAACGCCTTGTTGTAGATGATGCAGCGGCGGCCGTGCAGTACCGTGGCGAGCTGGTCGAGGACGACCCCGAACTCGGGCGCCTCGGTTACCTGGGCGTCGGTGATGCCGTGGATGTCGGTCGCGTCGGGCGGAATCGGCTCGCCGGGGTTGATGAGTGTGTCCACCAGGACTTCCCCGGCCGCGCTGATGACCCCGAGGTCTACGATGCGGGCCTCGTCGTGGAGGCCCGTGGTCTCCGTGTCCAGGATCACCGTGGCCGGGTCGGCTAGTACGTTCCGCGCCCACTCCTCGAGCGCTGCGACCTCCCGCCGCCGGGCTTCGACCGCGCGCTCCTCGGCCTCCCGCCGTTCCCGTTCCCGCTCAACCCGCTCACGCTCGTCCCGCGCAGCGCACGGCGAGCACCAGCGCGGTCCGTGCCAGGTCCCGGCGGTCCGCTCAGTGGCGGTCTCCTCGTCCGTGGCCGTCTGGACCGTGCAGTCCCGCCCCGGGCACGTACGACGCCACGCAGCCCGCCGCTCATCGTCGAACTGCTTCCGGATGATGCGGCGGAGCCAGCACGGCACGCACTCGCCACTCCGCCCCTCCCGGTCCTTCGATGACGGGTGCGGTGCGAGAGATACCCGACGGCACCACGCGCAAGTACGCCGCTGGAGTTCCAACCACCGCTGCTGCTCCTGGTCCGCGCACTCCTGGCACCTGCGGTGCACCACGTAGCCCCGGAGGTTCTTGCACTCCGGGCACGTGCGCCGAGCTGCCATCGCCGCCCGCTGCTTCGCCGACAGGGGCCGCATCTTCGCGGCGTCGGCCGGGTCGTACAGGGAGAACTCGCCCCACCCATGGCCGCGCCTGTACTTCCGCAGCAGCGCGACCGGCTTCTGCCCTTCGGCCGGCTTGAGACGCTGCTCCTTCAGCTGCGTCATCGTGCGCAGATGGTCCGGCACTTCCTTGGACTTGTAGACGGGCAGGCTGGGCTGGGTGGATGTGGTCACGGAAGCCTCCACGGGGCAGGAGCGAAAGGATGCGATTCCAGGACACACCACAGCACTGACAACGGTTTGAACGGTGGACGCTTTGGGTCGAGAGGTACGACGCTCCGGCCAGATCCGCAGCACGACATCCGATCACCACGTTCGTCAAGGGCACGAACATGACGTACGCCGAGGCCGCCCAGCACATCGCCGGGGTGAGCGCGCACGAGCGGTCGCATCCCGCCGCCACACCACGGTGGCCAAGCTGAACGAGGCGCTCATGGACGTAGTGAACGCGCACGCCAAGCTGGACATGACTCGCGCGTGGGGCAACGGCGCCACCGCGGCGGCCGACGGCACCCACATGGACACCTACCTGGACAACCTGCTCGCCGAGACGAGCGTTTTCCAGGCGCCCGGGCGGGGGCCGTCACGCTCCCCGTTCGGGCGCCTGGAGCGTTCGGCCCGGCGTCCGCCGGGCGCCAGGCAGGATCAGGGCAGGAAGTTCTGCTGCCACTCCGGTGACGGCCTCGTCAGTGCGGCGTCGGCGAGGGCCTTCGCCGAGGGCGTCTTGAGTGAGGCGAGGCTGGTGTCGATCCAGTTCTGGGTGAGGCTGTAGCCCTGTTCCCGGTACTCGACGGAGAGCGTGAGCAGTTGGAGATCTATGGCGTCCCCGGTTTCTCACAGCGAGCCCTGGCCATCGGGGACCGCGTCGCGGCACCGGGGGTCCTTGAAGCTCATGCTGTCGCTCCGGTCCAGCGTGAACACAGGAGAGCCTTCCTCCGCCCCCTCGTACCGGAGTGGGCAGGTTTCGCTCGTCCGGCCGATTCAACGGCCGGACGAGCGTCGTGCACCCTCTCTGATCGGCATGAGGGAGCACGGCCTTCCGGACAGGAAGGTCCGACGCCAGTGGCGCCTGCAATCCCATTGAGGGGGTGGCGGGGCCCCTGGCGCAAGGAGAACGGGGAACCTTGCCCTCTAAAGAAGACGGATTTGCCATGATCTGCCACCGCTGCTCATGAGCCGGACCGTACTCCTGTCCCTTGCGCCCCAGCTCTAATGTTCCGACCCGCAGCCTAATGTTCCGTGATCCGATGATCACGTGGCGTGTTCGATTAACTAACGGTCATGCTGACGTCTCAGCTTCCCCGATGGCGGGTCGGCACCGCCCCGAGGGAGCCCTTCCGGACACGCATTTACCCCCTCGACTGGGAAGGTCCCGATGTACAGCAGGCAGGTGCTGACCGCCATCACCTTGTTGGCGGTCCTCTCGTGGAGCGTGGTGATGGCCGCGCTCGGGTACGTCGCCGCGATCGCGGCCCTGGTCCCCTCCCTCGGGCTGCTCGTCCAGCAGATCGTCAACGCCCTCACCAGACCGCCACATGCCGACGTGCCCCCGCGCGTAGCGGCACAGGATGAAGGGCACGCCCGGTGAGCCCACGGTCCGCGCTCTCACCGCAACCTGACGGGGAGCCTCCAGGTAGGCGGGGCCGCAAGCTGGGCCCGATCGCCGATCGCGTCGGAGCCGCGCACCGCGCCTGGCTGGAGCCCCTGCGCGCCAGGTTTTTCGACAGCGGCCTGACGATCGGCGAGCTGAGCGCCCGGACCGGGTACGCGAAGTCGAAGATCTCGGAACTGCTCCGTGGCGCCGGCCTCTACCCGCGGTGGGAGATCACGCACCATGTCCTCCATGTTCTGCGCGTGCCGACCTGGCCCATGCGGCGACTGTGGATGGCCGCAGCAGCCGAGGCGCACAAGAAACCCAACTGGATCACCGGCTGTATAGAGACGGTCGCGCTCTCCACCGGTCCGGCCAGGCCGCCCGTGGACCATCAGGCATTCGTCCAGATGAATCGCGTGCGCTACACCCGCTACGCCCAGACGTTCCTCACCAGCCAGCAGGCCAGCGCGGTGGTGAGTGAAACGTTCGACATCCTGTGGCTGCGGTGGGACGAGACGCTGAGGAGCGCTGACGTGCAGAAGTTTGCCTGGTTCGTCCTGCGCAGAGGCGTCATGGCGCGCACTCCCCACATCGACGGCTGTCCCGAGCTGACACCCGCGGCCTTCAACACCGTCGCCCTCCGCATGACCGAGCCCCCGGCGCTGTTCGACCAGATCGAGGAATCCCTACGCCTGTTCAGAGCCCTGAGCCGTCTGCCCGAGCACCAGCTCGACGTCATGGTCCTCAAGTACCTGCGCCGCATGGACGACACCACCATCGCCGATGTCCTGGGCGTGCCACTCGTCTCGGTGCGAACCGCGGACCGCTACGCCAAGCAAGCCCTGGAAGGAATCTTCGAGCCCAACGATCCGTCCGAGGATTCCAACGACTCACCGGAAGGGACATCCCAGTGACCACCATCGAGGAACTGCTGAGCCGAGCACTACTCCTAGAAGAACCCCGCGTTCCACGCGACATCGTTCCGCCGTCGGATACCGAATCGCCGACCCTGCTGGACGCCTCGGCGCTCAGCGACGAGCCGGTATCGCTGAGCCATTCGGCGGCGTACGACCTACAGACCCTCTGCGAGGCCGTCGTGACCCACATGGCAGCCACCTCGCTGCGGCACTTCATCACCGAACAACTGCCGGAACCCTCGGGCGCACGAGTCCTGGGCTGCATTCTGCAGCTGACCGATGCCGAAGACGGCGCCCGCTTCTGGTGGCAGTACGCCGCCGGTGCCGGAGACGATGCGGCGTCCTACTGCCTGTACCTGTACCACCTGTCGCTCGGGGAGACCCGCTTGGCCGATTGGTGGCGCGAGCAGACCCGCATCAACACGCGCCCCACACCGGAGACCGTGACGCTCCCCTGCGACTTCGAGCAGACCAAGGAGATCGTGGTCGACTTCGACTCCAGCACCCCAACCGTGCTGCGTGTCCTCGGCCAGCTCCTCGCCAGAGCCGACCGGCCCCGCCCCGAAGTCTTCGACGCGGTACTCGCCTACGTTCCCGGCGCGGTCACCATCGGCTACCTCGCCAACCCTGAGTTCGAAATTCCGCTCCCCGGCACCGACTTCGCAGCCCGCATCGAAGACATCCTCACCCGAACGTCCCGGCCCCATGCCGGCACCCCCCGGGCGCAGCGCAGGCCCAGCACAGGGCCCAAGCTTCCCGGGCGGCACCAGCACGCACACGCGAACCCATCTCTGTGCAAACAGCCAGTGCGAGGGCACCGATGATCGACCAGCAGAACCGGCAGCTGGGCGCCAGCTCATCGGTCGACCGCAGAGAGAGCCGCAAAGCACAGAGTGAGGCACGCGGCGAACGTGACGCCGCTGCGAGTGAAGGCCGCTGGGACCGTGGCACCGTCCCACCAGGCGAGGGCGAAGGCGATCGCCGCGGCGACGATGGAGAACAGAACGGCCACGGCCAAGACGAGGAATAAGAAGGCCGGAGAGGTGTGGTCCACGAGTGCACCGCCTGGATCGTGTGTTGTATCGGTGGAGGATGACCACGATCCCCGGGCAGAACATGCGGGCGAGCCGGTTGGATGGTTCTTCGGTGACAACGAGGGGTTGTCCGCCGAACAACCAAGGGGGGAAGGCAAGTGGGTGGCGGGAGGAACCGACCGGGACGACCGTGGGCACCGCCGCGGGGGTCCTGCAACGAGATCAATCAGCTTGTCGAGCTGGTGCGATCCTGGATCGATGAGTCATCAGTTCCGGTGAGCCAGCTGCACCAGCGGCTCACACCGGACCATTTCGTGGCCCGAGCTGTGCCTGAGCTGCGCCGACTGCGTGACCTGCTGGCCGGTGACGGGCTGGAGTGGGACGTGGTCGAGGCGATGGCCGACGTGTGCTTTCCGGACGACTCCAGCGACCGGTGCAAGCCGCGTCTCGAGGCGGCAAGAGCGTTATGGGACCGGGCGCAGAGCAGCCCCACACCGCTCGCGGGGGCGCAGGAGCTGGCGCTCGCCAGGGAGCTGCTGGCGGCCAAGGACCGCACGATCGAGATCTACCAGGAGATGCAGCGACTCCAGACGGCCTACGAGGCGAGCGAACGGGGCCGGTTCCAGGCGCTGCAGATCGCCACACTGCTGTTCGCCATGCTCGGCCAGACCCAGGCTAAGGTCACGGAACTGAAGCGCCGAGCCGATGCCCTGCGCTCGCTGTCGGCCCGGCGTCCGGAGGGGAACACGCCACTGGAGCGACGTCTATCTCGGGCGCAGCGACAGCAGGCGGAGCTGAGCGAACAGCTCCTCCGCGCCGAACAGGAGCGGGACATCGCCCAGCAGGTCGCCGACCATGCGGCCCGCCGGATCCAGATCCTCGAAGGTGAGCTTGCCGAGCTGCGCTTCCGGATGGCAGATGATGACCTCGCGCTACCGGGTAGTCCGGACCCACAGATACCTCAGCACGGTCTCGACGACACTGATCACGACGATGCGGCCCTCGAGGACGTAGACCGTGCGCTGGAGAAGGTGCGCGCCGTCCTCGATGAGGAACACGCAGCCGTTCAGCAAGCGGCCGACGACGTTGGCTACCGGGCGCAGGCAGACCGTACGCCCCCACACGCTGACGCTTCCCGGACGAAGACCATCGCCGGCCGAGTAGAACCTGCGCCTGAACTTCGGGTTCCCTCCAGCGCGGAGGAGTCCCAGGGTGCCGTGGGGTTGTCCGGGACAACCTCGAACAACTTCTGGCAGTTTGCTGACGGCGTCACCAAGCCGGTGCAGAGCGGTGATCCGATGCGCTTCGACCTGCGCGAGCGCATCCGAGTGCAGAGCAAGTTGCCCGCCCTGCCGCGCGGCTGGCACCGCGAGATGGCGATCCGCCCGGCGCCCGGCAGTTCCTTCTCCGGTGACTTCGTCGTCGCGGCCCGCACGAACAGCGGCCACAGACTGGAGGTGGTCCTGACGGATGTCTCCGGCAAGGGCAAGGAAGCGGGCTCCCGGGCCCTCCTGCTGTCCGGCGCCTTCGACGGCCTGCTGGGCTCGCTTCCGCCTCGAGAGTTCCTTCCGGCAGCGAACAACTACCTCCTGAGACAGGACTGGGACGAGGCATTCGCAACCTCGATCCACCTGGCCCTGGACCTGGACTCCGGCGACTACGAGCTGTTCGCCGCCGGCCATTTGCCGGCCCTGCAACTCAGCACCGAGCATGACCGCTGGCAGGAGAAGTCCGCAGACGGCCCGGGCCTCGGGCTGTACGACGGTGCCCGGTTTGACCCGGTCCAGGGCTCCCTCCGCCCCGGTGACGTCCTGCTGCTTTTCACAGACGGTCTGATTGAGGCCTCGGTACGCGATCTCACCGATGGCATCGACCGACTCGTCGGTGAGGCCGACCGCTACATGACCGACGGCTTCCGCGGCGCGGCCTGGCATCTCATCGGGGCTGTAACGGGGCATGCCGACGACGACCGGGCTCTCCTCCTGGTCGGCCGCGATGGTGAGTGAGCCGTCGCTGCTACTCGTCGCGCAGTGGGCCGAACGCCACGGTGTCGATGCCGCCCGCCGCCTGGCCGAGGCCGAGCACCTGGCTGACGGCGCCCGCGAGGCGCCCACCACGGTCCACAAATGCCGCGCGACGCCGATCCGGTCGACGGGGCGGTCCGGGACCCGGCAGACTCTGGGACAGATGGAAGGGGCAGCTTGAGTGCACAGCCGATTCACCCGCACCCGGAGCCGGACCGGGTGCCGCGGAACGCCGAGGGCATCGCGGCCGCTGAGCACCACCGGCGCGCACCGCTCGCTCGTGTCGCCCATGACCCGGCCAACGAGCCCACCGGGTCATGACGCCGATGTGTCTGCTCAGCACACCGGACTTGAGAGCGTCTGGAGACAGCCACCCGCACGGGTGAATCCCGCTGAGCTGACGGCCCGCGGTGGCTGGGCCCGGCCACGGTGGTGAGCCATGACGATGATGATGCGCCGCTGGGCCACTGCCGTGGCCACCGTGCTGGCCACGAGCAGCCTCCTCGCCTTCGGCTCACCGAGCTGGGCCGCCCCCAGCACCCCCTCCTCGGCCGCCGCTTCCGGCGAGCTCCCTGAACCCCCGGCCGCCGACGAAGCACGGGCGGAACTGGCCGAGTTGACCGTCGCGCCCGAGACGGACATTCCCGGCTACAGCCGAGCGAAGTTCCCCCACTGGATCATCCAGCAGGGCACCTGCGACACCCGCGAGACCGTCCTCGCCCGGGACGGCGAAGACATCGCCCAGGACGACCAGTGCCGCGCGGTGTCCGGGCACTGGGTCTCGCCGTACGACGGCGTGACGGCCGACACGGCCGCTCAGCTCGACGTCGACCACGTTGTCCCCCTCAAAGAGGCATGGCGGTCCGGCGCGGCGCAGTGGAGTACCCAGGACCGCCGCGCATTCGCCAACGACCTCACTCACTCGCAGTTGGTCGCGGTCTCTGCCCGCTCCAACAGGTCGAAAGCTGACAAGGACCCCGCACACTGGCAGCCTCCGCTCGGCGACTACCGCTGCACCTACGGCCGCGCCTGGATCTCGGTCAAGCACGTCTACAGCCTCACCATCGACACCGCCGAGCACTCGGCACTGGAAGGAATGCTCGACACCTGTACCTGAGAAACACCTCCCGGCGCGCTGAACCCTCGGTGCGCCAGGAGCACGCCACCGCGTGGATCAGATTGATCCAGTACGGTGCCCCAGACGGCGGGAACGCGCTGACCGAGTTCGTGTACCGGGTACGCCATCAGCAGACGCGCGGCGGCATCTTGAGTGGCATGGCCGAGACCTCCCCGCGCCCATGAGCCGAGCGATGTGCGGAACCCTCAGTGGTGGTCCCCCGTCGCAAGGAGCTGTTCGCGCAGGTCGCGTACCGCGGCGCTGTCGTGGCCTTCTGCTTCGCGGGCGAGGTCTCGGAAGCGTCTGCGGATGCGGGCGGAGTCCACGGTGGTGCCCACGCTGAGGGCCTGATGGCCGGAGGCGCAGGCGGCTTCGTAGTCGCCGACGACGAGCAGGGCGCGGGCTGAGGCGACGGCGTCGAAGGTGCGGCTGCGGGCGCGGGCGGCGTCGCGCTGGGCGGCGGCGGTGTTGAGCATTCCGACAGCGGTGGCCGCGTGTGGTGCGTGGCGGGCAGCCCTGGCGAGGAAGAGCATCACCTCGCCGAGGGTGCTGGAGAGTTCGGCCCAGTCGAGGTAGGTGCCGTAGGGCGGCAGCTCGTCAGCGGCTTCTTCGTGGAAGATCTCCTGTGCCTGGTGGACGTTGCGCAGGGCGTCCGTGCTGCGGTTGCGCAGGGCGTCGAAGCGGGCTGCGAGGGCATAGAGCCCGGCGCGGAGGACGGGGTGGGCGGTGTTGCGGGTGCCGTAGATGGCCAGGGCGATGCAGTCGGCGGCGAGGTCGGGCCGGTTGAGGTATCCCCAGATACGGGCGAGGCATTGCAGGAGGTGGGCGGTGAGGTTGGGGTCACCGCTTTCCCGGGCTGCGTGGACGGCCAGGGTCAGGTAGCGGATCGCGGCTGGCCATTGGGCGGCATCGTGGCTCATCCAGCCGACGCATCCGGCGAGGTCGGCCAGCTCGCGCCATAGGGCCCGGCCATCCGGTTCGGTGTACCGGCCGTGGCGGAGGAGATTGGTGGCCCAGACCAGCTGGGCCGTGGCCGGGTGGAGGGTGGCGCCGCCGCCGTGCTTGTTGTCCAGTTCGCGGAAGTGGCGGGTGTAGTCAGCGATACGGATTACGTCGGTGCGGCCGAGGCGTCTTCCCGCCGTGCTGGTGGTGCCGGGGAGGACGTGTTTTTGCGCGTAGGCCCAGGAGTCCAGTGCGAGCAGCAGCCGCTCAGATGCGTACGGGGCTATGGGGGGCGTCTGATCGCCGGTTGAATCCCCTGCGCTGGTTTGACGTGCAAGACCGGTGGTGGAGGCACGGCCGAGGTCGGCCAGGGTCTCGACGGGGCCGCGGTAGTGAGTGAGGTCATCGGGCTCGGGGGCGGCCAGGCCGAGGTCGGCGGCGCTGAGGGTGCGGCCGATGCGCTCGGATAGTACGGCTGCCAGCAGGTCCGGCCGTTTTGGCTGTTCGCCGCTGAGCCAGCCCCGGACCCGGGATCCGTCCGGTCGGTAGTCCGGGTAGCCGTTGGCTGCTGCCTTTTTGGTGACGGCGAGCGCGAGTCCCCTTTTAGTAAAACCGGATATACGGAACCAATACCCTAAAGCAGATTCTTTGGGCTGCTGAGGAACTTCAGATGCGGGCTCGGGCGACATGGCGGCCTCCATCACCGGACGAACGCGTCCATCACCGAGAGTAGTTCACGGGGAACGCATCGCGCTGCCCTGCGGCAAGTTCACTCCCCTGCACTCCCCCTGGCGCACCACGCCGCGCGCCATCGAGGCGCCAGGGGCGCACCCTCTCCCGCCGCTCCCCCGACAGGACACAGAATTCTGCCGACACGCGAACGGAACACCTTCGGAACCTCTTGTTCCAAGAGAAGACACATGCGTATTGACCTACTCGATTGCACCGCCTACGAGCCGCTCGCCGTCATCACCGGCCAGCCGCCTGCCTGAGCGGTGCGGCCGGAGCCGCATCACATCGCTACCGGTTTGCCGGAAGAGGCGTGCGGCGGGCGCCGCCGTTGCTCCTCCGGGGCGGTGCCGTTCGCGGGTCCGGCCGCTGCCAAGCAGTCGGACCATCCCTGGACCAGTGACTCGTTCTTGCACACCCCTGGAGGTATTCGATGACGCTCACACCCCTGAGCGTGTCGGGCGCCGAGGCCGTCGTTGTCCGGCCGAGTCGCCCGCTATGCGGCGCGGTGCGGGTGGACGGCTCGAAGAATGCGGCCCTGCCACTGCTGGCCGCCGCCGCTTCGCTACGCCGCAGCGTGCACTTGTCCGCTGTCCCTGCCAGTACGGACGTCCAGCTCATGCTCGGCCTGTTGCAGCGCAGTGGCTACCGTGTCGCCCATCCGGTCGACGCCCCCCGGGCCGTGGTCATCGACCCGCAGGCCGGCGGCATCGCGGCGGGCTACCTGGGGGACGCCGCCCGCATCCGGGCCTCCTACTACCTGGTGACACCGCTGCTGGCCGCGTATGGGCGGGCCGAACTCCCCTGGCCGGGCGGCTGCCAGATCGGCCAGCGCGGGATGGACCTGCACTTCACGGTGTACCGGCTGTTCGGTGACACCGTCACCCTCGGCGAGGGGGGCTACCGTGTCCGGGCCGGTTCCCGCCGCGACAAGGTCGCCCTGACCCTGCCGTTTCGCTCGCGTGGCGCGAGCATCGCCGCGATTCTCCGGGCCGTCGTCGCGGGCAGCCGCCTGGAGCTGGGCAACCCGAACCTGTCCCCGGAGACCACCGGGGTACTGGCCGCCGTGCGTGCGGCGGGCTGGCAGACCCACGCGAGCGAGGAGAAGATCACCCTGGCGCCGCCGTCCGGCGGCCCGGATGGCGCGGCCCCCTTATCCCTCGTCGTGCCAGGCGACAAGATCGAGGCTGGCACCCTGGCCTGCGCGATCGCGGCCAGCGGCGGTGAGGGCCGGATCGAGGGTATCCACGGCCCGGATGTCCAAGCGCTGACCGAATTGCTGGCCGGGGTCGGCGTCCCCGTCACCCTCGACCGCGACGCCCTCACCGTGCACCGCGCCGTCAAGCCCACCGGACGGCCGCTTCGAGCCCTGGCCTCCCTGGCCCCCGACGGCCTGGACGCCGACTTCGAACCGCCCCTGATGGCTCTGGCGCTGACTCTGCCCGGCACCCACCAGTTCGCCGACGCCATCAACCCCGGGCGCCACAACAACCTTCTCCCCCAACTCGCCGCGCTCGGCGCCGACATCGAGGAGATCACCCCTACCCAGTGCCGCCTCACGGGGCCGCAGCAGCTGACCGGCGGCACAGTGCGGGCGACCGACATCCGCACCGGCTCCGCTCTGCTGATCGCCGCCCTGAGCGCCCGTGGCACCACCACCGTGACCGGCCTGGACCAGCTGCGGCGCGGGCACGCCGCCCTGCCTGCCAAACTCCGCGCGCTCGGAGCCGACATCGCCGCGGGCCAGCGATGAGCACACGGACCTTCCACCAGGTCGTGGCCACCACCGACGTGCACTCCGCTCTGGGCCGGGCCGATGGCCTGCTGTCTCACCTTCATCAGCTGCGGGAGACGTCCTTGCTGGCCGACTGCGGGGACTTCTTCGAAGGCACCGGGTACTACCGGCTCGGCGGCGGCCACGTCGAACGGGAGATCCTCACCACGCTCTACGACGTCCTCGCTCCGGGCAACCACGGCTGGCCCCACTACTTCGAGTCCGGCCTGTACGAGATGACGGTGTGCGCGAACACCGTGGACGCCGACAGCGGCACACCGCTGTTCGACCGGCTGCGCATCGTGGATGTGCACGGCCGCCGCGTCGCCGTCACCGCGGTCATGGGGCCGCAGGCGTTTCACAGCATCCCCGCCCACCAGCGAGCCGGACACCGTGTCATCGGCCCGGCCTCGGCCCTGCGCGAGCTGATGCTGGAACACCATCATCACGTGGATTCCTGGATGGTGCTGTCGCACTCCGGCTTCGCCGAGGATCTGGGCCTGGCCATGGCCTGTCCGTTCCTTGACGTCGTCTTCGCCGGGCACTGCCACAGTGACAGCTACGGCCCCGTCCCGGTCGGTGACACCCTCGTGCTCAAGGGCGGCGAGCTCGGCGCGGGATACGCCGTCGCCGAACCGGCCGATGTCGGCTGGGCCGCCCGCACTGCCGCCTTCCCCATCGCCGGCCTCCTGCCGGGAGCCCTCGTCGCCTTGGACGAGCAGATCACCGCTCTGGGCCAACGGCTCGCCGAACCGCTCGGCACCGTCAACGGGCCCTACCGCAACGCCGAGCTGGACCGTCACCGTCTGCTGGCCGATCTCGTCACCCGCCTCCACACCGGACTCGGGGCCGCCGTCATCCTGAACGAGACGGCACTGCGCACCACCGTCCTGGGTGACGTGCTCACTCTGGCCGACCTGATGGCCATCGAGCCGTTCGACAACCAGCTCGTCCGCGCCGACCTCCGCGCACCGTACGACTGCGATCCGGCCCGACTGATGGCCGATCTGGCCGAGCAGACCGGCCCTGTGACCTCCGCGCCCCACCCGCTGCCCGCACATCTGGTCAGCGTGCTGACCACGGACTACCTCGCCGACACCTACCTCAGAGGACACACCCGCCAGACCGGACTCACGCTCGGCGGATGCGTCCGCCTCGCCCTCACCATCGCGCAGCCTGAAAGGGAACGCCGATGATTCTCACCGGCCCCGAGATCACCACTGCCGTTTGCGACGGACGATTAACGATCAGCCCGTTCGAGTCCAACCAGGTCAACCCCAACAGCTACAACGTCCGGCTCGGCTCGACCCTGCTGACCTACACCGCCGATGTGATCGACGCTCACCAGCCCAACCCCACCCGCACGGTCGAGATCGGCCCGGAGGGCTACGTGCTGCAGCCCGGCGAGCTCTACCTCGGCCACACCCTCGAAGCGGTCGGCTCCGACACCTTCGTGCCGCTGCTTTTCGGCCGCTCCTCGGTCGGCCGGCTCGGCCTGTTCGTCGAGATCACGGCCCCGATCGGCGACATCGGCTTCCTGGGCCAGTGGACGCTCATGCTCTCCCCCATCCGCCCGCTGCGGGTGTACGCGGGGATGAAGATCGGACAGATCATGTTCTTCCTCTCGTGCGGCGGCGTCGACCTCTACCGCGGCAAGTACCAGGCCGCCCAGGGCCCGCAGCCCTCCCGCTACTGGCGCGACGCCGCCCCGATCCAGGCGGTGGTGGCCTCGTGATCCTCACCGGGCCTGCGATCGCCGCCGCCGTCGCCGCGGGCGAGATCACCATCGACCCGTACGACCCGGCCCGCCTTTCGCCGAACGCCTACGACTGGCGGCTGGGCGACACGATCCGCGTCTGTGACGGCAGCCTGGACGCCGCCGCCCCCACCGCGTTCACCGAACAGGTGATTCCCGACCACGGCCTGAGCCTCGTGCCCGGCCTGCTCTACCTGGGCGTCACCCTGGAGAAGACCGGATCGGAGCGGTACGCACAGCTGCTCAATGGTGATCGCACCACCGGCTGCCTGGGGATCTGGGTGCACGTCTCCGCACCGCTGGGCCATCAGGGGCACGCGATCCGCTGGACGCTGGAGATCCGCGCAGCCAAGCCGGTGCGGATCTATCCGGGCATGACCCTCGGCAAGCTGGTCTTCCTCACCGCCTTCGGCGCCGCCGACAGCTACCAGCAGCGGGCCGCGAAGTACGCGGCCACGGACGGCATCGACATCTCCCGCCTGTACGAGGAGATCGCAGGAGGCCCCCGATGAGCCCCCTCGCCACTGCGCCGTCCGGGCCGCTGACCGCGACCTGCCTGGACCTTCCTGCCGGCAGTCCCGGCGGCAGCGTCGAACTCTTCCTCGACCTCTACACCGGCGACCGCCCGCTCATCCCGGCCCGGGCGTTCATGCTCGCCCCCAGCGGCGCCCGCCCCCGCCTTCCCGCCGGGCTGGAGGTGCTGTCCGTCGCGGGCAAGTGCCTGGAAGGCCCCGCCTTCGGGCAGTACGTCGCCGACCTCCGCGAGGCCCTCACCGCAGCCCTCGGCCCGGCCCGCATCGGGGTCCTGCATCTGCAGCATCTCGCCTTCGGCGCCACCCCGGCCCTGATGAAGGCCCTGCCCGACCACCCGCGGATCGCCCTGGTCCACGGCACGGACCTGCTCTTCGCCGAGGCCCATTTCGACCAGTTGCAGATCCTGCACGAGAGCACCCGCGCGGCCGACGCCATCGTGGTGCCCACGCACGCCATGGCCGACCGGCTGCTCACGCTCTCCCCGCAGATGGACCGCCGCAAGATCGTTCACATCCCGTGGGGCATCCCCGACCACCTGCTGGCCGCCCCATCGCCCCGGACGCCCCGCATGGCGATGAGCCACCTGCGGCTGCTGTATGCGGGACGGCTGACAGCCGAGAAAGGCGCCGAACGCCTGGTCGAGACCCTGGCCGCCATTCCGAGCGTTGAGCTGAGCATCGCCGCCCCCCGGACCGAGTTCGCAGCGCTCGCTCCGCTGCTACGACGGGCCGGAGCGCGGGCCCGCTACCTCGGCTGGCTCCACCGCCCCCAGCTGTGGCAGGTGTTCGGCGAGCACGACGTGCTGGTGATGCCCTCGACCACCCTGGAGGCCATGGGCCTGGTAGCCCTCGAAGCCCAAGCCTGCGGTCTGCCCGTGCTCTACCAGCCGGTTCCCGGTCTCAACGAGGCCCTGGCCGACTCCGCAGCAGCAACCGACTTCGCCCGCCCCGCCGTGCTCGCCCGCGACATCGAGCGGCTGCGATCCGATCCCGGCTTGCTGCCCGCCCTGCGCCAGGCCGGGCGCGCGAACGCCGCCCGCTACCCCCTCTCAGTGACCGCCCAGTCCCTGGCCGACCTCGGACGCCAGCTGTAGCCAAGCCCTCTGGTCACGAGGCTGGGTCTGGTTACACAGAGCGGGCTCCAGCACCGCTCAAGCGGTGTCTCCAGCGGTCACAGCTGCCGGGGACACCGCGCCACTGCACGTGACGGCCCGTCAGCATCATTAGGCTGCCCAGCGGGACACCGACGGCGAACAGGACGAGACCATGACGTACCGCACCGACCGCATCGAAGCTCTGCTGGACGAGGGTGTCCGGGAGAAGGTCTACCCCGGCGCCGTATGGGCCGTCGGCGACGCCGCCCGCATCCACGCCTCCGGGACGACAGGTGTCTTAGACCCGGATGAGCCGGAGGTGAAGATGCGGCTCGACACCACCTTCGACGCCGCCAGCCTCACCAAGATCCTCGCCGTGTGGTCATCCATCGGCGCCCTGTGGGAGGACGGTGTCCTCGACCTCGACACCCCGCTCGGCACCTTCTGGAACGAAGTCGTTGACCACCCGCTCGGCGCGGTGACCGCCCGCCAGCTCCTGACCCACACCGCCGGCGTGCCGCTGCGGTCCCAGCTGAAGCACCTCTACGGCACAGACCCGCACACGATCCGGGCCGGTGTGCTGCACGAAGCCCTTCACCGGCCGCCCGGCGAAGCCGTCGAATACACCGACCGGGCCGCTCTCATCCTCGGCTATCTCGCCGAACACCTCTCCGGAAAGAGCCTGGACCAGCTCGCCACGGAGCAGACCTGGCGCCCGCTGGGGATGAACGCCACCAGGTTCGGCCCCCTGCCCCCCGCGGTCGCCGCGACGTGCGCACCGACCGAACTCGACCAGGACACCAACGCCCATCTCAAAGGCACGGCCCACGACTTCTCCGCCCGTCTGCTGGGCGGAGTGTGCGGTATCGCCGGCGCCTTCACCACCGTCTCCGACCTCGCGGTCTTCCTGCGCTACATGCTCGACGCCTCGACCACCTCAGCCGGGGCCGGATTCGGCCCCAAATGGACCGACTACTCGCTGGGCATCCACACCGGCGACCTCCAGCCCGAGCGCGGCCTGTTCTGGCACCCGGCACCCGGCATCCCCCACGACGAAGATGTGTGGGTCCACTACGGCTTCACCGGTACCGGCATGTGGATCTCCCCCTCCAAGAACCGGTGGGCCGTCCTGCTGACCAACAAGCTCTACTACACCCGCGACCGGCAGCCACTGACCGACATCCGTAACAACTTCCGCGCACTGGCCTTCGTATAACGGCAGCCCAGGGCGGTCCGGCTCCGAGCACCGACGGACCAGCCAGCTCTGCCCACCCCGCTCACAGCGAGGAGACACATCGTGAACCGTGACCTCTCGCCCGCCGCAGAGATCGGCACGACAGCATCGGCCGGGCCACCGGACGCGCGCCTGGCCACACCCGCCGAGGCCGACGGCATCGTCAGCCCGGGCGCACGGAGTGAGCGGGCGGGCGGCCCTTCCTGGGTTCCGCCCGAGCAGTACGCCGAGACGGTGATGAAAGCCACCGGCTTCGCATGCGTCTACTTCACCAATGAGGAAGACCATCCGCTCCAGTTGCGCTCCGTCTACTCCTCCGCTCATCCGTGGCAGCTGGTGGGCGGCACGATGGAGCACGGCGAGCGACCATGGCAGACGGCGGTCCGCGAATGCCAGGAGGAAACCGGCTTCACGCTGGCCGGACCGCCGCGCCTCCTGGCGACGGTGTTCGGGCTACCTGGAACGGAATGGCCCTACAGCACGATGGGGGTGATCTTCGAAGGAGGCCGACTCACCGACGCACAGATCCACAGCATCACTTTGGACGCGGACGAGCACAACGAGGTCCGCATCCTGCCTCTGCAGGAATGGAAACAGCTGATGCCGTCCCGTGATTTCGCACGCTTGATCACCGTGGCGGAGGCCCGCCGCACTGGCGTGGCCGCGTACTTCGACAGCCAAGACGGGGAGACCGAGTGAGCGGCGCAGCTCGTCTGTACTGCCTCATGACGACTTTGCGGGCGCTGGGCGTATCCGCTCGCTGGGCGGCCCTCATGCCCTGCCGCCTCACCCGCGGCCGCCGCCCTCGCTGTTCGGGCGGATCCGCCCGAACAGCGAGCACCTGACCTGCACGAGAACTACCGAGCAGCCGATGTCGGAGGCTGATGCGGCACGTGCTCCGCCCCAGCGGTGACGCTCTGAAGCCGATGCTGCACCGCCAGGGCCATCGCCCCTCTGGGGGCATTCGTGGGGTCAAGCTGCCAGCACGGTTCGGACTCGGTCGCGGTATTCCTGTGCTGCGGGCACTGTGTAAGCGGCGAGCTGTTCAGCCAGGTCGAGTAGCGGGCCGGTGGTCCGTTGGGAGCTGATGGTCTCGGTCAGGTCCAGTGCATCGTGTGCTGTTGCGCATGCCTGTTCTACCTGCTGCTGTGCGAGCTGGGCGTCTGCCTGCCTGGACAGGTACAGGGCGTGTGTACGGACGCATGGGTGACTGGTGGCGTAGAGAGCGTGGGCCTGGGCGAACGCGTCAGCCGCGGGACCGGGCTGGTTCCGGTCCCGGTGGCTGGAGGCGCGGGCTCCGAGGAGTTCGGCCGAGTCGAACCAGTACGCCCAGTCGGGGTCCTTGTGGCCGGGCGCCTGGGCGAGAAGCCCTTCGGCCCGGTCGAAATCGGACCAGCAGCGCTCATCGCCCAGATGCGCGCGGGCGCGCCCGCGGCGAGAGGTCAGCATGGCTTCGACGCGGGGAGTTGTGCGGCCGCGTACGGCGGCGAGTCCGGTGTCGGCCATCGCTACGGCGTCCCGCAGCCGACCGGTGTTGTAGGCGGAGACGCACCAGAAGGCGAGGGCATTGGCGCCGAGCGCGTCGTCTCCGGCGACCTTGGCCAGGCGAAGGGCGGTTTCGAACGCTGTGTCCGCGCATTGGCCGTTGACGTCGAAGAGAGCGGCGGCGCGTTGCCGTGCGAGGTCGCTGGCGGTGGCGTAGAGACGGGTGCGGTGCGCGCTGCTGGAGGAGCGGTGGAGAATCATCCCTTTGACCAGAGCCAGGGCGCTGGATGTCTCAGCGAGGAGGGACCCGCCGCCATCTTCGTCGTCCATGTGCCTGAGCATCCGGGCACGCTCTTCGACCTTGGCGACAGCTGCTTCTCCGATGCGCTGGCCGGTGGCGATCTGGTCGGCGGCTACCGGGTCGGCGGTCAGCCACGATAACAGCGCGGTAGTGAGCGTGCTTCCGGCGATGAGGACGAGTTCCCTGCGTGTGGCCTCCACGGCGCCCCCTGCGAGATCGGTGAGTGACTGGGTGGCGTCGCGCAGGGTCCATGGCCGCAGCGTGGGCCGCTGGGCGGGGTCGTCGGCGAGCCACTCCGGCCATTTGGTCGCTCATCTACGGTAACCAGCTGCCCCGGCGTGGGCACGGTCGCGGCGTCAGATATGGTCCGGCAGCCACGGCTCCACGTCCATTGTGGTCCGGATCAGCCGGGTCAGGGTGTCCTGGGATCTGGCGGTGATGCCAGCGAGGTGTGATGCGGCTGCTGTTCGGTAGCCGCCCGCGTACCAGACGGCCAGCTGTCCGCGGGTGAGCCGGACGTCGCCGTGGCGATCTGCTGGACGCGGTAGGCGTCCGCCAGGGTCAGTTCTGGGTAGCGCCCAGACAGCAGCGGGGCGGGAACATCGGTCCGTTCTGCCTGGGTCAGTTCCTGGGCCAGCCGGACGAGAAGCGCCTCGCTTGCCCCTGCGGGCGGGTGTTCGGCGGCACCTTGGCTCGTGGGCATCGGCTACCGCCCGCAGCCGGGCCGACCGGCTGCGTGTGCCCCGGAGTACAAGGTGGCCAGCACGGGCAGGAAGTCGGCCGCAGGACCGCCGAGCCCGGCGACGTCGGACTCGGACCGGATGAAGTCGATCTTGTCCAGTTCGGGGACGCGGCCCCGCTCGATCTCGCTGGAGGCGAGCGCCGCGTAGGCGTCCTTGAGCGTGTCGGTCGGCCGGGCAGGCGCCCGGAAATGGATACCGATGTTGCCCCAGTTCCCGCGCGTCACCGTCCACAGCTCCAGGTCGCAGCGCGCAACGTCGAGTCCGATCTCCTCGGCGAGCTCCCGGGCGGCATGCCCAGCCAGCGCGTCCGCGTCCAGCCCGTTGCCGTCCGTGGGCGGCTCGATCGTGCCGCCGGGCAGCTGCCAGCGCCCGGAACTGACGGTCGACGCCGCCATGCGCCCCACCAAAAGGTGACCGTCATTGGTCGGCTGGGCGACGGAAACAAACAGCGAGGGCGCCGGCACAGCGTGATCAGGGTCCAGGCGGAGGGCCAGGAGCCGGTAGGTGGCGCGGCACCATGACAAGACCATCGTCCCCGGGTCTGTCCACTCCACTCCGGTGCACACCGCCACGGGCCCGTCGAAAAGCGCCGGGTTGGCCGTGGTCATCTCCTCCCACTTGCCGTTCATCGCAGTCTTCTGGGCGTCCGTGAGTTCCGGCGGCGCCGTCTCCACCAGACGAAGGTCCGGGGCACCGAGGAGTTCGACGGCGGCGGGGTCGGACAGGTTGGTGGTCAACGTGGTCTCCACTTCGGGCCCGCACTCGCGGGCTGTTCGAATGCTCGGCATGGTGTCTGGCGTGAGGGACATGGGGTTGGCGAGCGCTCCCAGGTCCGTAGTCCACTCCACCCCACCGCCTGCCGGCAGCAACCATGCCACGGGACGCGGCTGGTCGATGTCCGGGGCGATGGCGCGCAGAATTCCCCGACGACCGCTTGCCGTGTCTTCGACGTCTCGCCCGATCCAGGGGTGATCGTGGTGCATCAGGCTGCGCGCGGTGCTCACTTGACCTCACCGCCGCCCGCCAGCGGTTCCCAGGAGTACCGCACCTGCACGCCGCGGCCTTGTAGCCAGGTGATCTCGCGGTACCTGAGTTCGTGTGCGGGCTCGGGGGCGATGCACGCGGGCCACCGCACGATCACGACGGCGACCGCGCCGGACTCCGCCAGCTCCCGCACCCGCATCCACCCCTTGCGGTGACAAGGGTCCGGTTCGCCGTACGGATCTGTGATCACTTCTGTGATCGTCAGTCCGCGCACCTCGGCGAAATCGTGCCCTTCGGCCTCGGCGCGGTCGGCTGCGAGCGTGGGGGTGAGCGTGCTTCGGTCAGCGCACACGTACAGCACGGCGGCGGTGGCAGGAGCAGCGACTGCGGTGGTCTCCGGGGTATCAGGCGTCCTGGTCATTGTGGTGGGCCTTTTCGTCGTCCTGGGCGCTCGGTCTGCCGAACCCATAGGAGGGTTCGGCAGACCGAGCAGTTGACGGTCGTACGGGTGCGATCACCGAACGGCCGGTAATCACTCAACTCTCCTGCGCGACGCCGGGTAAGGGAGCAGAGTGGAGGTCCGGTTGAACTGGTTGAACGCACTCGGGGGTCATCGATGGCACGTCGACCGCGTACACCGAATACAGCCCTATCGGCTTTGATGCAGTCGGGAGGAATTGGAAACGCGCAGCTCGCCCGCAGGGTGAATGCCGCCGGCCGCGAGCTCGGGCTCGGGCTGCACTACGACAAGACGAGCGTGTCTCACTGGCTCGCGGGATCCGTCCCGAAGCCCGAGGCGCGGCCCGCCATCACCGAGGCGCTCTCGCGGCTGCTGGAACGGCCCGTAACGTGCGGGGAAATCGGCTGGCCGACTGAGGCGGGACCGGCCGCAGACCGCGACGCCGTGACGGGAGTGATTGACCTGAGCCGAGCAGACATGGATCCCTCGCGCCGGGGGGTGCTGAAGACCGGCATGTACGCCGCAGCTCTGGCCGTACCGCGGTTCGAGGACGTGGCGGGCCGGATGGACGCGGCGACGGCGGGACGGACGGTGCACATCGGCCGCTCCGACGTCGAAACCGTCCGCACCATGACCGACAAGGTCGCCGACATCCTGGACCAGGTCGGAGCCGGGCACGCCCGCCCGATGGCCGCTGCCTTCCTGGTCAACACCGCCGGCCCCTACCTGCGGGCGAGCGGAACGGACCAGGTCACCCGCGACATGCGGGCCGCCGTCGCAGACTTCGTGTACCTCACGGGCTGGATGGCCATGTACGAAAACCAGCAGGCCACCGGCCAGAAGTACTACCTGCGCGCGCTCGAACTCGCCGGCGCCGCCGAGGACCACGTCACCTACTGTCGCACCCTGCGCGGCATGAGCCTGCAAGCGTCCCACTTGGGGCACGGCCCGAAGGCTCTCGAACTGGCCGACGCGGCGGCTGAGGCCGCGCCCGCCGCCGGCCCCCGTCTGGTCGCGTTCCTGCGCGGTCAACAGGCCGCTGCCGCCGCGATGACCGGCACCCACCGGCACACCGCGCTGACCCGGTTGCGTGAAACGGAGACCGCGCTCTCACGTGCCGACGACCGGAGGGACGCCGTCGGCGGCTACGACCAGGCCGCCTACTTCTTCCACGAAGCGCACGTACGCTGGCACTTGGGCGACCAGGCTGGCTCCATCACCTCTCTGCGTCGTTCGAACCAGGCCCGGGACCCCCTGGAGCGGCAAGGCGGCCTGCACTGCCTCGGTGTCATCGCCGAACGACAGTTCCGTATGCGGCACATCGAGGCCGCCTGCCAGACCTGGAACACCTTCCTCGATGAGCACGTGACACTCTCCTCCGCCCGGGGCGACGAGCACCTGAAGACCATGCTCAAGGCGCTCCCCGCCTACCGCGGCGTCGCCGGAGTCAGCGATTTGGAGGAACGTGCCCGGCACGTCGCCGCTCACAAAGCAGCCTGATCTGAACGACGCCACTGGCCCGCACCGCAGAGGGCGGGCCATCTTGGCACAGGACAACAGCCAAGACGGGGAAACCGAGTGCGCGTCATGTCCTCGTGGTTCATTTATGTCCGAGGCGTTGGCGTTGTGCGGCGCGGGCGGCCTTGTAGGCGGTGGCCGGGTCGGGGCCGGGGCCGGGGGTGGGGTGCCAGGAACCGAAGTGGGTGATGTAGGGATACCAGCGGTTGTCGGGGCCGCGTCGGATCTGGACGCGGGCGGCGGTGTCGGTGATCTGGTTGTGCTCGCGCTCCAGGGGAGCGAGCGGGGCTGGCCGGAAGGGCTGAATGGCTGCTTCGGCTTGGGCGAGGTGCTCTGGGTCTGCCGGCTGGGGGTGCAGGTACGTCAGGGCTCCGGCCGGGCCGCCGTAGTCGAAAGCGGCGACCAGCTGGCGCATCCCGAGAAGGGGGAGGTTGAGGTGGGCCGCGGCGTGCTCGAGATGGGGTTGGCCGTGCTCGGTCGCGACGAGGCGGGCGAGATCGCTTTCCGGATCGGGGCACAGGGCGGGCTGCTCTCCGTTCAGGTAGGCGGCGGCGCGGTGGGCTGCGTCAGTGACGAGCGTGTTCAGCGTCGTGAGGGTCGGGGCGGGTGAGGGCGGCTCCGTCGCGGCGTTGAACCCGGCCTGGGCGACATTGCTGGCGATGGCGGGGATCGGAGGCAGCGTGCCGCCGGGGAAAAGCGGCTGGACCGGGATGAACGGGGCGGGGCTGGGCCGAGGGGGCACTGAAGAGGGTGGGGTGGTCCGAAGACCGGCTGGTTGCGGCGCGGGGCCGGGCTGCGGGGTGGATCGCAGGAATTTCTTCAGGTGGTGGTGTGCGCGGCCGCGCAGGGTCAGCAGTGCGGCGGGGGCGGTGCGGATGCGCTGGGCGAGCAGGTGTCCGACGGCCGCGGTGTGGGGGCAGACGCCGGGACCGGTGCGGCAGGGGCAGGTGAAGCTGATGTCGTCCGCGGTGGGGACGAGGGGGATTCCGGCGGTGCGCCGGGGGTCGGCCAGGAGGTCGGTGATGTTGGCGCGGGAGACGGCGGGGACGAGGTCGGGGTCGTGGGCGATGGCGGTGTAGGCGCGGTCCCACTGGGCGGGGGTGAGCTCGGTGACCTGGAGGCGCGGCCGGAGGACGGTGCGGTCGGGGAGGGTGAACTTGGTGGTGGCGAAGCCCTGGTTGACGTTCAGTGCGCCGGCCGAGTTGAGGAGGCTGTGGCCGTGGGTGAGGGTGTGGGGCTGGTTGGCGGCTGCTTCGAATACCGCGGTGAAGGCGCGGGCCCATCCGGCGGTGGTGTGCTGGTGGGTGGTGGTCATCACAGGACGGCTTTCAGGCTCACGAGGTCGGCGAGTTCGGTGTCGGTCAGCTCGGTCAGGGCTGCCTCGCCGGTGCCCAGTACGGCGTCGGCCAGTTCCGCTTTCGCCTTGAGCAGGTGGGCGATGCGGTCCTCGATGGTGCCTTCGGAGATGAGCCGGTGGACCTGCACGGGACGGGTCTGGCCGATGCGGTAGGCGCGGTCGGTGGCCTGGGCCTCGACGGCCGGGTTCCACCAGCGGTCGTAGTGCACGACGTGGCCCGCCCGGGTGAGGTTCAGGCCGGTTCCGGCCGCTTTCAGCGACAGCAGGAACACCGGTACTTCGCCCGCCTGGAAGCGGTCGACCATTTTCTGCCGCCGGGAGACGGGAGTGCCTCCGTGCAGGGTCTGGCTGAGGATGCCGCGTGCCGCGAGGTGCCGGGAGAGCAGGTGGGCCATCTCCACATACTGGGTGAAGACCAGGGCGGCGTCGCCTTCGGCGGTGATGGCGGAGGTGAGTTCGTCGAGCAGTTCCAGCTTGCCGGAGCGGCCGGCGGTGCGCGGTTCGCCGGGCTCCTTGAGGTAGTGGGCGGGGTGATTGCAGATCTGCTTGAGGGCGGTGAGGAGCTTGACGACCAGGCCGCGCCGGGCGATGCCGCGGCTGGAGCGGATCTGCGCCATCGCCTCGCGGACCACCGCCTCGTACAGTGCTGCCTGCTCGGGGGTGAGCGCGACGGGCCGGTCGGTTTCGGTCTTGCGCGGCAGTTCCGGAGCGATGCCGGGGTCGGACTTGCGGCGGCGCAGCAGGAACGGGCGCACGAGCCGGGCGAGGTGTTCAGCGGCAGCTGGGTGTCGGCTGTCGTCCGCGGTGGGGGCGTAGCGGGAGCGGAAGGTCTTCAGGTCACCGAGCAGGCCGGGGGTGGTCCAGTCCAGCAGCGCCCACAGGTCGGTGACGCTGTTTTCGACCGGGGTGCCGGTGAGTGCGATGCGAGTGTCGGCGGGGAGGGTGCGCAGGGCGTGCGCGGTCTGGGAGTGCGGGTTCTTGACGTGCTGTGCTTCGTCGGCGACCACGATGCCCCACGGTCCCGCCTCGGCCAGGGAAGCGGCGTCGAGCCGCATGGTGCCGTAGGTGGTGAGCACGAATTCCCCGGGGGCCAGGGTGGTCAGGCTGCGGGAGGCGCCGTGGTAGCGGCGTACCGGGGTGCCGGGGGCGAAGGTTTCGATCTCGCGTTGCCAGTTGCCCAGGAGGGAGGCCGGGCAGACCACCAACGTGGGTCCGGCGGTGTCACCCTGATGCAGGCGGAGAGCGATCAGGGTGATGGTCTTGCCCAGGCCCATGTCGTCGGCGAGGCAGGCTCCGAACCCGATGCTGGTGGTGCGGGCCAGCCACGTCAGCGCCTGGCGCTGGTAGCCGCGGAGCTGGGCGTTCAGGCTTGGCGGGACCGGGACCTGCGGGTCGGTGGTCCCGGCCCGCAGGGTGGTGATCACATGGTTCAGGGCGTGGACGCTCTCGCAGGCGACCTCGGTCCCGTCGACGGTGATCGTGCCGGTCAGCGCGGCTCCCAGAGCGTCGCTGCCGGACACCGGCGGCAGCTGGCGGTGTCCGGCGCGGTAGGCGGTGGGTCCGTCGAGCAGCACCCATTGGCCCCGGATCCGTACCAGGGGCCGGGCGGCTTCGGCGAGCGCGTCCATCTCGGCTTCGCTCAGCACCTGGTCGCCCAGGACGAGTTGCCAGCGGAAGTCCAGCAGGTCGTGCAGGCTGAACCGCGGCGCCGTCTCGCGTTCCGTGGCGGGGGTGCCGATCACCGTGCGGCTGCTGAGGGCGGTGCGGAGCTGCTGCGGCCAGCGCACCGTGACGCCCTGGGCGGCCAGGGCCTCCTCGGTGTCCCGGTCCAGCAACGTGTTGATGGCCGCGGAGAGCAGAGTGAGGCCGGTGGGGGCGGGCTGGGCGGCGAGCGGGGCGAGTTCCGCGTAGACGCCGGCGGCCCGCCGCAGGGCGCGCCGTACCCGCGGCTGGAGATGGCGCCGCTCGTGCCCGGGGAGCTGTGCGGTGCTGGACCAGACGTCGGCGGCCGGCACCGTCGCGGTCTGCGGAGACTGCTCGCGGGCGTCGGGGGCGAGGAGCAGGCGGGCGGTGAGGTGCCCGGCGCGGGCCTGGTCCTCGGTGGGGGCGGCGATGTCCAGGATCAGTCCGGGCGGCGGGCCGCCGTCGACGCGGTCTTCGATGCTGTCCAGCCAAGGCCGCAGCGCCCGCACCTGGTGGGCGGTCAGCAGCTCGGCGTGGCGGTGGGTGTAGGGGGCGGGGCCGAAGACCGCGGCGGCGGGGGTGCGCACCAGGGCATCGGCCAGCGCATCGCAGAACTCCTCGATGGTCTCCTGCGCCGATTTCATGCGGCCGTGGTGCACCACGTTGTGCGCGTGCCCGGGCATCGCCGCGGACAGCTGTTCCATGGCCTCCCGTGCCGGGTCGGGCAGCGGCCCCGTACGCCAGACGGCGCGGTGGTCCTCGGTGAGCGCCGGGTAGACCAGACGGGATGCGACCAGTTGCAGAGCGATCCGCGCGGCGTGCTCCCAGGCCTGGACCGAGAGGTGCGGAGTGCGCTCGCGGGCCGCGGTCATCAGGACGGGGACGGCCTCGCCCAGGGGCAGCAGCCACCCCTCCGCCTGGGTCGCCCGCGGACCCGTGGGGGTGTCCAGCACCAGTTCTTCGCGCACCGTGGCCAGCGGGGAGGGCTGCGGGCCGAGCAGCGAGCCGCCGTCGACGCGGTAGATCAGCATCGCGGCCGGGCGTTCGCCGCGCGCGGGCACAAAGGCCATCGCGCAGGACGGTGTGAGCGCCTCGACGGCCACGTCCACCAGCGGCCGGTCCGCCGGAGCCGAGGGCACGGGTGGGGGGTGGTGTGGCGCGGCCGCGGGCCCGGGAGATGAGGGTGGCGCCGGAGCTGGGGGACGGGGAGAGCCCGTTGCCGGGCCGGTCGGGCTGGTGTCGAGGGTGTGGAGTTTCCGCAGCAGCAACGTGGCCGCGGCACGGCGGGCCTCCTGCACCGAGGGGCCGGTCGCCGACGTCCGCACTTCCTGCCCGCTGGCGCGGTGCCGGCACGTATACGAGCAGGTGATCCCCTTGCCGTGGTTCTGGATCGTCGCGGACGGTTTGCTGATCAACTCAAGCTGGGTGTACTTGTTCAGATACTTCAGCGGATCCACTCCGGACGGCGGCATCGCGATCCGCACAGCCTCGGGCGCCTTGTCCGGAACCGTGACGCGCGGCTCGGTCAGCCCGCACACCGACGCCAGCAGACTGACCGCGGCGTAGTGCCGCGCGGTCTTCCGCGACATGGCGCTGCGCGGCTGCCCGACCACCGGTTCGCCGATCTCCAGCCGGGCTGTCGCCGTGTGCGGGTCCTCCCCCGCCGCGGGCACCTCCTCATACGACAGGCAGGCGCCATCGCCGATCTGCTCGGCCCGCCAGTGCAGCAGCGTCGCGGCCGTCGGCGGCATGAGCGCGGCCCGCTCCAGCGCGACCTCCCGGACCCGCTGCCACGCGGGCCCGTCGACGTCGAACAGCAGGCGCTGCATGTCACGGTGGCGCAGCCGCCCCGCACCGGCCCGCCGCAGGATCTCCTCCTCCAGCCCCTCCCCCGGCCCGCCGCCCGCCGCGATGCGGGCCATCAGCCGAGCCTCGAACACCTCGCTGCTCACCCCGGGCAGCGCCAGCCGTTCCGCCCGGGCCGCCGGCACCACACCCGCGGGCGTCTCGGCGACACCGGCCACTTGCGCCAGCAGGGCGAACTCGGCCTGCTGGCGGGCCACCTTGAGGGTCATCGCGCGTCGGACCGGTCCGGCGACCTGTTGGCCTGACGGACCGATCCGGGCGGTCACCTCATGCAGCATCCCGCCCTGCGGGGCCCGGCACGTCTGTTCCTCGTGGGCGGGAGGCGGCCACACCTCGACCTGGGTCTGCATCAGCAGGATCTTCCGCACCTGGTCCGGCTGCTCGGCCAGGACGTGAAGGGCGGCCTGCCGGGCGGGCAGCCAGCCCGGATGGTCTCCGGTGACGATGAGCAGCAGCCGCAGATCCCGCAGGGACAACCGGCCCATCCGGGCCCGGTTCACCGCGTCCTCGGCGAGTTCCTCGGCATAGGTCTCGGCTCCGACGGCTTCCTTCAGCGCCTCGTGCCACTCGGCCGCGTCAAGGTGCGCGACCTGCGAACTCGTTGCCGGGCCGCCGAGGGCAGTGCTGCTCCCGAGCTCCAACGCCCCTCCTGCTTTCACCGATACGCGCCGTCTGCCGCTCGCCCTGCTGTTCCGCGGTGCGGCGACTTCCAGCGTATGGACGGTCTCGCCTACCTCTTATACCGCCGGCAGTGGCTCTGCCACGCTGTCGGCGTCCTCGGGCAGGGTGGCGAGGATGCGTCCATCCTCGTCCATGCCGTGGAGGGTGATCCGGCCGGTGTCGAAGGCGGCCCAGTCGCAGCGGAGCTGGAAGACCTTGTGCGGGGGCAGGTCGGTGGGGTCCAGGCTGGAAGTGAAGTCGCCGTCGCTCAACAGCAGCTGCACGGCCTGGCGGGCGTCGTGCGGGTTGCCGTCAATGGCGCGTGCCAGGCGTTCGAGGCTGGTGGTGATCTCCTCGTGCCGCTCGCCCTCGGGGTCGAACAGGTTCATGATCCGGTAGGAGGCGTCTTCGTAGGTGGCCCGCAGTTGCAGGTCGCGCTGGATGGCGCGTTCGTCCTCGTCCAGCGGGAAGACATCGGCCGGTACGGGGAGCGGCTGGGCGGGATGCAGCCGCGGCACGCCCGTGGAGTCGGGGATCTCGTGCACCACGCCAGCGGCGACCAGCAGGTTGATGACGTCGTTGACGGTCTGCAGCGGCGGCAGGCCGTAGTGGGCCGCGTACCGGACCGCGGTGGCCTTGTGTTCCGGCAGCGCGTCCAGTTCGGCGTCGTCCAGGAGGGAGTCGTCCTCCCAGCAGGACTGCTCCAGACTGTCCTGCGGATCGATCGAGCGGCGTCCGAACGGGGCGATGTCTTCGCGAGTTCCCGGCGCGTCACCTGCGACGAGTCCGATCAGCAGCAGAAACATCAGATGCGGACGCATACGTGTCCAGCCGCCCACCGTTGCCTGGTGGGCATGGAGTTCGCGGTTCTGCGGTGACCAGTCGGTCAACGGTTCGCTCTGCATCGGACGATTCTCCCCTCGCTTGTGTGTGTGGACGCTACCGCTTACGCCCACATTGCATCCGGAATGCCTGGAAATTGGTGTGGCGCGCAGCGCGCCTCCCCGTACCGTCGCGGAGATCACCCGCAGCCGAGCAGCGACCCTGGACAGGCCGCACCAGCGGGGCTGGATTCCACGACGCTCGCCTGTCTGACCGCCTCGGCCGAGGACCGGTGACCGCCATGAAGGCCGCCGACAAGTGCCTGCGCGACGAGGCCCCTCGGTCACCTGGCGGTACGCCTGCCAAATCCGGCTTCGGCTGCCGCACACGCGTGGATGGCCGCTACCTCGGCGGCGATAGCACGTCCCTCGGCCAGATCCTCCACCTGTCCCGCACGAGCTTCCAACTCGCGCAGGCGCACAGCTCGCGCAGGAACACGCTCGATTGCCACGGTGAGCGCCCAGTGCCGCAGACACCGGCGCAGGGGAGCCGCGTCGACCTGGCCGCGGGCCGCCTCCACCGCCGCCGTCCACTCGGTGTCGAACGCGGCCAGCTGGTTCGGTGAGGCGTGGGCCAGAGCCGCGCGCAGGTACTCCGCAGCGTCTGGAGTTGGTTCGCTCATGCCGCCGCGCTCCCTGTGTTCCCAGTGGGGGCTGCGGTGATCCGCAGTTCGACACGCGTCTCGGCCCGCAGCGGCACCTTACACAGCAGCGCGAACCCGAGAACGAGTACGAGCGCCAGATCAGCATCATCGCCGGGGGCGCCGGATTCCGCGCGAGGCGAAACACCGTGCGGACACGGAAGACCCGCACCAGTTGTTCAGGATGCCGACCGCTTCCGAGCCGCCTTCTTCACAGGGGCCTTCTTCGCTGGAGTCTTTCTCCCGCTGACCTTCTTGGCGGCCGCCCTCTTTCTCCGGGCTGCATCTCGCGCACGTCAGCGTCACCGGCTTCTTCGCCGCGGGCGGCGCGCACGCTGTCTTTCAGGGCGGCCATCAGATCCACCACCCCTCCGGCTGGCTTGGCTGGCGCCTCCACCTCGGGGGTTCGCGGCCATCGAGCTTGGCGGAGATGACGGCTTCGACAGCTGCCCGATACTCGTCGCGGTACTGGGCGATGTCGGTGGAGCCGATGATCTCCATCAGCTCCATCGCCTCGTCGACCTCAGCATCCGATTAGTGGGTACTTGAGTAGACACTCCAATACCGTTGTGGGTACCTTAGTACCCACAACGGTATTGGGAGGGGAGCCCATGGCCCTCGACTTCGACACGGTCTACCAGCTGGACCAGGTACCCGACCTTGAAGACGCCAAGGTCACAACCTCGTACGAGTGGGAAGGCGTCACCTACGAACTGCGCAACCACATCGACGGCTGGCTGGTCGTCATTCGCTCCGCGTCGCCTTCCGCGACCATCTATCCCAGCCACGTGGACGGCGAGTACACCTTCGGTCGCGTCATCGTCAACGCGCTGTTGAGCACTGCCGGCACTCGGGTCGGATGGAACGAGCAGAACCAGGCAGGGGTCACCTGCGACAGCAACGGCACCCGCTGGGCTGTCGCCTGGCTGCAGGCCGGCCAACCGCATTTCCACGACTTCGACGATTGGCGCAGCGCGCATACCGCCCTCGCTGACACGCTCGAAGCCATGGCCAAGCAGCCGGTATACACCGGAAGCAACATGGAGGACGAAATCCTCCAAGCCTACCTTCGCCTCGCCGCCAGCAGCATGCGAGCCACCGTCGACCGCGCACACCTCGGAGACACCCTCCGAGAGTGGCAACCCCACATGCAAGCCGACCGACGCGTCGCCGACATCGCCAAACACCTCGACGTTGATCGAAAGTTCCTCTACCGCGTGTTCGACGGCACCGAATGGTGCCCTCGCTACACGCCAGCTGGAACCGCACCAGTGAGCTGATGGCCCATCTCAACCGCGGACGCGACGCACCCCCGCATCTCGGCTGAAACACCAGGTCGCAGGCCCCTTGAGCGAAAGGACGACATGGCGGACTCTGGAGACGGAGGCCGTCATGCCGAACAAACGTCCCCGCGGGCCGCAGCCGCACTGGCGGCCCAAACGGGAGACCCTCCGGGTACTGAGCGCGGTCGACGCTGTCCTCGACCGCTACCGCGACCACCTGCCCGTCTCGCTTCGCCAGCTGTTCTACGTGCTCCTAAGCGACGGCGTGCTGGAGAAGACGGAGCGCGACTACAAACGGATGTGTGAGTACGTCGGTATGGCCCGCCGCTCCGGCCGGATCCCCTGGGACATGATCCGCGACGACACCCAGCTCGCCGTGAACGCTCCTCCCTCCTTCGCCGGACTCGAGGACTTCTGGATGGCCGTCGACGCGGCGGTCGACGACTACCGCGTCGACCGCCAGGTCGGCCAGCCCGTCCGGCTGGAACTGTGGTGCGAGACGGCCGGCATGGTCCCCCAGCTGGTACGGATCGGCGAGGAGTTCGGAATCGCCTGCTTCTCCGGGGGCGGGTTCGACGGCCTGGCCGGCAAGCACGACGCGGCTGTCCGGACGATGTCAGAAGGCCGGAAAACCCGGATTTTGCACCTGGGCGACTACGACCAGAGCGGCGAGCACATGTTCAGCTCGCTGGCCGAGGACGTGATCGCGTTCGCCGAGGCCGCGGGCGGCGAGGTCGAGTTCGAGCGGGTCGCGGTCACCCCCGAGCAGATCATCACCTACAACCTGCCGACCGCCCCGCCGAAGGCGACCGACCGGCGCTCGTTCTCGGGCATCACCACAACCCAGGCCGAGGCCCTGCCGCCTGACATTCTGGCCGCGATCGTCCGCCAGGCCATCGAAGCCCACCGTGACCCCGAGGTCCATCGGCAGGTGCTCGCCCGCGAGCAAGCCGAACAACGCGCCATCCGCGAGCGCCTGAGCCAGCGGCCCGGAGCCGGTCAGCCTCCCCGTGGGTGAATCTTCCGTCGAGGTTCGTGCACCACACCTGTTGCACACGCTATGGTCGCACCGACTGCTTCTGAGCTGCGAGAACTCGAACCGCACGCTCGCGGCGCCCCGGAGAAACGTCGGCGACTTCGACGCCTCGGGCGCCGATATCGAGCGGGACTGGGTGGCCCCGCACTGCCTGCTGGAGTCACGTGGAACGCGTCCTGCTCACGTACGACCAGGTGCGCGAGCACGAGCTCCCTGCGGCCGCGGGGAGGGCTGGCGATCCGCGTTGGGCAGGATTCGCACGCCGATACGGGCTCGACCCTGGCCAGCCGGTGCAGTGGGAGGTCGAGGCGCTTGACCCGCTCGAGCTTCAGCGCCTGGTCCTCGCCGCCGTCGCCCCGTACCTCGACGAGGCTGTTCTCGGCGAGCGGATCGCGGAGGAAGAACGGCAGCGGGGGCAGCTCAGAGCGTTCGCCTCTGGGTGGCCCTCCAGCCAGGCGACGGCTACTCCAGACGGGGATTGAGCAGTAACCTCGGTCCTCATGGCGCGTTGGGGGTGTCGTGCCACAGCCTGCGTCCAGCTCCAGCAAGCCCACCGCCGCCCCGGCGGGCAAGGCCCAGCCACTGCCCTTCCTGCTGACCACCCAGCAAGGCGAAGCGGCTCGCACGCTGCTGAGCTACGTGGCCTCACTGCCGCTGCCCGGGCCCGACCCGCAGCTTCTAGCCGTCGTGGTGGCCATCAGGGCCGCACGCGGCGGCGTCGGCAACGTCACCGGAACGGACCTGTCTGCTCTGCGGCTGGGCGATCCACGACAAGCCGTTGAAGCCCTTCGTTTTCTGGGCTGGCAGATGGATGACGCGGTCTTCGACAGCGACCCCGCCGCGCCGCCGGTCCCCGTCACCGTCCCCGAGCTGGCCCGCGAGACGGACCACCCCCTGCCCTTCGGGAAGAACACGCGCTCGCGCGTGTCCGGATGGACCACGCGGGCCCTGTCCGCCAAGCCGGTCAAGAAGCTCCCGCCCGCCGCCCGGCTGGCCGGCCTGTTCCTCGCCGCGCACAGCACCTCCACGCTCCTCGGGCAGATCCCGCCCGGCTTCCCCGAAGCCTGCCGGACCGCTCTGCCGGACCTTCTGCGCAAGGACTTCCTCGCCGAACTCTCCGGCGACCAGTACCGCCTGGACCCGCAAGTACGCCACCTGTCAGGCATGCGCCCACCAACCGACGAGGAGACCGCGGCAGAGCCCCCGAAGACCCGGGCCAAGCCCATCGCCACGGTGACTCCAGGGTTCGAGTTCAGCGCCGACACCTGGGCGCAGTGGAAGAACGCGGCCACACCCGCGCTGTGTCGACATGTGGAGAGCGTCGAGCACTGCACCCTGTGCGCACTGCCCCCGGAACGGATTGCGGAGGCGTTCATGCCTCCCGCCCGGCCCCAGTTCTTCTCCAAGGCCACCCTGATCGCCTACGGCCAGTGGAAGGACGCGCACCCGGACCGCGGTCCGCAGGCTGCCACGTTCACCGTGGCGTTCCGCACCGAACACGGACACGGCCCTTCGTTCAGGCAACTGTGCGAGGGCCTGGGCTGGAACAAGATCAGCCGCCCGGTACGCGGCTTCGTCGTGCAACGCCTGCTGTCGAACGGATGGCTGACCACCACCGGCAAGGTGCCCTGGACTCTCCGCCCGGGGCCAACCGCACAGGAACAGGGCATCACTCTGCCCAGAGCACGGAGCTCAGCGGCCGCCGCTAGGCAATGACCCAGGTGCGGACCCGCTCCGAGAACGAACGGCTGGTGACGAGGCCGAGCGGCTGCACTGGCGCCGTGGCGGGCGTACAGACCTCTGCAGCAAGGCGGCTGACGGTCTCACGCTACTCAACATGAGACCGAGCTCTCGGCGACAGGAAATACGCGACACCGCAACACGCGAGCCCACCAGTCCGGTCCCCTCGACTGGTGCACCAGCACGGTCAACGCCCAGCCCGCTCCCCGGCCTGGGCGACCTACGCGACCGCGGCGCACTCGGATCACCGGGGAGAAACGAGCGATGGGCAGCTCCGCTGGGCTCCGGCCCCCGGCCCGACAAGCCGACGCTGTCGCCCATCGGTGACAGCCGCGAGCGCGCCCATACAGGTTGCGGCGCGGGGCCGACAATGAGCCGCCCGGCAGGGATGGCGAATCACGGGGTAGGAGCACACCGTTCGCACGGGCGGTAGTAGCGGCCCCCTCGGGGTCGATGGTGTGCCCACCCGCAACCGCGCCGAGAATCGTCGCCGCACTGGACCGACTCGGCGGTCCGGTCACGGTCCATCAGGGTTTCACGCCACTTCACGATCCCGCGCGCAGTTCACGCCTCTTCACGCTGGTGGCCTCTGTGCCGTTCCTCCCGGCCGCGGTGTGCTGGTCGGGCTTGAGGAATCCGTGCACGACGGGGAGGTCGTTGCAGTGACTGCGCGTGTGCAGGAGACCAGCGCGGCCGGCGGGGTCGGCACGTGGGGCGACATGCCGGAGGCCCCGGCCCATCAGCTCACGAAGGAACCGACGAAGGCGCTGCTCTACGTCGCTGACCCGATGGTGCGTGAGGGGTGGGCGACGCTGGTGGGAGTGCTTGGGGCCACTGAGGCCCTGCGCTTCGCCTCCGAGACGGCCCTGCTGTGGCTGCGACCTGACGCCGTCGCCGCCGGAGCGACGGGCGAGGTGCTCAACCGGATCGCCGAGGACGGCTTCGTGCCGGTCGGCGCGAACACAGCCCACTTGGACCGGGGTGGGGTGCGAGCGCTGTGGTGGTGGCAGCTGAAGCGGGCGACCGCCGAGCGCCTGCTGCTCCTTGAGGCCGTGGCGGCGTTGGGGCCCGGACTGCTGGTCCTCTATCGCCACCCGGATGGCGACCCGGCGCGTCGGCTGACCCGGCTCAAGGGCGGTAACGATCCCGTGGGTCGGCCCGCAGACTCGCTGCGGTCGGTGGCGGGCAGCCCCAACCGGCTGCTGACGATGGTGCACACCAGCGACGACCCGCTCGACGTCGTCCGGGAGCTCGCGGTGTTCCTTCCGTGGCGGGAGCGGGCGGAGCTGGTGGCGTCAGCCTGGGCCAGCAGCCGGGACGGGGCGCCGGTGCTGGAGGCACCGCTCGCGGCGGTGCAGGCGGCCTACCCCGGGTGCTCCGCGGACCCGACCGGGGCCGTCGGGCGGGTGCCGGAGCAGCGGGGGGAGGCGTTCGCGGCGCTGGTGCGCGATGCGGCCGACCCGCGCCTGGCGCAGCGGTGGGCCGCGGTCAGTGCCTGGTCGCGCCGGGCCCCGCTGCTGAACGACGGGTCGGTGCGATGAGCCGGGTGTCAGCGGGGCTCGGCCAGCGCGGTGGCCAGCTTGACCCACCGCTCCAGCAGCGTGGCGGCGGCGCCGCTGTCCACCGCGGCGCGCGCCCGGTCCAGGCCGTCGGCGAAGGCGTCCTCGAACACCGCGGCGTCGGTGACGACGCCGCGGTGAGCGACCAGGGCGCCGGCGGCGTTGGCGAGGACCGCGTCGCGGGCCGCGCCGGGAGCACCGGAGAGCATGGTGTGCACGGCTGCCGCGTTGTAGGCGGCGTCGCCGCCGCGCAGCGCGTCTTCGGCGGGTCGGCTCAGCCCGAAGCGCAGGGTGTCGAACGAGGTGCGGACCACGTCGCCCGGCGCCGTGGTGTTCCACACGTCGGTGGGGGCGGCGGTGGTGATCTCGTCCAGACCGTCGTGGCCGCGGACCACCAGCGCGCTCGCGCCGCGGTCGGCGAGCACCGAGGCGAGGACGGGGGCCAGCGAGAGGTTCGAGCAGCCGACCAGGGCCGAGCCGGGGCGGGCCGGGTTGGTCAGCGGGGCGAGGTAGTTGATCGCGGTGGGCACGCCCAGGGTGCGCCTGACGGGAGAGGCGTGCTTGAGGCCCTGGTGGAAGGCCGGGGCGAAGGTGAAGGCGATACCCAGGTCGGTGACGCACCGGGCGACCTGCTCGGAGCCCAGGTACAAGGGGATGCCGAGGGCCTCCAGCACGTCGGCGGAGCCGGCTTTGCTGGAGACGGAGCGTCCGCCGTTCTTGACCACTGGCGCGCCGGCGGCGGCCGCGACGATCGCGGCCATGGTGGAGATGTTCACGGTGTGCGCGCCGTCGCCGCCGGTGCCGACGATGTCGACGACATCGCGGCCGTCGACCGGCAGGGGCACGACCCGGTCCATCAGGGCGTCCAGGAGGCCGGAGATCTCGGCGGCGGTCTCGCCCTTGGCGCGCAGCGCGACGAGGAACCCGGCGAAGGACACGGGCTCGTGGGCGTCGTTCATGACCTCGCCCATGGCCCATCGGGTGTCGTCCGCGGTCAGGTCTTCGCCACGCAGGAGCGTGGCGAGGAGCTGCGGCCAGGTGCGGGCGGCGGGTGCGGTCACAGGGGTCTCCTCGGTGCGGCCCGCGGGCGTACGCCACACCGGGCCGGTCTGCTTCGGGCCTCGAGCCTAGCGAGTTGCGGGCGCGCGCACCCGCCGTTGGCCGGGGTGGGGGCGATGTCGTGGACGCGGTGATCGTGGACCAGGCCGCCGCGCGGGCGGCCGCTCAGCGCGCGGCCGCGGCGGCCGACGGCGGGGTGAAGGGCGACGGCGGGCTGGTGCTCGTGATCGGCGGCTCGCGCACCTACACCGCGCCGCCGTTCCTGGCCGGGGTGGCCGCGCGCCGCACTGGGGTGCACGGTGTGCGGATCGCCGCGCCGCCGGGCCCGGCTGCCGGGCACGTCGTGCTGGAAGCGCACCTGATCGAGGTGCCGGGGCCGGAGCTGGGCGCCGCCACCGTGGCAACGGTCGCCGAGCAGTCGGCCCGTATCGGCGAACGCATGAGGGCGGACGGCGCCCGCGGCCGACTGGTGTGGCTGGTCGGCCCGGGCCTGGGCGGCAGCCCGCAGGCCGGCCAAGTCCTCGACGCCCTGGTCCGGGCCCGTCGGCAGGACCGGTCTGCGGCGCTGGTGGTCGACGGGTCGCTCGGCGGCGGCCCCGCAGCGCGGCGCCATATCCGGGCGCTGGGCGCCGACTTGGTCCTTCTCAACCGGCACGAGGCCCGGGCACTGCTGCCCGAGGCCCGCCCGCCCGGCCGCGAAGACGTACTCGATGCCGCGGAGTTGGCCGCGCTGGCCCGCGAGCTCGAGGCGGTGGTGGTGGCCAAGGGGGACGTGGACCGGATCACCGACGGCACCCGGGCCTGGCAGGTGCCGGCCGGGCACCCGGGGCTGGCCCGCCACGGGACCGGCGACGTACTGGCCGGTGTCGCGGCCGGCCTGCTCGCCCAGACGCTCCCGGCCCCGGACGCGGCGGCGTTGGCCTGCCACCTGGTGGGCACCGCCGGCGCCGAGCTGGCCGCCAGCACCGGCCCGGGCTGGCTCTCCCAGGACCTGCTCGGCGCGGTCGCCGCCGCCCTGCGGGACCTGCTCACCACCACCGGCGCGCCCCACCGCCCGGCCTGACCGCGGCTCCGGCCCGGCCCCCACACCCGTTCGTCGTTCCAGATTCCGAGTGGAGATCGTGATGACCGCTGTCCAAGAACACCCCGCCCAGGCCGGGGAGCAGACCCTGGAAGAGCTCTGCCGTCTGGCTGCCGAGCACCGCGAGCACGGGGAGCACCGCGGCACGCTGCACCCGATGGTGTGGCGGGCGGTGGAGGAATCCGTGCTGCCGCGCGTCGCGGTGCCCGCCCAGTGCGCCGGGCTGGAGTGGCCGGTGCCGCGCATCCTGGACGCGGTGCGCCGGGTCGCCGCCGCCGACCCGGCGGCCGGGTGGGTCGCCGCCATCCACGCCCCGGCCGGCGCGTTCCTCTCCCGCCTCGACCTCGCGATCGCCCTCGGCCTGGCCGGTCCCCGCCCGGTGATCGCCGGATCCTCCCTGCCCGCCGGTTCCACCGAGCAGCACCAGGCGGGCGTCCGCCTCACCGGGCACTGGCCGCTGGTCACCGGGGCCCCGGCGATGACGCTGGCCGCGCTCGCCGCCCCGGTCCACGGCCCCGACGGGGTAGCGGCCACCCGCTGGTGGCTGGTCCCGCGCCGCCAGCTGACAATCGAGGAGGACTGGGACGCCCTGGGCCTGCGCGGCTCCGCGTCGTTCACCGTGGCGTGCGAGACCGACGTCCCCTTCGAACACGGCATCTGCCTGACCGACCCGCCGCGCCTGGACGCGCCGTTGTTCCGCTACCCGCTCTACGGACTGATGGCCGGGTGCATCGCCGCGGTGGCGCAGGCGACCGGCGAGCGGGCCCTGGCCGCGTTCTCCCGGCTGGCCGCTCGCACCCGCACCCGGCACGCGGCCGGCGCACTCTCCGAACAACCCACGGCCCAGGCGGCGTTCGCCCGCGCGGACGGCCGGCTGCGCGCCGCGACCGCCCTGCTGGACAGCGCCACCGCAGCGGCGTGGAACAGTGCCCTGGCCGGGCAGGTGCCCGACGCCGAGCGGGCGCTGCTGCGCTCGGCCTGCTGCCAGATGGCCGAGGCCGCCGAGGACGTGTGCCGGGAGTTGTTCGACGCCGCTGGCACCGCGGCTGTCCACCGCGCCAGCGGCCTGGAGGGCTGCTGGCGCGACGCCGTGACGATCTCCCGCCACGCCCTGGTCGCTCACCGGGGCCGCCAGCTCGCCGGCGCATACGAGCTGACCACGGTCTCGGCGAAGGACCTGTGATGGCCGACCGGATCCTTCAGTGCTTCCTCGGCCAGCCCGGCGAGCAGCCCGCCACTGTCGACCTCGACGGCACCGTCTGGTCCTTCGACCAGGTCCTCGGCCGCGCCCTGGCGGTGGCCCAGCTCTTGCGTGCCCGCGCCCAGGTGGCCGGCCGCGTGGTGCTGCTGCGCACCGGGCCGACCCCGCTGTTCAGCGTCGCCGATCTTGCGGTCCTCCTTGCCGGAGGCGTGCCCGCGGTCCTTCCCGACCTCACCGGGCAGCAACTGGCCGCGGTGTGGCGAGTCCTCGACCCGGCGGCTGTCATCGACACCACCGCCCCCACCACTGACATGGCGGACAGCGGCTCGCTCGCCGACGCCGTCCGGCACGCCGTCTTCACGCCCCTGCTGCGGGTGGACGAGGACGTCTGCCGCCCGACGGGCACGCCCGTGCAGTGGCGGGCGGTCGCCCGCCGACGGGCCGCAGCCCGGCTGGAACAGGCTGGTGCGGTCGTCTTCACCTCCGGTACCACCGGCACCCCCCGCGCGGCTGTCCTCAGCGACGCGGCGCTGGTGCGCGGCGTGCGCGCCTGGAGCGCGCAGTGGAACCACCGGCCAGCTCGCACCCTGGCCTACCTGCCGGTCTCCCACGTTGCCCAAAGGATCATGGGGCACACCCTGATGTGCCTGTACGGCACCACCGTGGTGGCCTCCATCCCCGACCGCATCGCCGAGGACCTGGTCACTCACCGGCCGGACACGCTGCTGGGCGTCCCCCATGTCTGGGCCCGCCTGGCCGCTGGCGCGCACGGCGTCGACCTGCGTACGGCGCTGTCCGGCGTGCACGCTGCGGTCAACGGCGCCGCCGCCCTGGACCGGACGGTCGCCGCCGAGCTCAAGCGGCACACCGGGCTGCGGATCATGGGCGCCTACGGGGCCACGGAGACCACCGCTCCCGCCTTCCACCAGCGCGACGCGACGCTACCGGGCCTGGGCTGGCCAGTCGGCGTCGACTTCCACCTGACCGCCGAAGGTGAGCTGCGGCTGCGCGGGCCGAACCTGGCGATGGGTTACGTCGACTGCTGGCCGCACCTGCGGCCGGTCACCGACCGCGATGGCTGGCTGCGCACGGGCGACCTCGTCCGCGCCACCGGCGACGGAGAACTCCACCTCGCCGGCCGCCTCTCCTCCTCGTTCAAGACGGCCCGCGGCGAGATGGTCAGCCCCGAACCGGTGGAGGCGCACCTGCTCACCCACCCGGACGTGACCGCCGCGTGCCTGCTCGGCCCCGGCCTGCCGCGCGCCGTCGCCCTGGTCTGCGCCCCCCGCACCGCCGCCTGGGCTCCCCAGCGGATTGCCGCGCTCGAAGACGACCTCTTCACCCGCGCCGAGGCAGCCCGGCGCCGCGGCGAGGTGCCCTGGTCCGACCTGGCGGCCGTCCGCGTCCTGTCCGACTCCTGGACCGACCTCGGGCTGGTCACCAGCACCCGCAAACCGCGCCGTACGGCGATCGCCGACCGCTACC
Source organism: Streptomyces sp. BRA346 (assembly GCF_052851135.1). Lineage (NCBI taxonomy): Bacteria > Bacillati > Actinomycetota > Actinomycetes > Kitasatosporales > Streptomycetaceae > Streptomyces > Streptomyces sp. BRA346. The sequence continues at coordinate 48,962 of NZ_JAIWIH010000016.1, read as the reverse complement.
GCCACCTCCTCACACTCCCGGAGCTCCCCCGTGTCCCCGCATGACGCCCGTCCCGAACGGCCCGTCCTGTGCATCGACATGGGCGGTGTCTTCTTCCGCTACAGCTTCCTGTCCGCCCTCGCCGCCTGGGCGGATGCCGCCGGCACCGACGCCGACCGACTGCGGGAGCGCTGGCAGATCGACGGGCCCTTCGACGCCTTCGAACGCGGCGAGATCACCCCCGCCGACTACCTCGGCCACCTGCGCCACCTCCTGGGCCTGCACCGCTTGAGCGACGAGCAGATCGCCGCCGGCTGGAACGCCATCTACGGCGCGGTCAACACCGACCTGGTCCAGCTGCTCGGCCGCGCCGAGGTCCGCGCCCGCTTCCACCGCGTGGTCGGCGTCTCCAACACCAACACCCTGCACGCCGCCTTCTGGCGCGAGCTGTACCGCGACCAGCTCCCGGTCCTGGACACCGTGCACTGCTCCCACGAGATCGGCGCGACCAAGCCGAACCCGGCCTTCTTCGACCACGTCGCCGCCCAGTACGGCGTCGCCCGCAGCCGGCTCGTGCTGGTCGACGACATCGTCGAGGTCACCACCGCCGCGACCGAACTGGGCCTGCGCGCCCACCACTACCTGAGCGCCGCCGACCTCGCGGCCTTCCTGAACACCCTCTGATGCTTCCGCTTCCGCCCCATGCCAAGGGAGAACCCTGCTGTGGAACTGCTGATCACCGGAGCCGCCGGCTTCATCGGCTCCGCCCTCACCGAAGCGCTGCGCAGCGCCGGGCACGCCGTCACCGCGGTCGACGACCTGTCGGTCACCTCGCCGCGCCCGCAGCCCGCGGACCTCCAGGTCCGCGACGTCCGCCACCTGACCCCGGCCGACCTCGACGGTTGCGACACCGTCGTTCACCTGGCCGCGCGCAAGTCGGTACCCGCGAGCTTCCAGGTCGGCGGGTTCGAGCACAACGTCGCCGTCGACCGGCACCTCATCCACGCCTTCGCCGCCTCGCGCGCCCGGCGCCTGCTGCTGGCCTCCTCCTGCGAGGTCTACGGCCAGCAGACCGGCCCGCTCGCCGAGCACGCCCCACACGCCCCCCGCTCCCCATACGCCGCCGGGAAGGCGGCCACCGAGCACCTGGCCGACATCTACCGCCCCCGCCTGGAGGCCGGACGCCAGCTGGGGATCGTGCGGTTCTTCAACACCTTCGGCCCTCACGAGGACCCCGACGCTGTCGTCCCCGCCTTCCTCGACGCGGCCGCCGCCGACCGGCCGCTGACGATCGAGGGCGACGGCGCCCAGGCGAGGGACCTCACCCACATCGACGACGCAGTCACCATCCTGGCCCGCATCCTGGCCGGACCGACGCTTCTGCCGGTCGTCAACTGCGGCTCCGGACAAGCGATCTCGGTCCGCGACCTCGCCCAGGCCGTCATCCGCGCCGCCGGACGCGGCAGGGTGACCCACACCGCCGCCCGCCCCAACGAGATCGCCTCCTTCACCGCGGACATGAGCCTGTTCACCCGCGTGTACGGGCCCGCCCGACACCGGCCACTGGAGCAGGCCCTGGCCCACACTCTGAAGGAGCGCCAGCGCACCTGGACCACCGCCGGAGTCTCCCGATGACCCTCCGCCCCGCCGCCCCACCGGCGAACTCCGCGACACCGGCGGCCGCCCGCACGCCGCTGCACGCGGTCAGCGGCCCGGCGGCCCTGGGCACCTTCGAGTTCGGCACCCCCGCTCTGACCACCGCCCGCGCCTACGAACTCCTGGACACCTACTACGAGCTTGGCGGCCGGCTGATCGACACCGCGCCCACCTACGGACCGGCCGACGGAGGCTTCCACGCCGAACCGCTGATCGCCCACTGGCTGTGTACCACCGAACCCGACGGCGTGCACGTCATCACCAAGGCCGGGCTGGACCCGGCCCGCCCCCAGCACGGCAACCTGCGCCCCGAGACGATCCTCGACCAGGCCCGCCGCAGCGCCGAGCGCCTCGGGGTCCCCTTCACCCTGGTCCTGCACCGCGACGACCCCGGCATCGGCGTCGACGAGATCGCCGACGCCGCCGACCGTGCGGTCCGCGACGGCTACGCCACCCGCGTCGGCGCCTCCAACTGGACCACCAGCCGCCTGGAGCAGTGGGCCGTCCACGCCCACCAGGCCGGGCTGGCCGTGCCGGAGGTCACCGCGCCGCTGTGGAGCCTGGCCCGGCGCGCCGAGCCGCCCCCGGAGCCCTGGCTGGTCGAGGCCGACGGGGACCACCTTCACCTGGCCTTCCGGCACGCGATGACCGTCACCCCCTACCGCACGCTGGCGGCCGGGTTCCTCACCGCCCAGCACACCGGACGCCATGCCCACCACCACGCCACGACCTACGACACCCCCCAAGCGCGGGCGCGGCGCGCGCGGCTCGCCGAGGCCGCCACCGCGCTGCGGATGACGCCGCACGGGCTGGCTCTGGCCTACCTGCGGGCCGCCGGCCGCCCGGCTGGGGTGGTCCCGGTCGTCGGGGCCCGTACCGTCGGGCAGCTGCGCGAGAGCATGGCGGGCGCCGCCGCGTCCGCCCGCGTCACCCCCGAGCTGGCCACCTACCTCGAAGGCCGCCCGTGACCGGCCAGTTCCTGCCGCCCGGCTTCGGCCGAGCGGCAGGGTCAGTCCAGCAGCCGGGCGAACCGCCCGGGCAGCAAGCCGCGGCTGTTGCCCGCGTACGGGAACAGCCACGTCGCCCGGCGCAGGAAGTCCCGCAGATCATGGCCGAGGTCGTCCAGCACGCCGCGCACGGTCAGCGGTTCGGCGAAGTCGAACACCGCCGAGGCGTCCGCGCCGTTGCGGCTGACCTCGGCGACGCCGGGAAGCTCCCCGTCCTGCGGGTGCCAGACCACCTGCCAGCACCGGTCCGAGCCGGTCACCTGCCAGCGCAAGGTTGCCCCTTGGGCGCCCATCGCCTCGACTGTCAGCCCCTTGAACCGCAGGCGCTGCGTCCAGGACTCCAGCAGGCCGGCGACCGCCTCGCGCCGTGCGGCCGCATCCAGTGCCACCGGCTCCAGCGCACGCTTCACCTCGGCGGGCACCCCGGCCGCCAGCACCCCGGCGGGCAGCGACCGGGTCACGGTGGCCGTCGCGGCCACCACCGTGCCCGCACCCACACTCACCCCGGGCAGCAGCACCGCGCGGAACCCCAACCAGGCCCCGTCCCCGACCTCCACGCCCCCGAACGCGGCCCCGTGACCGTCGCGGACCGAATGCCCGGCGTGGTAGCCGTGGGTGAAGACCGCCACCTCGGCGCTGATCCCCACCCCGTCCCCGATCACCACCGGCATGGTCGGGTTCACCGTCACATCCGGCGCGATCTGGCACCGGTGCCCGATCCGCACCACCGAGTTCTCCTCCATCGACGCCCCGGCACCGATACGCAGACGCTGCCCGAAGTAGCTGCCCTCGCCCACCGACCACAGCCGGCACACCACGTCCGCGCCCGCGTCCACCACCGTGCCCACGCCCAGCACGGCCTCGTCCGCCACCAGCCACCGGCTGTCCGCGCCCACCTGCCCGCCCGCTCCCACCTCCAGGCGCGCCGAGCGCAGGTCGCAGCCCGGCCCGATCACCGCGCCGTCGCCCAGCACCAGGTCGTCGGCCACGATCACCGTGCCCGCGCCGATCCGCACTCCCTCGCCGACCCGCACCCGCCGCGCCCGCAGCTCCACCCCGGGAAAGTCCGTCGCCACCACCGCGTCCTCCTTCATATGCACCACGGCCCGCGGCCAATGCCGCAGGCTGATCCGGTCCGATTCCGCACGTCAGGAGCACCATGACCTCCACCTCGCGCAGCGTTCTGGCCGTCGCGGCCCACGCCGACGACGAAGTCCTCGGGGCCGGCGGCACACTGGCCGCCCACGTCCACGCCGGCGACCACGTCCACCTGTTGGTCCTCAGCGCCAGCGCCACCAGCCGCCAGGGCGAGGACCACGACCAGGTCCGCGCCCACCGCGCCGCCTGCGTGGAGAAGGCCGCCGCGCTCTACGACGCCCAGGTGCAGATCGCCGATTTCCCCGACAACGCCTTCGACACCGCGCCCCGCCTGGGGATCACCCAGACCGTCGAGGCCGCCGTGTCCCGCTTCAAGCCGCAGATCCTCTACACCCACAGCACCGCCGACCTCTCCCTCGACCACCGCATCACCGCCGAGGCCGTCGCGGCCGCCACCCGGCCCCAGCCCGGCAGCACCGTGGCCACGGTCCTGGCCTGGGAAGTGCGCTCCGCCACCGAGTGGGGAACCGGCGGTCCATTCCGGCCGACCTGGTTCCAGCCCCTGACCGACCAAGACCTGGCCGTCAAGGAGCAAGCGCTGGAGGTGTACGCCAGCGAGATGCGCCCCTGGCCCCACACCCGCTCGGTCCGGGCCGTGCTCGCCGCGGCCCGCGTGCGCGGAGCCCAGGTAGGACACGAAGCCGCCGAGGCGTTCGAGGTGGTCAGGCACACGGTCCTCACGCCAGCGTGAAGAAGGCACGCTGCTCGGGCGCCAGGGCCAGCGCGATGCGCTCGCTGACGCTGGCCCGCACCGGCGGCAGGCCATCCAGCGCGAACCAGCCCACCTCCAGCGACTCGTCATCCGCTGCCCGCGCCACCTGACCCGGTTCGGCAGGCCGGCACGCGAAGACCAACTCCAGGTACTGGGCGCGGTCACCGCCCGGGTGCCGGACTTCCGGTGAAACGGTGACCGCCGCCAGGCGCTCGACCACCACCCGGAGCCCGGTCTCCTCCTCCACCTCCCGCACCACCCCGGCGGCCGGCTGTTCACCCGGCTCCAGGATGCCGCTGAGCAAGGACCACTCCCCGGTGTCGGACCGCCGGTGCAGCAGCACCCGCCCCGCGGCGTCGCGCACGATCGCGTTCACCCCCGTCAGCCACAGCAGATGGTCCGGGCCGACCACGGCCCGCAACGCGGCGACGAAGTCCGGGATCACAACAACCACCTCGGGCGCGAAGGAGCAGGTCATGGGAAGGGCCGGATGCCGCCACGGTGCCCTCACGAGCGGCCCCGGCCCCACCCCAGCCCACCAGCCGGCAACCTGGCGCGCCCAGGTCCCACCAGCGTGAACCCCGTGAACTGCGAAGGCAGAAGCGTGAAATCCCATGAAATCCACCACACGACGACTCTGTGACGTAGCGTCAGCGCGTGGCGACTGAAAGCCTCCCCGCACGTCCACACCCCGCCGTGCTCCAGGACGCGCTCACCCGCGCCAACTGGTCGGCCCGGCAACTGGTCAAGACCGTCAACCCCCGCCTCAACGCGATGGGCCACCCCACCGTTGACATCACCGCGGGCTACAAATGGCTGCGCGGACATGTCCCCCGCTCCGCAGCGGTCCGGGACGTCGTCGTGGTCGTCCTGTCCGAGGCGACCGGCCACCGCTACACCTCAACCGAAATGTGGGGCAGCGCCTACCCCTCTGCGGAAGCCACACAGCCAGGGGAGACCGAAGAACTACTCGGCCCTCTCCCCCTGGAAGCGGTCTTGCGGACCGCGTCCGCCTGGACCAGCGGCACCGTCGAACCCGCCCTCGTGCAGTCCACCACCGACGAGAAGCTGACCGCTGCGGTCTGGGACGCCACCCGCCAAGCCCCCGCCCGACTGCTCACCGGGCGCAGGAACGGAGAGGTCGTCGCACCGGAGTTCGTCGACATGCTCTTCGAACAACTCGCCGCCTTACGACGCCTCGACGACCGCACCGGCGGCGGGCCGCTCAGCCAGCGTCAGGCCCGCCATGCCCTCCACGACTCCCTCGGCCTCATCCACGACGGCCAGTACACCGCCGCCACCGGCACCCGCCTTCTGCAGTGCGCCGCCGGAGCCGCCCAACTCGCCGGATTGATGAGCTTCGACGCTGGCCTCGCCCCGGCATCCCACCGGTACCAGCTCCTGGCCATCCGCATCGCCCGCGCCGTCGGCGATACCACCACCGTCTCCAACGCCCTGGGCATGCTCGCCTACCAGCACGCAGCCGACGGCAACCCGAACCTGGCCCTGCGGTTCGCGTACGCCGCCGTCGAACACGCCAGGGGAGCCCTGCCCCTGGTCCAGGCCCGGGCCTGGGCGCGCCTGGCCACCGCACAAGCCGCCGCCGGCAACCTCGACGGCTTCCGCCGCGCGACCGACCAGAGCCGGCGCCTGATCCAAAACCGCCACGCCGACGATCCGCCCTCGCTGTACTACCTCACCCCCCAGCAGATCAACGCCGAGTCCGGCCAGGCCCTCGTCGACCTCGCCGCCCACATCCCCGGCAAACGCACCCTCCTGCTACGCGAGGCCGCCGCCCTCCTCAGCCCCATCGCCGACCAAGGCCCTACCACCGGCTTCCGCCGCTCCGGCATCCTCCACGGCATCCACCTCGTCCGCGCCAGCATCGGCGCCCGCGACCCGGAAGCGACCGCCCACTGGATCACCGCGCTGGCCGACCACGTCCCCCACATCCAATCCATCCGGTGCCGCACCCTCCTGACGGCGGTGCGCACCAGGGCCAGCAACCCGCTGCGCACCGCCGGCCGCACTGATGCACTCGAAGCCATCAGCAAGGCACTATCAAGTGCATGACCCACCTGTTGCCGACCGCGGACCGAGCGTGGACGATCACCGCCGTCTCCTACGACGGCCCCGACGCCTGCGGACTCACCCAGGCCCTCCACCATGAGCAGATAGCGACCTACGGCCGAGCCGACGATCCCGAAGCCACCGACCCCGCCGAATTCGACCCTCCGAACGGCGCGTTCCTCCTGGCCACCCGCGCGGACGGCACCGCCTTGGCCTGCGGCGGCTGGCGCACCGCCGCACCCACCACCGCCGAGATCAAACGCATGTACGTCTCCCCGGCAGCCCGCGGCCACGGCCTCGGACGACAGATCCTTAAGTCCCTGGAGGACGACGCCCGGTGGCAGGGCATGAGCGCGGTGATCCTGGAGACTGGCGTCAGCAATCTCGCCGCGCTCGCTCTCTACACCAACTGTGGGTACGCCTTGATCGCCCCCTACGTCGCGGGCCGCGACCCCCGCATCAACCGAGCACTGGGCAAAGCCCTGGGGCCGTCGGCCGAAGGACCGTAGTCCGGCGTTACCCCCCAGGTGGTGGGGTTGCCGAAGACAAACTTGCTGCCGGGCGCGTCCTTTCCGAAGCCGCACGGCGGGGCTGGGGGCTCGTGGGGCTGAGCGAGTAACCTCGCGCGGCGCTCGCCTACATGCTCGCCGCTGCACCACGGTGCGGCCGTGCGGGGCTGCGTGATGTGATCGGTGAGCTGCTCCAACCGTGAGCCGTCCGACGCCCACCCACTAGGGTCCGTCTTCAAACGACTCTTGCCTGGCTGGAGGCGAACCTGTCGTCGATGTCTGGGATCCAGAAGCAGATCTCCAACGTCTTCAAGCGGTCCCAGTGCCGCACACGGCGCCCGTGCCTAGCTGCGGCGGTTAGGCTTGCGAGGAGCAGTGTCGCGCAGCTGCCCGCAAGCACACGATCGGGTCCTACGGCGAGTTCGATCACTGCGACGACGCATGCGAACATAAGCCCGAGGGCCGAGTTCCGCAGCATCAACGCGACGCCTTGCAAACGAGTGATCTCGCCCGCTGCTTCCTTGTCGTGGAGTTCCACCGCCGCTAGCAACAGCGACGTATCAACGTGCACGAAAGTTCGGTCCCGGGCCTCGGGCACTCTGGTCACGAAGTCGAGCCGAGCGTGATCGACACTCCAGTTCCAACGCGGTGCCACCTTGTCCAGGAGGGCGCTCAAGGGATAGGCGAGGTGCCCCAGCAGGTAACTGGCAGCGGCGGCTCCGACCACCTGCAGCACTGACGGTGCCGAGGCCAGACTTGCGAAATCGATGACGTCCAAGCGTGCGAGCACGTAAATGATCAGGGACAGATGCAGTGCTCCAGGTATCCCATAGGTGAACAGATCGAAGATGCCCACAGCAAAGGTCACGTTGCTCCTCCTGGCTCGCCAAGGACTCTGACTCTAGTGAGCTCTAAACGGTCAGGCATGCCACCCCATCGCGGACATTCTCAACAAATCACCTAGATTGGATGGTGGATCATGGTTGAGTGATACGCCGTCATGAACTGACCGACAGTGAATGGGAGTTGCTCGCTCCACTGATCCCGCGGGCTGCGACGGGTCGGCCGCGGATGGAGGACCGCCGGGTGATCAACGGCATGGTCTACAAGATCCGGACCGGCATCTCCTGGCGGGACCTGCCCGAACGCTACGGACTGTGGAAGACGGTCTACACCCGCTTCCGCCGTTACGCGCTCGACGGGGTCTTCACCCGGGCCCTGCAAGAGATGCAGGCCCGGGCGGATGCGATCGGGGACATCGACTGGCTGGTCCAGATCGACTCCACCATCGTCCGCGCCCACCAGCACGCCGCCGCCACGGGCCGAAAAAGGGGACCTTCGGCCGTACGAACCGGACGATCACGCCCTCGGCCGGTCCCGAGGCGGACTCACAACGAAGATCCACCTTGCCTGCGACGGCCGGGGACGGCCGCTGGCCGTCCTGCTCACAGCCGGTCAGCGTCATGACAGCGTCTGCGCCCGCCCGTTGCTCGAGCGCATCCGGGTGCCCCGCCTCGGGCGGGGCCGGCCGCGCTGCCGCCCGGATCATGTGATCGCGGACAAGGCTTACGCCTCCCGCGGGTTCCGCGCCTACCTGCGCAAGCGCGGTATAGGCCACACCATTCCGGAGAAGCAGGACCAAGAACGCCACCGCCGCAGGAAGGGACGTCGCGGTGGCAGGCCGCCCGCATTCGACCGGGAGGTCTACCGCCGACGCAACGTCGTCGAACGCTGCTTCAACCGGCTCAAGGGCTTTCGAGGCATCGCGACCAGGTACGACAAGACCGCCACCTCCTACGAAGCAGCGGTCGCTCTTGCCTCGTTCCTGCTCTGGGCAAGATCCGTTTGAAGACGGACCCTAGATCCCAAGGAACCACGTATGAGCGACCTGTCAGCCGGCACCGACCACAAGAGCGCCCCGGACCCCCTGCCCAACGTGTACCTGCGGCTGGTCGCCGAGGAATCGATACCCGAGGAAGCACGAGGGCAGTTCAACTACCTGCAACCACTGGCCACGGACCTCCTGGCGGGCATCGCCCTCGACACCCCTGACAACGTCCGTGTCCTCAGCGACCCCGACGTGGCCCTCGTCGAGTGGGACACGCTCGCTGCCGCCGCGCGTACCAACTTGCTCAGCGAGCCGGTCAACTACGACACCGTCGACCTCCCTGGTGGCGCGGTCCTCCACATCCTCGGCCACCCGGAGTCGGTGTTCGCGGCCAGCAAGGTGCTCGTCTTCGAAGAGGCGGTGCGGGCCACCGACGGACCCGAGATACCGGACGAGGGTGTGCTGCTAGTCGTCCCGAACCGGCACAACCTCGCGTTCTACCCGCTCACCGACAAGCACGTGGCCGAGGCCGTCAACGCCTTGGCAGAGTTCGGGCAGGGCGCCTACGAGGATGGCCCCGGACGCCTCTCCCCCCGGGTGTTCTGGTGGCGCGCCGGCACCCTGACATCGATCACGCTCTTCGACCAGGAAAATCGGACGATGAGGATCTCCCCGCCCGACGAACTCATGACGATCATGCGTCGCCTGGTCGGCACCGCTGGCTGAGAGCAGCCACCCGCATTTCGACCTGACGGCTGTTGACCTGTTGATACAGGGTTCAGTAACAGGCACTGATCTTGACGTTTAACCTCGGCGTGAGGCGAGACGCGCGAGCGTTTCTGTGGGCCAGCAGAACCATTCGAGAAGGCGGCTGGTGATCACGAAGTAGTGGACGCTGACCCAGCCCCGCTCCTTGTCCAGGATTCTGCGGGGCCCATCCGCGTAGACGTAGCGGAGGTATCGGCGGCGGATCGACGTTCCGGCTATCAGCAGCACCGGTGAGGAGATGAGCATGGTCACCGGGACCAGGGCCCTCACGACCGTGAGCTTCATCCTCTCCTCATAACGCATGTGCTCAGTGTGCTGACCTTCATGTTGCTTGTCAGCCTGCCCTGCGGGGTTTGGTGCCGACCTTGAGGCCCCGTTCGGGTAGCGCGCGGTGGTCCCCTCCCCATGTTCTGTCTATGAGGAGGGGACCGTTGGAAAGTGCTCGAGGGCGGTCCCGTGTGCCGACGTCAGCTGCCAATTCCGATGAGGTCTTCGAGCTGGTGGGCGAGCTGCGGGCTGGGCTGCGGGATGGCGCCGAGGTATTCGACGCGCTCGAAGCTCAGGTCCTCCAAGATGGCGTCCTTGACCGCGATCTCGGGGACGGTTTCGATGTCGTCGGCCAGGTCGATGCGCACCGCGACGCCGACCGCCGGTGCGGCCCCCTGGCCCGCGAGCAGCCCGGGCTGACACCGGAGCCCCGGCTGCTCGAGCCGCCTCGCCAGCTCATTCCCGCGCAGCCCGGCAAGGCCCGCCAGCCCGTGCCGGACGCCCGGACCGCGGCCATCAGGATGCCGACCGCTTCCTGTCCGTCTTCTTCGCCGGGGCCTTCTTGGCGGCCTTCTTCTTGCCCGCGGTCTTCTTGGTGGGCATCGCGTGCACCTCGGCCTCCGCTTCCTCCCCGCGGGCCTTCTTGGCGGCCTGAACGCTGTCACGAAGGGCGGCCATCAGGTCCACGACCCTGCCCGCGGGCTCGGCTGGCGCCTCGGTTTCCGGCGGTGCATGCCCCGCGGCCTTGGCCTCGATGACGGCCTCGACCGCGTCCCGGTACTGGTCGCGGTACTGGCTGATGTCGGCGGGGCCGATGGCCTCCATGAGCGCCATGGCCTCGCCGACCTCGCTGTCGGAGATCTCCACCCCCGTGGGCGCGAGCCCTTCGGCGGAGCGGATCTCATCGTCCCAGTGGAGGACCTGGAGGACGATGGCGTCGCCGACGACCCGCAGCGCGCCCAGCCGCTCCCGGTTGTGCCAGGAGAACTTCGCGACCGCGATCTTGTCGCTGCGCTGGAGCGCTTCCCGCAGCAGCACGTACGGCTTGGACGCCACCGCCCCATCAGCCTGAAGGAAATAGGGGCGGCCGAACCGGATGGGATCGAGAAGCTCGGAGGGGACGAACGCCTCCACACCGATGGCCTTGGCAGTGGGCAGCGGCAGCTCGTCGAGCTCCTGGTCGCTGACCGGGACGAGTTGGTCTTTCGACTGCTCGTAGGCCCGCCCGATCTCGTCCTGCTCCAGGACCTGGCCGTCGATCTCGCAGACCTTCCGGTACCGGATGCGGCCGGAGTCGACGGTGTGGATCTGCCTGAAAGTGATCGAGTGGTCCTCGGTAGCGGGCAAGACCTTGATCGGAATGGTCACGAGCCCGAAGCTCACGGCCCCTGACCACACTGGACGCGGCATGACGTACCTCCCAGGCGCCCCCCTGGGTTCGGCTCCAGCCTAGGCCAGCCCCGGAGGAATGCGCCTGGCCAGCCCACATGCAGTATTAGAACTAGAATCCGAATCATGGACGCGAAGGAGGAATGGCGAGCCAAGGCCGGACCGTGGGCCAGGGCCACGCTCGCGGACGGCCAGCAGCTGGACGTCGTGGTCGTCAGCCGCACCCGCACCGCGGACGGCCGCTGGTGGTACGAGTGCGAGGCCATCCTCCCCGCCCGGCACGAAGGTCCTGACGGCACCACCAAGGCCATCGGCGCGCCCACCCCGATCAGCGTCGAAGCTGATGACATCGCGCAGATTCCGGGCGAGGACTACTCGCTGGTGCCGACGGAGGGTGCTATCGCGGGCAGGCAATGGGTGGTTGAAAAACTCCACCAGTGCGGGCCCGATGATCCCGCTCGCCGCTTGCATCGCCGCGACTGCTGGCAGGCCCGGCACAGCGACGAGCGCATCACCACCGAGGACGCCGTCGACCGGCTCGCACGCAAGGCCATTGCATGGTGCGATGTGTGCCGGCCCGATCGGGCTCTCCGCTGCTGACCGCCGGAGTGCCTGGGTACCCGCTCAGGGTCGGCGACCGCGGCACGGGCGATGACCGGATGCCGCCGGAATGACACGGTAGCCAGCACCGTAGGCGGCGCTGACCGGCCGGTGCACCCTCACCGGCGGGCGCTGGTACTCCTGGTACGACGACCGGGAAGTCGCCGGAGCCCGTGGCCTCGACATCGACCACCTCGCCCACTCGCCGAGGCGTGGGACTCGGGCGCCTCGGCCTGGAGCGGCAAGCGGCGCGAGCGGTACGCCAACGACCTGGGCGACTCGCGCGCCCTGGTCGCGGTGACCGCACGGTCCAACCGCCAGAAGTCCGATCAGGACGTGACCGAGTGGCTGCCCGACGAGGCGATGGTGTGCCGGTACGTGGCCGACTGGACGGCGATCAAACTCCGCTGGAATCTCACCCTCGACCCGGTCGAACAGCAGACCCTGACCGGTCTCGCCGCCAACTGCCCGAACCCACCGGTCACCGTCACCACCGCCGACTGATCCCGGCCGCCCGCCGCCCGGCACCGCGCTCGGCGGCGGGCGCGGCCGTCAGCCAGGATGGGGATGGCTGAGGTTTGCGAGGACCGCTTCGTTACTCGCCGTCTGGTGCCAGGAAGAGGGTGGCAGGCTCAGCGACTACAGAGTACGCAGCTGTCCCAGTGCGGGAGGGCATTCAGGACACGGTGCCGTGCACATGAGGCCATGGCGGCGTCGTCAGGCCCGGGGAAGCCAGGGAATCCTGGGTCCGGCGTGGCCGTCGCCGGGGGGAATGCCTCCACCATGCTCTTGAACTGCTGCAGGTAGCGCTGCGCAAAGGGTGGGTCGTATGGCAACTCGTCCCAGCGGTGCCGTTGCAGAGCAAGATCAATCACCCGCAGCACGAACTCCTTGTTACGGGCTTGCTGGGCATCGTCATGCCCCCAGTCGATCTCCTCCAGCTCGAAACCGACAACGCCCCGTCCCACGACGCTCTGGTCCTGCTGGGTGAGAAGTCCTGCGAACTGGTAGTCCCACGGTTCTTGGACAAGGTCGGACACTGCCAGCGTCAGTATCTCGACAAATACCGCGGTTCCCCCGTTGGTCAGCTCCAGCTCCTGGCCCGCGCCGCTGAAGACGTTCACACAAGTCACGCTACTCCGAAGCAGGCACTGAGCATGCCGCAGCCGTGCGATGCTGGTATTCCGCCCCGGTGGTTCTCCCCCGTACCACCGGGGCGGTTCGTCTTCGAGGGGTTCTCCGAGGGTCGGCTGGGGTGCTCAGTCGGGCAGGCCGCTCGGCCGAGGCCGGGCCCGGGCGAACGCTGCATAAGCTGCCGTCATGGGACTGAATCTCACCGTACTCATGGCCAGCTGGGAACGGTTGCGCGAGATTCCCGTCGAGGACCGTACCGAGGCACTGGATGACGCGGTCTGGCCGATGGGTCTCGACGACGAGTACTGCAGCACGTATGGCGGGGCCAAGAGCTGGGTGTGGCCACCGGAGCAGGATTCGGCGTGGTGCGCCGAGTACCACTTCGTCAGCACCACCGGCTCTTACACGTGGCACTCCCGTGCAGGCGATGCCTGGGACGACATGCGCGCGCTCGCCGACACGTCCCTGCGCGAGGCGATGGACCACGTGTTGGACGGTCTGATCTGGAACGAGGATCCGGCCGAAGATCCCACGCTGACCGGTGGCGGGGGCATGTTCCCGCCCGTCACCGACCGCTGGCGGCCCGGCCTGCTCCTCGTCTGCCCGCCGGAGACGACGCTCGGCAAGGCCCGCTCCTGGGAACGGGCCTTGCCGCACCTGGAGAGGCTGCGCGAGCCCTTCGCCGCGGAGTGCGAGGGCTGGGCCGGACGCTCCGAGTCATTTGAGGAGTTCGTGACCCTCGTCCGCGAATGGGGCGATGTGATAACAGAGGCCGCCCGTCGCGGCTGGGGCCTGGTCGGCCTGCAGTCCTGAGCCCGCGTGGGCTGGACGATGTCTTCGTCGGTCAAGGGGGCGGGCACGAGGCGATCGGCGACGCCGGGTGGCGATCCATTCCGCGGCCGCGGCCGACGCCCGGAAAGGCGGCCGGTACTGCTGCGGGTGGCCCGCCGAGTTGGAGGTCACCCAACACAGCATTCAGCCGACGGCGGCCCGGACGATGCGCCGCGCCATTGAGGGGACGCCACAATCACCGAGGAGCAGCCGGGAATCATCCCCGATGAGGGACAAGGCGGCTCGGGTTCGCAGGTTCACGGGGCAGGAGCGCACCGTTCGCACCGGCGGTAATGGCGGCCTCCCTTGGGGCCGGTGTTGTCGTTCATCCATGCTCGCGTTTCTTCTGCCGTCATCGCGTGGAACTGGACGTGGTAGTTCAGCGGCACGAGGTCGGCCAGGGGCCGGTCATAGAAGCGGTAGCCCATCTTGCGGTGGGCGTATGAGCGCAGGGCTTCGGCATCCTCGGCGGACGGTGGGCTGAACGTTTCGGGCATGGCTCGGTACACCACCGAACAGCCGACCTCGTGGAGTCCCTTCGTATTGCCGGTGGCGTAGGGGTACTGCTCGGGCAGGGTCCAGCGGCGCCACCGCTCGGCCGCGAGGGTGAGGGAGGCGGCGAAGGCGTCCTTGTGCCGGTCGCAGATCCGGCAGGTGCCGTCTCGTCGGCACCAGGCGAGCTTGTCCTCGTCGTCTTCGTGCCGAAAGCAGCCCGCTGGTTCGTACATGTGGTCGACGGCGCGCAGCAGGAGGTTTTTGACGTACCTGGCGTCGAGCACGCCGTCGTCGACGGCGGTGAGCAGGTCGAGGACGGCCGGGAGTTCGATGTCGAATCCGTATCCCTCGCGGAACGTGCGCCCGCGAGGCTGTGGGAACGAGCTTCCGAAGGTGAAGTCGACCTCTAGGAGTTCCACGCCGGGGGCGGGCCTCATGGTGATCTTGTGTGAGGACGGCATGGTGCGTCTCCTCGGGACTGCTGGGCGTGGGCGGACCCTACCGTCTGCGGACGCCCGAATAGCTCACCGACCGGCTGGGGGCTTTCGTGTCCGCGCTGCGACGGGTCCGGGGCGCCGTCAGGGCTGGTCTGGGCTGTGGATTTCCCGCACGGGGATCTGTACGGCGCGGGCGTGGCGAATATCGGCATCGAGGTCGGCGGATCCTGGCGGGATGAGCGCCAGGATGATGTCCGCGCCGTGATCGATCATCTGCTGGTTCAGTCGGCGTCCGGCGGTTGGGCAGTATGGCGTTCCGTCTGGCCGCAGCTGCCGGTGGTTGGGATCGGCAGGGCAGTCCGGCCCGCAGATGTCCCATTCCGGAGTGTGGGACTCGGAGGCAACGCCGGCATGCTGCGTCCAGGCGGCGAGGGTGGATCCGAGCTCGCCGTCGAGGCCGTGGACGATCACAAGCGGCTGATGCGGGCCGTGTATCTGGGTCACGTCGTGCCAGGCATCCTCCAGCGCCGGGGACAACAACTCCTGGTGCTGCCACTTTGGGGGCCCGATAACCAACAGGCGGGCGGGCGACAGCACGACGGTGAGCCCCGCGACGCCTGATTCCGGTCTGATGGCCGTCAGCCGATCGGCCACCTGTCGGCTGAGTTGCCGCATCTGGGTTGCCCACGCTGGGATCAAGCACCGTACGTGCAGCTGCCCGCTGGTATCGAGCCGGACCGGGCGTGCCTGCTCGGCCACCTCCTCACCCACGGCCTGGAGCCACCAAGCATGCAGGTCAGCCGAACCCGCAACCGGGCTTGTGGTCATCGGTACGCCTTCCTCACAGCGGTGCTTCCGCTACTCCCCCGCCGATCCTCCCCGGAGGGGTCTCCCTCGTGTGCTTCCCCTTGCCAGCGCTGGTGTGTGGCTTGCCGGCGCTTCTCCTGCCGGACGCATTGGTAGCACTTCCATCCCTTCTCGACGACCGACACGGTGCCGTTGCCGCATCCCTCGGTGGCACAGATCTGGCGAGAAGGGGTGGCGAGATCGAAGACCAGGGACGGCTCGTTCTGCGGCGCGTCGTAGCCATCGGGGGCACGGTCGAGGATGAAGTCGCCGTGCCGCATGGAGTCGAAGGCCACGAGTTCCATGTCGCACGCTTCGCGCGCGCGTTCGTCGGCGTGCTCTGGGCAGCGCTGAAGCAGGCAGCGGCGGGCGTCCATGAAATCGGGGCTGGTGAGATCCCAGACCCACATCTGTCCGCCGGTCACGTTCAGGATCTGCTGGTGGGCGCGGCCGGGGGCGTAGGGGATGTCGGTCTCGATCCAGCGCCCTTCGGTGATGTCGATGATGAGGTTCGGGCAGCGCCGTCCTTCGGCCCCGGCCGCGATGCACTGAAGCTCCTCCAGCGTGCCAGGCGCGATCCGTAAGAGCCCGCCGCGGTGGATCACGTGGCGTACGCCGCCGGTGCCGGCCGCTGTCGGGGGATCGGGTTCCTGGACTTCGGCCTCGCTCCTGGGCGCCGCCGGGGCGGGGACGAAGGCGCCGGAGTGGATCATCTGCCGCATGCGGACGCCGAGCTTGCGGAGGATGCTTTCCATGGCCGGGTCGAGGTCGTCGTGCGGCACGGCGGGGCATACCGAGGAGTGCTTGATGCGGCAATATCCGTAGTCGCGCGGGTTCGCCCCCAGACAGGCGATGCCGTTGTCCAGGTGCCATCGGTACCGGGGCGGGACGGCTCTGGTCGGGAACTCCACCGGGATAAGCGGGACCCTGATCGCCTCGAACGACTCGCGCCACTCCACTGGGTTCCCGCACCACGAACACCGGTCCTGGATGTCCCGCACGGGCTTCTTCGACGCGCTGCTGTTCCAGATGCGCATCGCCACGGCAAGGGCCTCCTGGAATCATCCGGCCCTCTACACGAACTGGGCGTATATGGAGAAAACTGGACGCCAGTTTGCCTCGATGCGACTCCCGGTAGCGGAATGTTTCGGGCGAAACTCCTTAAAGTTCGCGTAGATGGATGAAGCTATGAAATACGCCTGCTCTGCCGCAGGAGCAACTCGCCCCGGGCATCGCCGCGTCGCCCCACAGCCGCGCCCCACGGTGCGCCGCGCCGTGGGGCTGATGCCACCCGCCCCCGCCCGCGTACGTCACGGTTGAAACGCACCTGCTCACAGCCCAGACACAACCCGCCCGGGGTCAACCGCCGGACGTACTTCCCACAGCCCGCGCAAACCGGACCGTCATCGGCTGCGGGCCCAGACGTCGTACGGGTCGCCGCCTCCAGCTCGGCGATACGGGTGGCCAGCAGATGCTCCGCAGTCCGCTGCCGAGCCTGCTCGGCAGCCTGCGCGGCCGCGGCCTTTGCCAGGTCCTCGGGCGTGTCGAAGGGCTGGTTACGCAGGGCTGCCCCGGCACCCGGCTGCCCTCCTACCGGAGCCTCGCCCACGACCTGGGTATCTCCCGCAATACCGTTGCTGAGGCATATGCCGACCTCGTCGAGGAGGGCTGGCTCTCCGCCCGGCAGGGCTCCGGCACCCGGGTCGCCCGGCGCACCGCACCGCTCCATGGGGACCAAGCTCGCCGCCTACAGCGCCGGACCCACCGCCGCGTCCTGGTACGACCTGCTGCCCAGCTCCCCTGACGCGGCCGCCCGCGGCAGAGGGACCTGACCAGCCGTCATGAGACATGAGCTGCGGTCCCGGCAACGGAGCTGCCCTACGCCCTGGCCGGTGACATGACGACTTCCTAGCGGTGCCCTACCGGCGGAGAAAGGGCGGGCGCGTCGCCCTTTTCAGCTGTCCGCCGTCCATGTCCGCAGGACGGAGGCGATGTCTCGGACGGGGAGCTGGCCGGTCGCGGTTTGCTCGATCAGGTCTATCGCCTGGTCGGCGCGCAATTTCACCGTGCGGCCGCTGGCGTGGAGGAACGCCGCGGCTACGCTCGCCGCGTACAGCTCGTTGGAGTGCTCCAGAGCGGGCAGCCGGACAAGGGACTGCAGAAGTGCTGCGGCCCGGTGGTGCGGTTCCGGATAGACCAGATTTCCCAGCACCACGGCGCAGTGGCGGGCCCGGGCCGCCTCAAGCGCGCCATAGTCGACAACGTCCGGATCACCGGACAGTTTCTCCTGAGCGACCTGCAGCAGCCAGCCCAGGTTGATGGTTAAGATCACGCGGCCTGGCCTCCAGCCGGGCGAGGGCCAAATCGTTCAGCGAATGCGATGCCGTGCTCGGCGATGAAGTTCTCGGCACCTTCGAGGAATCGCGCGTGGGCCACATCGTCAGCGAGCATGCGCGCAGCGTACTCCTCGGCAGGCACCTGGATGCGGGCAGCGAGAATTTGAATCTGGTCGTAGACGTCCTCGGTGACGTTGATGCGCAGTTCACGACCGTTGGTGTCCGAAGTTTGAGCAGTCATGGCAATCTCCTGGCGGGTGGAGAACAACAACGCCTGGAAGCTGAGGTGGCGAACCGTGAATCCAGGCGGGCGTGGCGGTTTGTCGGACGCGTCCGGGTTTGGCGGTTTCCCCGGACGTGCAAATCTCGTGTCTCCTACCGTAGCGAAAGCCCACTCCTGTGAGATTTCGCGCCGCAGAAACGGCACTTGCCACAGGCAATTGCCTCTGCCGGTCACGAGGCGGATAGCACCTACCGGCCCCAGGGGGCAGGACGCCCGGTCGCAACCAGTGTGAAGGGGGTTCTTTCGGGAGGCCCTGCGACCAGTGCTGAGGGGTAGCTCAATCAGCCCGCGCTGATCAGTCCAGCCGCGCTGCAGTCGCGGTCCCGGGGTGACGCGGCAGACCTACGCCCTGGCTGGCGACAGCCTCCTACCGGCGCTGCCCGTCCGCTTTGAGGGCTCGATAGTGCGGGGCGATCCGCCACCCGGAGGCCCTTCAGGGGCCTTTTCGTCTGTCCCGTTTCGGGCTCTTGCTCGGTTCCTCCCGGTGCTTCACCATCTGTGGTCATACGAATACGGCGGATGGCGGGGGTGGCAATGTCGTCGAGTACGGGCGGGGACTACTGGGTGGACAAGGCTCTGCCCAGCGTGTTCAAGCACGATCTCCTCAAGCGGTATCTACCGCAGTTCGGGGGGATGACAGGCACTCAGTCACGCAACAAGCGCGTGGTCTACCTCGACGGGTACGCGGGAGAGGGCCGCTACGAGAACGGGGATCCGGCGTCCGCGGAGATCGCGCTGAGGGTCGCCTCGTACCTGGGCGGCAGGCCGGGGCTGACGCTGGAGTGCTTCTTCTCGGAGCCTCAGGCGAAGTCCTTTGCCCGGTTACAGGAGGTCGTCCAGCAATACCTGACTCGCGGCGTGCAGGCGCACGCTCATCGCGGTGAGGTCGACGGCGTTCTCGACCAGGTCGTCGCGCGGGCTGTCCGGGAGCCCTTGTTCCTCTTCCTGGATCCATGCGGGCTTGTCCTGCCGCAGGACCGCCTCGTCAACGTCCTCGCGCACAGGCGCCCACAGAAGAAATGGCCGCCGACCGAGCTGCTGATGAACTTCAGCATGATGGCCGTGTGGCGCCTGGGCGGGCACGTCCGTTCGCCGAAGGGTAACGAGAAGTCGCTGCAGCGGTTCGATGACGTGTGCGGCGGGACCTGGTGGCGGGAGTACTTCGCCGACGCGGTGGCCTCTCGAGGCAAGGAAGGCGCGGTCGAGGACGCGATCGAGGCCGTGGCAGCCGAGTACGCGCGCCGTCTGGTGCAACGCACAGGAATGCTCGTGCAGTCGGTTCCGGTGTCGCACTCGCCACGCAAGCGGGCTGTGTATCGGCTGGTGTTCGCCACCCGCAGCCCGTATGGCCTGTGGGTTTTCGGCGACACCGTTGCCCGGGCCCGGACAACCTGGTGGGAGACGCTGGAGGAACGTGAGGACGACGCGCTGTTCTCCATGACCTCGCTGACGCGCCCGGACCCGAAAGAGGTGGAGGCCAAGGCGGTGCCGGAGATCGCCGAGAACCTCGCGAAACTGCTGGCGCGGACCCGGCGGCCGGTCAGGCTCGTCGACCACACGCTGGAGGTTTTCGGGTCCTTCTACGGGCAGGTCACCGAGCCGGTGGTGCGCCAGGCCGTACGGCTTCTGCATGAACAGGGCAGGACGCTCAGCAACGGGGTGGGCGTGAAGAAGACCCGGGAGATCACTCTCCTCCCCGGCAACCTCGCAGCCTGACGTATGTGGCCGGGCCTGGGTGGCCCGGCCACAACGCGCAGGTCAGTCAGGCCGCGACCGGCATCGGCATCTGGTCCCAGGTCCGGCCCTCCAGCAGGCGGCCGCCGGCCTTCGGGGTGCGGCCGCCCCACTGCTTGAAGAAGAAGGCGACGTCCGCGTCTTGGCAGGTGTCGCGGATACCGGTCACCCAGGCCGCGTCCAGCGGGCGGTGGCGCGGGCCAGACTCCCCACCGGCGATGACCCAGTGGATACCGTCCAGGTCCAGCCCGGGCAGCGGGCCCAGCAGCGGCTCGCAGGACAGGAACCGCACCGCGGCCGGGACCTGGCGCAGATCATCGATGCGGGGCAGCTCGGTCTCCGATTCGACCGAGACGCCCATCCACACGTTTGGCGGCCAGTCCAGCTTCGGAGCGAGCTGGCGCAGGCGCCGGGCCCGCTTGGTCAGGATCTGGTAGGTGTGCTGCGGGGTGGCGGCCATGACCTCGAAGACCTGCCGCACGAACGCCAGCGGCACGCGCGCGTGAAACAGGTCGGACATGGAATTGACGAACACCACCCGCGGGCTCTTCCACTCATACGGGGTGTCCAACGAGTCCGGGTGCAGCGTGACACCGAATCCAGGACCGGAGGTCCGCGAGTCGCCGTCCCTCTGGTACTTCGCCGCGCCCATAGCCTTGAGCCGCTTGGCCAGCGCGAGGGCGTAGCAGTTGGTACAGCCCTCCGAAACGCGGTCGCACCCCGTAGTGGGATTCCACGTCGCCTCGGTCCACTCAATCGCGCTTCGATCGCTCACCGGCTACCTCCCCCTCGCTTCACTGCTCCACCAGTCACGCACGGCATGCTCAACGACCCCGTACCGGCGCCGACACCCGGCCATCCAATCACCTCAACACCTCCGATATCACCGGCCTGTAGACACTTCCCGTACGCACAGTCATCACGCGATACGGACCTCCCCCTGCGCAGTGGCAGTCACCGATCCGGTCCGCTCGGCCCGCGCTCGGCGCAGCGCGCGAGCGCGACTGCTGTCGGCGGCCGCGGTCCGGGCCGCCTTGGCCTGCAGCGCCTCGACCGCAGCTTGCCCGTCGCCGAACGCCTCCTCCGGCTCCCGCATCCCACGGCTTGTGTTCTGCCGCTCGATGGCCGCCGCGATCTGCGGGTCGACGGCGCGCTCCGGCCTGCCGGCCTGGAGGGCGGCCAGCGCCCGCTGATAGCCCGGCGACACGGTCTCACGGGTACGGCCCGGCACCTCGGGCACCGGCGGGGACGCCGCGCGGTTCGTTCCGCCACTGGTGCGGGTCGAGGCGGGTGCGCCGGGGCTCAGCACGCGAATCGAGCGGACCACCTCGCGGCCGACTGCTTCGTTGGCCGCGGCCATCAACCGTGGGGTCATGAGCCGGATTTGCGTTGCGTACGCGGGCGAGTCCGCCCGCACATCCAGCTGCCCCCTGTCGGCGTCGAAGGCGACGGCCTGGACGTGCTCGGCCAAGCGCTCGGCAACCGTGGCCGTGATCCCGGGCCACCGGTCCACGACCGTGCCACCGACGGCCGGGAGGTCCCAGGCCCGGTCGGCCATCAGCCCCTGGAGCACGGCCGCGAAGCCCTGCGGATCGCGCCCGTCCCGCTGCCCTACCCGAGCGCGTCGTCGGGGCGTACGGGCCTCGGCCGTGGCGCCGCGTTTGCGCGCCGCATCCCGAGCGGCGTGCAGTGCGACACGCGCCAGGTCCACGCCGGACAGCTCCTGGCTCACGGGCCCGACCGACTCGCTGCGGGGGTTCGCCTCGATCATCGGGCCTCCTACTGGCGTCCCAGGGACATCAGCGAGCTGCGGGCGCCGCTGGTCAGCCGCATCACGCGGTGCACCAGCTCGGCCCCGTAGATGCGCTCCGCAAGAGGCCGTCCGAGCCCGTTGATGGCGCTCTCGACGAGGGTCGTATCGCCTGTCATGAACTCGTTCCAGGCCTCAATCCGGTGCTGCTGGATTTCCAACTCGGTCAGCTCCAGCGGTCCGCACGGCTCCACCGCGTCGTCGGGGGCGACGACCTGGTCCTGGTCGCGGCCGCCGAGCGCCATGTCCCTGACCTGGGCGAAAGCCGTCTCCACCTCGCGCTGAACGGCGCGGCTGGACGGGGCCTGCCAGTCGCCCTCGTACCGCTCAGCACGGGCGCGGACCTGCTGAATACGCTGGCGGCGCGCCGCTTCCTGGGCCCCGCGCCAGCTCTCCACCATCGCGGCCCGTTTCGCGGGAGTGTCCACGATCTGCTCCGCGCCCCGCAGCAGCACGGCGAGCAGACCGGAGCCGCGGCGGACCCGCGCGGCCTCGCCCCGGCAGTGCAGCCACGCGAGGACCTCGGTCCTGGTCCACCCGGCATCGGCCACGTGCCGAGCCACCCAGGCGATCCGGGGCACCGAGCAGCCCCGCAGCCAGTCCACGTCCCGGATCAGCTCAGCAGCCACCTGATAGCGGCGCCCGACCACGTTCAGCTTCCGGCGACCTCCGGACCGGCCCTTGGACTTCTTCGGGGTGGAGGACTTGCTGCCCCCGCTTGCGAGCTCGCTCTCAGGGGGGAAAGAAGTAGCACCCGCAGTAGAAGACGTATCAGCACCACCCCCCATTGGGGTGCAACGCGACCCACCCGAAACAGCCGTCACAGACGCCCCATCAGCAGCTCTGCGAGCACCCTTCATCGAGGCCTTCGAGGACGTCTTCGAGCGGGGCTTGCGCACCTTACGGGCCGCCTTCTTCCCCAGCCGCGCCATCAGCTCCCGGCCCGCATCCGCGATACCGGTGGCCGCACGGGTGTACGCGGGCGCGGTCTCATCGCGCAGCACCGTACGGATCCCCAGCGCGGAATCGAACTCGGGCGGCAGCATCCGTACGTACACCGACGCCTGCGCCCGCTCGCCACTCACCCTCGTCCCGCGCACCTCCCACGCCAACAGCCCGG
Source organism: Streptomyces sp. BRA346 (assembly GCF_052851135.1). Classification (NCBI taxonomy): domain Bacteria; kingdom Bacillati; phylum Actinomycetota; class Actinomycetes; order Kitasatosporales; family Streptomycetaceae; genus Streptomyces; species Streptomyces sp. BRA346. The sequence goes on along the minus strand of NZ_JAIWIH010000016.1, from coordinate 25,993 downwards.
TCTCCCGCAGCATTTGCAAGTGGTATTCGACTGTCCGCTCGCTCAGACCGGTGCGGCGCACCAGGTACTCGATCCCCGGACGGCACGGTGTCAGCTCGCTGAGCACCTTCGCGACGTACACCGTCGTCCGCCCGAAGCTGCGCGGCCCGTGCGACCGGTACCGCCGCGGCTCGTACAGCCCCGAGCCCGCTACCCAATGCACGCCCTGCATCCAGGAGTAACCGTCCGGCGCCACCCGGCCCAACGAGGTCGACAGCCACTGCCGTGCCACAGGAACCCATAGCTCGGGCAGCACGGCGACCGCGTCCTCGTCGGCCGACTGCCCGCGAGGGGCGGAGGTCGGCGCGGAGGTCGGCGCGGAGGTCGGCGCCACGGCGCTCACCGGGCCACCCCGCGAGCAACAGCAGGGCGGGTCGGCACAGGCGGGTTATGGATCATGTGGCGACCGTGCACGTCTGCGGGCAGAGACCAGACCGGGCTGCGGCCGCGGATGGGGGCAACGGAGCAGAGCGCGGTGGAGGGCGCGGCCAGAGCGGCAAGCGGCGCAGAAATGGAACAAACCGGATAAGTGCGGCTGTGAGATTGCACCAGGCGAGACTTCGCGGACCCGCAAACACGGATGAAACGGGCATATTCGGGCTGGCGAAAGGCAGTGTGGTCGTGCAAAATGAGCACTGCTCCTCTCCTTGCGTGAGGGCATAACGAAGCCCCTCGGGGTCTTCGTTGGTTCGGGCAGAACCAGAGATCGACCTGTTCGAAGCCGGGTGGCACCGGGTCGAACAACTCCTCCGGGAAGCTGTGGCAGGCCAACCGGAGAGCAGATGGGGCGCTACGCCGAGGTGAGTGGCATCACCCGGCGGCCCCGGGCGGCTGAGCCGCCCCCAGACCTAAGTCATCTCGACCCCCTCCACCGAGGGCTGGTCGGGGTGTGCCTGTACACAGAAAAGCCCCGCTGACATGCAGCGCGAGTGATCGCGAAGATGGCGGGGATCTTGTGTGCGGGCGAAGGCCCGCGGGTACAGTGGTGCCATGAACACCGAGAGCCTCCAATCAGGTTCTCCACTCCCCCAGGGCTTACCAGGCGCTGGGGGCTTTTCTATATTCACGTAGACCTTGATCGGACTCACCCTACCCCCTCGATCACCCTCCGCGGAGGGGGCGACGCGAGGAAGTTGACCATACGAGTGAAACAGCATCTCCCCATGCTCGCGCCTGCGGTGACAGCCGATCAGGGCATGATGAACGCCATGCCTAACTCCTCTGCGACGGATACTCCCCTGGCCACGTACGCGACGGCCGCGCAGCAGCGCGCCTACATCGCGGCTATGAAGAAGATCCGCGCGGCACGGAAGCCCGGCGAGCCCGTACGCGTCTACGTCTGCGCCTCCCCGCACATCGCGCGGCGCCGGCAGTGGGAGGAGCGGCTGGCGAAGATCCGCCACCGCCTCCCGGGCGTGGAGCTGGTGCAGTTCGAAGACGTCTTCACGCCGGAGAACTACACGGAGAAGTGGAAGGATCTGGCCCCGACCTTCGACGGCCTGGTCGTCGTCGGCGCCACCAAGCGCGGCCTCAAGGGCCACGTCTACCGCCTGGGTGAAGTCGCCCGGCTCGAGGTCATCGACATCGTCAAGGCAGGTAAGCCGGTCCTCCTCCACGCCCGCAAGTTCGGTCTCGTGCCATTCGTCGACTGCAAGATCCACCGCGTTGGCGAGGACAGACTTCGCACGAAGGTGACCGTTCCGGACGGCTGGGACCCCGGCGACTACGAGCCGACTCTCCAAGCCGCCCTTCGCGCACTGCGACCGCGCAATGTGGAAACCGAGACCGAGCGGAACAACGACTCTCCGAGCCACCTGGCCCATCCGTTTGCTGCACCTCCCCGGTAGAGCTCTGACGCCCCTCAGCGTCGATCTGAACTGATCCTGACGGTGAAAACCAACGACTGCGGACGAACACACTGCATTTCCCGCACGACGGGCAGCCCGTTATCCTCACCTCCCGCAAGGCGGGAAACAGGAAATGGAACTAATGTGGCAGAGACTCAAGGGAGGCTGGCACTAGCCGAAGTCTGTCCAAGCGAGTTACGAGGTCTTGAGGAGTTCTGCGCGGTGCTTCCAAGCCAGGCGCAGCAAGGCTGCACCTGCTGGCTGCATCTGTTCCTGGGTGGTGAGGCGTTTGATGTGGTCGGCGCGGAAGGGGATTCCGATGGAGCGACCTGTTCCGTCTTCGACTGCCACGAGGTGGCCCTCATCGTTGGTGGCCGCGAGTTTCGAGAATGTCCTGTCGAAGAGCTGTGAGTCGGCGACGACGACGGTGAGCATGTCGCAGACGAACGTTAGCGGGTCGATGCCGAGGCCCAGCCAGGAGACACGCAGGTCACCGGACCGACGGGCCTGCTGGAGGTTCATGTTGAACGGCCAGACCTCGTAATTGATGGGGGCGCTGTCGCTGCCGTAGTCCTCGGTGGTTCCGAGGAGCTCCTCGCTGAGTTCTCGAACGATCGACCGCCAGAGGTCGAAGTCGTTCGCCGTGTTCCACGGGGCGTCGTGGGAGGGCTGGAACATGCCGACCGGCATGACCTGGTGGAGGCCGCCGCCGGTGGCCACCTTCTGAGGGTCACGCCAATGCAGGATGAACTGGGCATCGTCGGTAGTGCGGTCGTGCCGGATGGTCAGGGTGCTGATTGCGGCCATGACGGGGCGTCGGCTGAGATCTGTCGGATCGCCGATGGCTGAACGGAACGGCATTGCGGACGCGGCTGGCAGGATGCTGTTGTCGGCGGACATCAGGGAGGCGGCGGCGAACTCGTGGGCGGCCGCCTCGCAGATATTGATCACGTCGAAGTATCGGCCGCGGCCAAGGTGCAGTTGTGGCTGCGGGCGGGTGGAGTCGAGGCCCAGCAGGCGGTAGCACTGGCGGTCCTGGAACAGCTTTGGACGGGCGAGAGCCTCCACCGCATCCGCATACAACGAGTACGGGGTCCCATTCTCTCTGCACGGCCGTATGTGATCGAGTTCGGACTCTGCCCCGCTGATGGGGGTCGGCACCCGATCTTCGGACCAGGTGAGGTGCACGTCCTCCAGAGGCACCGGGGAGGCCGGAAGCCATTCGGGCTGGGCCAGCAGAGGAGTGCCTGCAACCCGAAGCTCCTCCGTGAAGCCTTCCACTGCGACCTGAGACAGATCGAAACGGTGCAGGTTGAGGTAGTCGCGAACCTGCCGCCACTGCTGCTCGCTGTCCATCACATGGGTGTTCAAGTGTGAACTCCTCGGCGTTCCATCGTTGAGACACATCAGCGGGCCAGTAGAACCTCTCGGTGCTGCCACGCCAGGGCCAAGCACGCGGCCCCAGGCGGTGCCATCGGCTCACGCTCGAGAAACTGCGTCACGTTTTGCTGGGTGAACGGGATGCCGTCTGTGGTGTCCTGCCCGTTCCAGTGGGTCACCGTGATCCCTTCGGCGTTGGATTCGGCGATTTCCCCGAAGAGCTGGTCGAACACTTCATCGTCGATGACGAGGGCGCTCGGGATCGTGGCGGCGAGGGTCAGCGCGTCCACACCGATGCCGAAACACACGACCTTGACTCGGCCCTGAGCCCGGGCCCGGTCGAGAGCCCGGAACAGCGGCCACTGCCCATCGGACAGAGACCGGCTGCTGCTCCCGTCGAACTCCGGCGCGCCCAACAGCTCCTCGTTGAGCTCACGAACGATGTTCCGCCACAGGTCAAGCTCGCCCGGAGACTGCGCAGACAGAACGCTGCCTGGCTGGAACTCGCCCGCCGGGATGGTGTCGTACAGACCGCCAGCTGTCGCCACCTTCGCCGGATCCCGCCAGTGCAGCAGGAACGTCGCCGAACCATCACGCCGCCGGCGGATCAGCAGTGTCGTGATCGCGGGCGTGACAGCCCGCACAGTCGGATCGAACGGATCATCGACCATTCGACGTAGCGGTAGAGCCCCCCACAGGCGGCGCACTGGATCGGCGCCGCCGGGGCGCTCCAGAGATGCAAAGGCGAACTCGTGGCCGATCGCCTCGCACACGTCGAGCTTGTCGAAGTAGGCGCCAAGCCCGAAGGTCAGCTGCCCCCCGCCATCCGACCATTCCACGCCGGTCAGCCGGTAACTCGGCCGGTTCTCAAACAAGGCCGGCCGGTCGATGTAGCGGATGGCCTGCGTGTACCGGTCGAATCGCGATGTGGCCGTACGGAGCGGCCGGATTGGCAGCGTCGCGGACTCGCTGCCATCCACCAAGACATCCGGAGGCTCGTCGGCCCAGACCAACCGGATGCGATCGAGCGGCACAGGCTCCGGGGGCACCCACTCAGGTGTCGTCAGCAATGGAGTACCGGCCATGCGCTGGCTGGGCTCGTACAGCTCCGCGGCAGACCGAGACAACTGCTCCCGGTGAGCGTTCAGATAGCGCCGCACCTCCCGCCATCCGTTCTGGCTATGAGCCACCTCAGACGGGAGCTCTTGACGGACCATGCCGGGGGGCAACTTGGGTTGCTGATCAGCCACGTCCGTCACACAAGTGGCCTCTGCGGAACTTTCAGAGGATGCCAGCAGAGCGAAGAACGCGTGGCGCTCTTCTTCAGAACACTGCCGCAGGGCCGTATCGAGAATTCCTTGAGTCGCCGCAACCGGGACCAGAGCAGCACCGCGTTGCTTCCACTGCGTAACCATGCTCGCACTGACTCCCAGATGCTCGGCGAACGTGCGGATGCTCATCCGCATCACAGTGCGAAGGAACGTCGCTTCCTGGCCGGTCCACTGGCGCACTGACGGCATCAGTAAATCCCCTCCACGTGACGGCGGCAGCAGGCTACGCCGCCGGGTGCAACACAAGTGGCACGCGAGTGGCACACCGCCGGTACAGCAGCAGCTCTCGCTGAGTGCCTCCAGCAAGGAAGCTGATGAACGCCCGGAACCGGTGTCATAGCAGCAGGTCGCAGAGATGAGAGAGGGACACCATGACAGCCCAAGCGCACTGGGTGATCGACGCGCATGGTCGGTCGCTCGATCTGACGTTCGCTGACTCGAGCACAAGGCGGCGCCGAGAGTGGGGCCCAGCCGTCGTCGGTATCACTGCGGTGCTGGTCGTCGGCGTGGTCGGGATGGTGCTGATCAATGGGATCCACGACGTCGCCATGACCGTCGCGAGGACCGGGATCACCGGCGTGATCGTTAAGGCCCTGCTGGCGGCGTCGAGTCGGCAGGAACGGTGAGCGCCATGGCCACCACCGAATACCGGGGCAGGCCGTGCTGCTGCCCCTACGGGGGCAGCAGCCGATGACCATCCGAGAGTCAAGCATCGAATGCGTATTCCAGGACGTACGCCGCAGAATCCATGGTCATCTCATTGACCTCGACTGCACGTCCATCGGCGTCAAGCGCCGTGCGTGCCACTTTGATCACAGATCTTTCAGAAGGAATCGCCAGGCGAGCGGCTTCCTCTCCAGAGGGCATGCGTACCCGGATCTCTTCGCGAAACCGCGCGGGGGCGTGCCCAAGGTCGGCCAGACGTGCGTAGATGCCGCCGGGGCCGGTGTCGGCTTGAGTGATCGGCGAGCCCGCCACCAACGCCTGGGGGAGATAGGACTCTGCGACCATGACCGGTCGTCCTTCCATGACGTACCGCCGACTGCGCACGCAGACGGTCTCGCCAGGCGCCAGTTCAAGCACGTCGCCGATGTGCTGAGGCGGAGCCATGTCCTGCAGCACTGTGATCTGGTCGACGTCGGGAGCACGGTTGTCGTCTGCCAACCAGATCGTTTTCCCGCTTCCCCACTGGCCACGGGCCAGCCGAGGAATGCCGCGGCGCCTGATGGGGCGGAACGAAAGGACGCGTGCGCCAGCTCCCTTCCTGCTCTCGACGAGACCTTCGGTGCGCAGGATCCTGAGCGCCCTGCGCGCGGTGAGGCTGGCGACGCCATAGTGCGCGGCCAGCGTGTTCTCTCCGGGCAGCCGATCGCCGGGTCCGTACTCACCATGTTCGATCGCCGCTTTCAGGTCATCGGCGATCTGCTGGACTTTGGTGCGCTGCGTGCCGGTCGCATCCGTCATCTGTCTCCCTACCTCGGTAGCGATCGTAGGACGGCTTGCTACCGAGGCCTCCTTGAGGGCGCAGATCGCGTCGAAAATCGCTCGCACAGGATACAGCATCGGTACCGATGCACTTGACATAGGTACCGAGGTTCGTTGTACTTGGGACGCAACCTCGTTACCGAGGTTTTTCGGGGGGCCGGAATCTCGGTCCCTGACCAGCACCACCGCAGTACGTCGTCTGCCCCTCGCGGGGTGGCCGGGGTCGAGAGCTCCATCAAACTCCCCCGGGTTCCTCGGCTGGTCTGCGTGCATGTTGCAGCGCTGATGCGCTGTCTGTCCTGCAGGGCACCCGGTTCGCCGTGTGGCCTGGAGGGCGGAGAGAGCACCGCGCCATGTCTCTGCCGCTCCGTTCGTGAGGAGTTACGTATGTCCGCTCCGGCCTCTGAACCGACCGCTCGTTTCCGTAAGTCCCGGGCCCGAAGCCGGAACATCAACCCGTGTCCGCCCCTGCGTGTGTCCACTCTCAAGCCTCACCAGTACGACTTGCGGCCCGCCTGCGCTTCCCTGATCTGCCCCGAATGCAGGACGCTGGTACCGATCACCGGCGTCCGGGCCAAGGTGCAGAAACTGGTGCCGCACGACGCCGGTACGGTCCACAAGGACGCGTCGATCCGCTGCAGGAACAGTAACCGCCGCGTCACCGTCGACGTCGCATACGAGGTGTGGCAGCGGCTGTTGGAGGACGGGGACGCGGAAACGGCCGGCCGTCGCTCCGCGCGCCAGCACCACAAGCCGATCCCGGCTCCGGCCAAGCCCGTCACCAAGATGACTCCGGCCCCGGTCAACGCCTCCGACGCGCTCACCGCCTACCGCGAGCACCTGAAGAAGTGCCGGGCCAGCAGCGCAGTCGGCCGCTGCGGCGGCACGCACCGCTGCGCGGACGGCGCTCGGCTTGCCACCTTGTACGAGCAGTTGCGGCGCACCCAGTCGTACCGCGACCGCGAGCACACGAGGGAAACCCGCGTGAACGCGCTCGTCACCCGCTACCGGGTGACCAGGGGTAAGGCGGCCAACGCAGCCGAGTGGGCGAAGCACCAGGAGGCCACGGTCGGCACCAAGACGGTCACGGCCAAGCGCAGCGGCACGCTGATCGAGGAAGCGAACAACACCTGCCGGACCCGCGTCGGCATCTGATCTGACACGAACAGCCACGGCCCTGGCCACCCGCACTGGGGTGGCCAGGGCCGTGGCTGCTCGTACGGCAGCCAGCTCGTACGGCAGTCAGCAAAGCGAGGACGGCCCCGGGATCGCACCCCGGGGCCGTCGTCGGTCGCCAACTCGCTGGAGAGGAATCGACCTTGGACATCATCATGACAGCTCCACCGCCTCCTCGCGTACGCGTCGGAGACAGCGATGTGAGCGTGCCGGAGGCGCTGCGCCGTGTCCGGCACGCTCACCAGGAGCGGCCGCAGCTTCCCACCGTTCCCGGGCTGCACCCCCGGCACCTCGTCCGCGGCTTCGTCGCCCAGATGATCGCCAACGCGGAAACCGTCAGCGCCGTACGGCGGCTAGTCGGCACGGTGCCGGTGAAGTACGGCGCCGACCAGGACACCGCCGAGACCGCGCAACTTGTGGTCTCCGAGCTGATCGGCAACGTCGTACGGGCCTGCGGTGACGGCACGGTGCTGGTAGTGGAGGCGAGTGCCACGGACACCGGTATCGAGGTGGCCGTGCACGACGCCCGCGGCGATCTGCTGCCGACCCGCCGGGAGACGGTGAACGACGACGCGGAGTGCGGGCGCGGCCTGCAACTGCTCGATGTGCTTGCCCCCGGCTGGACCGTCGAGCCCTCGCCGCTCGGCAAGGAGATCCGTTGCCAGATCGAGGGGCGGTCCGGGGGATGAGGAGGCTGGGACGGTTAGTCGTCCGCGCGGCCATCCGCGCGGCCATCCTCTCGGCGGACATCTCGTCCGGGTCATGCGGCCACTGTCATCAGCCGGTCGACGCGGTAGGCGGCGTCTACACCTGCCACAGCTGTGGCCACAACGGCTCCCTCTGATCACCCCCGCGCTACTCCTGGCCTCGCCGGGGGCAGCGCCGCACCGAAAGCAGCCTGCGCTGCCCTGGTGCCCGCCCGCGCTGGCGGCCACCAGGCGTGCGCAGGACGCACTGCCCCGCCCGGCGGGGCCCGATACGCAACGGACCCCCAGGGATGCCGCCCTGGGGGTTCCTTTCGCAGGTCAACTATCGAGAGGAACGACCGTGACCAGCATCGCAGCGCTGTCCGTGAGGTCCGTGAGGGACGAGATCGGCCCTCGTCGCCCCGGCGCCATTTATGCGACCGAGGGCGGGCGGTACGAGGTCCTGGCGCTGGTCACGGACCCGAAGAAGGCAGCCGGGCTCTTGGGTCGGGCTGCTGCGCGGTGGGCGGTGATCGTGCGCGACACGCTTCACCCTCAGGGCGAGCCTTACGCGATCGGCACGGCCTGGACCATCACCGACTACCTGATCCGCCCCGGCAAGCCCGCGTTCGCCCAGGCTGCCTGACGGGCTGATGCCACACCTCATTCAAACGGCCCGCGACACGCAGGCGGCCGCCGCCCGTGCCATCACCACACATGGCCTGGGCACTCCGACTGTCGCCACGATCCTGCGCGCAGCAGCCACGACGGCGAATGCCGCCATGGACCTCGGCTACCCCGTACGCGCTATCCACCCGCCCTGTCGTCCACACGGACGCCCAGCTCACCGGCGCCGTACCCGGCCGAACAGTGAGCCGTAGCCCACCCGCCCCGCTTCGCTCTGCACCAACGAATCAACGGAGGAACCCATGGACTGGCGTCACAACGCCGTTTGCCGCGAGGAAGACCCCGACCTGTTCTTCCCCATCGGCAACATCGGCCCTGCCCTGCTGCAGATCGAGGAAGCCAAGGCCGTCTGCCGCCGCTGCCCCGTCATGGAGCAGTGCCTGCAGTGGGCGCTCGAGTCCGGCCAGGACTCCGGCGTCTGGGGTGGACTCAGCGAGGACGAGCGCCGCGCCATGAAGCGCCGTGCCGCTCGGAACCGGGCGCGCAACGCCAGCGCCTGATCAGCCCAGCACGCGTAGCCCTGCGCTGCCCGGGCGCCACCGGACCGGTTTCTACCGGGCTCCGGTGGCGGCGGAGAACGCAGGGATCCCGCAGCTGGCCACCTTGCCCGCTGCCTTCGATCCATACCTCATCCGACACCGCTCAGGGAGTTCACCCATGACCGCGCCCTGCCCGCACACGCCCACTTGCCCGTCAGCCGACAGCCCCGACCGCGAGGCCGCACACCTCGTGGCGCACCACCCGGAGCAAGGCTGGTGTGTTAACTGCACCTTCTTGAGGTCGTTGGGCACTGCGATGTCCGACTGCCCAAGGAGTTCTGTGTGACGTCGCACCTGCGCAACCAGCTGATGGAGGGGCGGGCGGTCCTGCCCCGCGTCGGCTCGGTCGTTCAGCTGGAGACCCAGCACCCGGCGTACGCCGTATCGTGTATGAGTTCGAAGGCAAGTGGCTTCCCGAGAAGCCCCCAGTCAACATGATCACCTACCACTGCACAGCCTGTCACCAGGACACGTTCCACGACAGCGGGAAGGTCCACGAGAACAACGGCCCGCACGACCGCAGGTGGGCCGCCCGGCAGGCGCGGCAGCACATCGTCAGCGCCGCCCGCCACGGAGTGAACCGCGACGGCAACTCGCAGTGCCGCCCCTTCGACCCGGCAATGTTGAAGGCCGTCAACGCCGTCGCGCGGCAAAACCTCGGCATGACGCACAACCCACTGCCCGACGACGACGCCGCGTACTGCGCGACCAAGGGCCCCTGCTCGATCATCCGCGAGCTCCGCGCCGGCGTCCGCCCGCCTGTCTACCGCGCCTGAGCCCAACGACCACTGCACCGCCCTGCCCCACCCGGCGCCACGTCCCTGACGACGAGATCGACCACGACGCTGCACCCGGGCGGCACTCCTCTGATCACGACTCCCGGCCAAGGGAGTGGCCGCCCGGATCCGGGCGGCGCTCGCTGGTCAAGTGCTGGGTCGTCCCGCTGTTGGTACCTCGAACCTGAGCACAGGATCCACAGCCTCTAGACCGTTTCTTGACCTCTTCCGTCTGTCGGTTGCCTCCTCCACCCGTCTCGTAGCGGCGGGGCGAGTGGAGCCGGACAGATGCTCCGCGTGGGCCGCCCCTCTCGGGGATGGCCCTCTTTCCTGTTCACGTCCACGATCCGCGCTGCTGCGGGCGGGGGCGCTTGCCAAAGGAGGAACGATGAATTCCCTCGTGGCCGCAGCCGAGTGGCTGGCCGGGCGATGGCAGATCAGCGTCGGCACCACGGTCGTGGCCGGGGGTTCGCTGCTGATCTACCGCGCGAAGCGAAGGTCGGAAGCTCCGCCGTGGGCGCACCGGGAGCTGGACGATGAGGTGCGTACGGAGCGGCGCGAGCGTCGTGGTCGGCGGGCCGAGGACTTGATGACGCTGGTAGTGGCCGCCGCGGCCGCATACCTGTCGTCCACGGGTCTGCGGAAGTTTGGCCGCGATGTGATGGGCCTCGCCAGTCCCTGGGACTGGCTGCCCTTCGTCGGCCTGGATGTTGCCGCGCTCGTCTGTGGACTGCGGGCTCGCCGGCGTGCCCGCAAGGGCGATGGGTCCGGGCTGTCCGGGACGCTGTTCTGGTTGCTGATCGGCATCAGCGCGCTCTTCTCCGCTACTGAAGCCGACACGTTCATCGGTAGCGTGGCCCGGGCGGCATGGCCGCTGATTTCCGGCGTGCTCTTCGAGCTCGGCAGCCTGGAAGAGCGACTCGCCGCCCGCGAGAAGATGAAGCGTGATCTCGGGCTGTGGCTGGAGCGCAAGGTCGCCGCAGTCCGGATGCTGCACCCGGTCGAATGGGTGCGGGTACAGCTGAAGCTTGCCGCCGACGAGACGATCAGTCAGGAGGAGTCCACCCGGCAGGTCCGTATCGAACGCGCCGGCTACTGGCTCTACCGGCTGCGCCGCCTGCAGGACCGCGGAAACGCCCGCAGGTGGCAGCCAATCCTCTCGCTGCGTCTGGCCGGGGCTGACCGGCGGGCCCAGACCGCCCAGGCCCGTGTCGACATCAACGACTTCGGCCTGGTGCTGGAAGCGGTACAGCGCCGGGTACGCACCCGCGAGTTCGCCGGACTGAACTACAACACCCCGCTCGCGGCCGAGAAGGCATTGGCCAACCTCATCGGTACGCGCGGTCGTACCGGTACGGACCGCTGTACCGGTACCGCCGTACCGGAGCGGATCGGTACGAGCAGTACTCCCGCCGACCGCCGTACCGGTACAGCGGCCTGCAACCCGCACGGTCGTACCGGTACGGAAGAGTCGGATCGAGCCGCCCGTACCGGTACGGAAACGGATCACCGTACCGCCGCACCGGTACACGGTGCGGGCAGCGGCATGGACCATACCGGTACACCGAAGGCACCCCGTACTGGCGCTGACGACCACGAGCGGTACGGCCGTACCGTCCAGGTAGAAGCCGGTACGGCATGCATCAGCGGTACAGACGCGACCCCCAACGGTACGAACAAGCAAGGATCCGGTACGGACGAGGGGGCGACCCGGTGCGGCTGGTCCGGCGATGACACGGACGCCGGTACGGGCGAGCAGAACGGCAAGCGGTACAGCGACGAGGAAGTGGTACGCGCGCTCCGAGCCGACCTCACTGCGGATGGCGCCTTCGGTACGGGCGGCATCCATAAGATCCGCGAGCGCTTCAACATGGGCGTCGCGCGCGCCAAGCGGCTGATCGGGAAGGCCAAGGATCTCGGGCCGCTCATCGACGAGTCCGTGGAAGTGGAGGCCGAGGACCTCGCCGAGGGCGACCAGGCGCCTCGGGTGACCTTTGACGTCGAGGACGTCCTCGCGCAGGCCCGACAGGTTGCCGGCCTGCTCGCCACGGGCGACAGGTCCTGATCTGCAAGAACGAGCTGCTCGACGGCTCCACCGGCCCCCGAGATGCCGTCAACACCTCGGGGACGCGGTGAAGGCGCCGAAGCGCCGGGTCCCACCCTCTCACCCAACCTGCCCGCCAGGAAGGTGATCCGGGAGGTGACCAGCACAAACAGCGGCCGGGTGATCAGGCATCGCAGCCTGCGAGCCGCCCGGCCCTCTTGGCCCCGCCTGACCCAGCGATCGAAGGGAGGAATACGGAAACGTGGGGGGAACCGCGTACTGGGCAAAACAGATAAAACGGGCGGACGGGCGGTCGCCCAAGGAGGGCGCGACCTGGCGCATAGACCGGCTGCGCGGACTGCTGAAGGACACCGATCCGGCAGTCGCCGACCGCGTCTGGAAGGAGGTCAACGACACCCTCCAGCGGACCACCGACCGTCACTCGAAACGCGGATCCGCGTACTGGACCAACGAGATCAAACAGGCCGACAAACGGTCGTCCAAGGAGGGTGCGAGCAAGCGGCTGGACCGGCTGCGCGGCGTGTTGCAGAGGGTCGATCCGGTGGTTGCCAACCGCGCCTGGCGCGAGGTGAGCGACACCCTCCAGCAGATCACTGTTCGTCACACACGGTGATCGTTCACCCATTCATTCACCCGGGAGAGAGATGAACTCGACCCGCCCCTACACGCGTACGTACGCGCACGAGGGCAGGTGTTCACTCCCCCGGTTGCAAACCGTGAGGGGAAAGCGATGGAAGTTCTGCTTCTCGCGGCGTGCGCATGGCTCGTGCACACGGCCGGCGCGCAGAGCGAGCAGGCAAAGGTCGGGCTGTCCCCGGCGCAGCGGGACATCCTGAGGGAGCGGACGCGGCACGAGAAGGCCGTGCAGAAGATCGCGGACAAGCACGGGGTCTCCGCGCCGGCCGAGCCCAGGGCCAGCGTGTCGCCCTGGAAGGATCTGCCGGCCTCGGAGCGCGATCCGGTGCTCTCGCTGCCGGAGGCGTTCCGTTCGGGCTACCGCGGGCACACCCGCGTCGAGCGTCTGGCGACCCCGATGGGCCGCCGCGCCGGGAGGTGGGCCGCACAGGGTGTGGCCTGGGGCCAGGACACTGGCCGGGGCCTGGTGCGGGAATACCGCAAGCGTCGCCGAGCCGCTGGCCATGATGATCCGGCGCCGGTGCTCGAGCCCGTGCCCCTGCCGCCGGACGCACCGCCCGTGCCCTCCGGCCCGCCGCCGGCCGCGGGAACCGACAGCGGCGACGGCAAGAAGGGCGTCTCACTGGAGAGGCCCAAGGAGGGAGCCGAGGCCACCAAGCCGGAAGGCTCCGAGAAGCCCCCTGAGGGGGTCGCAGAGCCCCCCGCAGGTGCCGATGGCTCCCCGGGGGCCCGTGGGGCCTCAACGGGCCCTGAAGCGCCGCCAGATGGAGCCGGGGCGGCTCCGGTGGAGGAGCCCGCGGCTCCCGCCCCGGAGGCCTCACCAGGTCCGGAGGAGGCTGTGGCGGGGCCCGAGTCCGCCGCCGAAACCAAGGACACCGCGGAGCCGAAGAGCTTCGAGGAGCCCTCCGGCGCTGCCGAAACGGAACCCGCCCCGGCTCCGGCCGAGCCGGAAGCCACCCCGGCGGCACCCGAAAACTCGGCGGCCGGGCCCGAAACCCCGGCCGCTGAACCCGAAAGCCCGGCTGCGGCGTCCGAGGGCGCTGCGTCGGGACCGATCCGAGACAGTGAACCGGCTGCCGCCGGTGAAGGAGTTGGGCGTATGGCAGCAGAGGTCACGTACGAATCCGTCGCGGAGGAAAGCGACGAGCTCTCCCTGATGTGCAAGGAGGACTCGCAGAGCTGCGACCGGATCAAGAACCGCGCCGACCGCGAAGTCGGGCGCGGCGACACCCTGCTCGCGGAGATGGAGGCGACCGGCTTCGGTCAGTCCCTCCGGGCCTGGGTCACCCGCTGCCAGGAGGACTACCAGGGGATGGGCACCCACCTCAACGATCTGAAGAAGAACACGATCGCCCAGGACGAGGCCGTGGTCAGGGCCAAGGGCCACCTGATCGCGGGCCAGGGCGTCTACTACGACATCGCCCTGGACATGGAGAAGGTCGCCGAACGCGAGGCCTACATCAGCGACGCGGTCGACTCCGAGGACACCTCCGCACACACCGAGGTCTACGAGACGAGGGGAGCCTGACCATGAGCGTAGGAAAGGCTGTTGGTTCGTTCGTCACCGTCGCCGCCATCCTGGCCAGGGCGACGGCGTACGGAGTCCGGGCCGCCCTCACCAAGCGGGCCGTCGAGCGGCTGGAGAAGCGCTACCACGACCGCGCCGACTCGGCCCGGTACCTGTCCGAGGCGATGGGCAAGCTGGACGTCGACGAGCCGACCACGACCGCCTACATGGAGGTCTCCACCCTGTCCGAGGCCATGGCGGCCAACGTCGCCGGCATCGTCGGTCGCGCCGACTCCCTGCAGGCCAACGCCCAGGGCCTGTCGGAGGCGACCGAGGCCGAGCACGGCCGGATGAGGGACGCCAACCGCACCCACACCGTGCCGATGGCTCAGGCGAAGTTCATCCAGCCCCGCTAGACACCCACACCACCCCCACCTCGAAGGGCGGGACCGCAATCCGCGGTCCCGCCCTTCGTCTTCGCTGAAAACGGAGAAGACCGGATGGCCACGACCACACCCACCACGGAAGAGACCGAAGAGACCGCTCCCCAGGAGCTGACCGGACTGCGCGCGCGGATGGCCCAGACGCACAACCCTGGCCTCTACCTCGGCTCCGGACTCGGCATCGCCTCCGGCTGGCTGTCCGGTGACCCGCTGCTGTACACCACTCTCGGCACCACCGGCGTCGCGGCCGGCTGGGCCGCGCTCGGTATGCACCCGGGCCCGTGGCGCTGGCTGCCCGGCCAGGGCGAGCCGTGGGAATGGATGGCCCGCAGCAGCCGGCGCGGCTACCGGCGTCGGGTCCGCCGCATGCGCCGCCGCCTCGGCCTCGACCACGCCTACGGTCCCGCCGTCGGATCCGACGGCCTGCTCGTGCCGACCATCGGCCTCGCCGACGGCTGGCGCCACCGCGACGACCGTGCCGCCCTGGTCCGCGCGGCGAAAGCCGACGCCTACCGCAAGCGTTCCGCGACGCTGCGCGCCATCTGGGCCAAGGGCCTTCCCGACTGGGAGCGCGCCTGGTGGCGCCGCTACAGCCCGACGGAGATGGCGCTGCGGGCCGGCCCGCTCGCGGCGATCCCCGCCAGCAGCTACATCGACGTGCCCTGGTGGGCCCGCCTCGTCGTCGCCTCCACCGCGGCGACCTGGGGAGCGCGGATGTGGGCCCTGCCGGACTCGGCGACGCCCGCGGCCGCCGCACACCCGGACGGCATCGACTGGTACCTGGCCCGCTGGGCTGAGTGGATCGCCTGCGACCAGGGCCCGCTGCCCGCGTCCACGCTCACCGACGTCCGGCTGGACGAGGACCGGCTGACCGCGATCATCGTCTCCACCACCGCCCGGCCCGCCCTCGGCGTCGCCCAGGACTCCGTGTCGATCGCGTTCGAGGTCCCGCCGCGGGCCGTCAACATCTACCGCCCCGACGACATGGCCGCCTCCCGCGCCAAGCTCACCGTCAAACTGCGCAACAGGACTGGCGAGCTGGACATGAATGACCTGTCGGCCGTGTGGGAGGAGTACAGCCCCTACCACGGCAGCGAGCTGTACGACGCGGAGGAGACCGAGTTCGGCCGGCGCTTCAAGCTGCTGATGCCGCGCCGGGGTTCCTCGGTCGCCGACGTGCAGCCCCTCGCCATCGCCCAGGCCCTCGACATGGACGGTGAGGACGCCGTCTCCCACCTGCACCTGCGGGTGATCGACGCCCGCCGCGTCGAGGTCAACGAGATGTCCATCAACCCGCTCCAGGACGGCGTCCCCCTGGACCCGCAGGCGCTGGTCATGGACGACCGCGGCTACGTCACGGTCGGAAAGAACATTTACGGCGATGCTGCCCGGTGGCGCCTGATGATCCCTAACGAGGGGAAATTCGGGCTCACCGGCCAGCAGGGCATGTCCGCCGTGCACTCCTTCTCCTCCGGCACCACCGGCTCCGGCAAGAGCAGCCTGGAGGAGACCCTCCTGATCGCCCAGATGATCAACGGGATCGTCGGATGGCTGGCCGACGGCAAGTATGGCGCCGGCTTCGCCTCCTGGACCCACGAGCTCGACTGGATGGTCAAGAGCCACTACGGCGCCATGCTCATGGGCCAGGCCGCCGTCGACCTCGGCAAGTTCCGCTTCTCGACCCAGATGAAAATGCAGTGGCAGGACGCCGACGGCTACGTCATGAACGGCCGCAGCTTCTTCGTCCCCGGCGAGCCCTTCGCCCCGATGCAGGTCACCTGGGACGAGTTCAACGAGATGGTGATGGACCCGGTCAAGGACCACGTCAACCCGCTCCTGGCTGCCGTGTCCAACCTGGGCCGCCAGACACGGTCCGCCGGCATCGGCGCCCGGACCTACGTCCAGATCCCCAACCTCGACTCCATCGGAACCAACAAGCACGCCAACGCCATCCGCGACATGCTCCAGTCCGGCAACATCGCCCTGTTCCGCACCGCACGCGCGGACATCGACGTGATGTCGCTCGGCTCCAGGACACCGAAGTTCCGCCTGGAGCCGATCCCGGAAACCTTCCCCAACGGCTCCGGCACCGGCGGCCTGGGCTACATCGCCGACGGCGCCGACCAGTACACCCAGTCCCGCATGATGTTCCACCCCAACCCGGTGCGCGTCGCCCGCGAACTGCCCCGGCCGACCCTCACTACCGCCGAAGCAGACGCAATAGCCGACATGAGCCCCGCCGGCATCGCCTACCTGCGGCGGGACGAGTACCGGCACATGGACGCCGGCGAGGAAGAGGTCTTCCTGCGCGACCTGGTCAAGCAGGAAGACGCCAAGCGCGGCAAGAACACGACCGTCGTCGACCTCGCCCCCGTGCCGGCCATCCCCGGCGGCACGGACGTCGTCCTCTACGACGAAGACGAGGACGAGGACCTGGACGCGCTGGTGCCACCCAGCCGCTCCGAGCTCGTCTGGCACGCCGTCGACCGCGGAGCCCGACGCAACCGCGAGATCTCCAAGGTCACCGCCCTGAAGCCGCCCAACGTCGCAGGCGCCACGAAGCGGCTGGAACGCCTCGGAAAGCTCACCAAGATCGACCGCGACTGGCACACCGTCGAGCCGATCGACGCCTGACCCCCTGCCCCTTCCCCCCCTTCACAGAAATCGGAGATCAGCCATGACGTTCGCTCTCACCTCCTCCGGACTCGCCCTGCTCGTCGCCATCGGCATCGCCATCTGGATGAAGAAGGACAGCAGCTTCCGCAAGCGCGAGGTCGCCGCCGTCTCGGTGTTCTGGATCCTCGTGATGATGACGCCCCTCGGCACGTCAACCGTCGAGAAGGTCCAGGAGATGTTCGGCCACGGAGCGGCCGGGTTCAGCGAGACCGTCAACAACGTCTCCTCCAAGTAAGACGACGCCCGGCAGGGAGGCGGCCCGCTTGATGCGGCGGGCCGCCTCCCTGCGTCTTTCCACGCCTTCGGCTTCACAGCAAGGAGTCACACCCCATGGACGACCACCGCGAACACGGGCGGGAGCTGACCGCTCAGGAGGAGTTCGAGTCGATCAGACTGATCGCCGAGGGATACAGCAGCACCACCCCCATCGCCACCCGGTACAAGGACATCGTTCCCGCACCGGCCCAACCCACCGCGGGAGATGCCGCGCCCTTCGCCCAGCACGGACGACCCCCCATGTCCCAGAAGACCACCGACCACGCCACCCTCGTGATCGTCTACACCTGGGGGGCGCTGCCGGTCGGCGGCGCCATCTCCCTGGTGCTGTGGCAGCTGTCCAGCGTCAGCCCGATGCAGCTGATCCTCGCCGGCCTGGGTGCCGCAGGAGTGTTCATCGCGATCGGCGCCGCCGCCCGCATGATCGGGCGAGCCTTCCGAGACGGCGCCTCCGCCCTGCCTGACCTCACGGTCACCCAGTACACCGGCACCGTCTACGTGCAGCACACCGAACTGCACACCAACACCCGCGGATTCGGGCGGACCAACAACCAGCTCACCGACGGCCAGCAGTAGCCAGCCCGCCGGACACCACCAGCTCACTACGCGCTGACGCCTGCCTGTCCACCCTCCGACCCCCGCCACGAGGGGGGCGGGGGCGGGCAGGGAGCCGGACCAGCCCCCGCCGACGGGATGAGGATGCACATGGACCCAACGGATCCATCCGAGGACGAGACCGCGGCTGTGACCGCGCTCCTCCTGACACGCCACCTGCCAGCAACCTTCGACACGACCGGCGCCGTCGCCACAGCAGGATTTCTCTGCTCCCCTGGCGCACCCGGCTCCGCGCAGACTCGCGTCTGCCACCGCGCCCCGTTCCCCAGCGCCTTCAACGGCCGCTCCTTCGCCGACGTCGAGGCTGAGGAACACGTTCTCGTCGCCACCTACGCAGACCTGCTGCGCAAAGACGGCTGGACGGTCACCGAGCGTCCTTCCGGCCGCCCCGGACTCCTCGTCTCGAAGAACACCGTCGTCGCCGGGGAACTGCTCCATGGCTGACCACGACCCGCACCCGTTCAACTGCCCTGACTGCGCCGCCGCGCCGGGGCAACTGCACGAAGAGGGCTGCGACCACGCGCACTGCCCGGACACCGGCCGTCAGCGCGCGGTATGCGAACACGCCGGCGCGTGCGCCAGCCGCTGGAGCGGCGAGTTTGTCGGAGCCGCTGAATGCCGTGAGTGGGACTGGTGGCTCATCGAGGACCCCGAGCTCGGTCTCATCCCGTGCCCCGCCGGCACCAAGGACGCCATCGAAGACTTCAACCGGCTGCTCACCCACGCCCGCTGGGACGCCGTTCTGCAGCGCTACGTCCGCACCGACCTCACGACCACCTGATTCCGCGCCGTCGTGCGCTTCGTGAAGAGAGGGACACCCACCATGACCACCAACCCCGACGGCGGGAACAGTCGCCACGAGCGTGCGCCCCGGTGGCACCGCTTACAGCAGGTCCGCGGCTGGGTGACCGGCCGGGCCCGCCAGGGCTGGGCGCACCTGCCGAAGCTGTGGCGGCACGAAACCGTCCGCCACATGGCCTTCAGCGCCGGGATCATCCTCGTGGGTGCCTGGCTGCTGGGCCAGGTCGTGCCCCACGTCCCCGGATGGGCCGCGACCATCGACGGGACGCTGGCCACCATCGACCAGCCGGTGCGACACTACCTCCTCACCCACACGCAGGCGCTGCCCATCACCGCCGGCGCCACCTACAGCGTCTGGCAGGCCGTTGGCTTCGCCTCATTCGTCACCGGGGTCTTCTACAACGGCCCCGCACGGCTCACCTGGACGATGTGGGGCGCCACTACCGTGATCATGGTGTGGATCGGAACCCCCGATCCCGGACGCCAAGTCGCTGCCGGACTCGCCCTCCTCGCCTGGGTCGCCCTGTCCGGCCTTGCGCTGCGCGGCCTGCGCCTGCGCCCGGCCGCCTTCGTCCAGGTCGACGTGTACAACGAGGCGCCGCCCCCGCCCGAGGTCGAGGTCCGCGCGGAGATCCACACGCCGCAGCCCGAGCAGCCCCGGTACCTGCCCTACGTCCTCCCGTACCTGCCGCCGTCGCCGAACTGACGCCTGCCTGTCCGCCCCTCGACCCCCGCCACCACGGGGGCCGGGGGCGGGCAGGGAGCCGGAACAGCCAACGCGCCGCTGCCCTCCCAGCCACTTCGCCTGCCGGCCGTCTCCGCCGCCCGCCCCTGCCCACGACCGGTTCGGGCGAACAGCGTGGGGCGCCGGGCACCCTGTCCGGAAAGGACTTCCTCGACCATGACCCTCGGACCCGACGCCGAGTCGTACGTCCTCGACTCCGCACGCGACGCCCACCGCATCCTCGCCGGAATGGACGGCGATGGCGCCTACGCGGTCGACACGCTCATCCGCGAGTACCTGGAGTTGCGCGACCGCGTCCAGCAGCTCAAGGAGGGGCTGCCCCAACACCACACCGACCCCGAACTGTGCCCCGCCTGCGAGTCGTTGGAACAGCCGTGCCCCTACCACTTGGGACGGGCCGAGGGGTGGATCGAGCTCTCCAAGGCGGTACGCCTCCTGGGCGGTGGCGACTCCACCTACGCCACGCTCGTCCTGGAGCACGCGGACGCGGCCGGCGACGACGTATGACGGTCGCCACCGACACCGCGCTCGCAGCGGTCACGGCCGTGGACATGCTCCAGGACGACACCGTCCACGACGTCGATGCCGCGATCACCGCACCAAAGGCCGCAGGGAACGCGGCCTTGGCCGCCGTAGGCACCGGGAACCGCGAAGCCGCCCATCGGATCATCGCCGAGATGCGCCCCGACGAGCGCGCCGACCTGGCCGACCACCTTGAGGAACTCCGCAAGCTGCTCGGACCGGCCTGCGCCGCGTGCGGTGCCCTCACCGAGCTGGGCACCTGCACCACCGATACCTCCAGTGCGGAGTGCCGCTTCCTCTGCAGCCGCTGCATGGCCGCCCGCCGCACCCGCTGAACGACCCCACCGGCCAGCCGCATCAGGCCTCACCGGGCCACTGCGTGCTGTCATCCCGCCTCGACAAGGAGTCCAAGCCCATGGTCCTCGCGCTGTTCAACCGCACCCGTCGCGCGTCCGCTGAGCCGCCCCCGGTCATCGAGCCGAGGGCGGAGATCGGCGAGACCTGGACGCCTGAAGGCGTCACCGTCGTCGAGCGGCACTGGAACCAGGCGATGAGCGCGATCGTCCTCGTCTACTCCGCTGGCGAGAGCAGCTGTCACGTCGTGGCCTGCCTCGGTTGCCACTTCAGCGTCGCGCAGAGCCCGGACCGCATCGTCTTCGGCGGTTTGAAGCTGCCGGACGCGAACCGCATCGCCACCGAGCACGCCACCAGCTGCCGGGCACTGTCCCGCGCCATCCCGGACCGCCCGGACGACGACAGCGCCCGCGAACAGTTACGCAAGTGGGTGCTCAGCTGGCAGCGCAGGGCCGACAGGGTCCAGATCCTGGTCAGCTACCTCGACGTTCACCGCCTCGCCCTCCAGCGCAGCAACGAGTGGGTTGAAGCCGAGCTCCAGCATCTGGCCGTGGACCGGCCCGATGTGTTCGTCGTACAGCGCAGCGACTACGACCACACGACTCTCTACTACTACGTCGTGTCCCCGCCCGAGAGCTGACCGGCCCCTTCGCGCGGCCTCGCTCGCCGCCACCGGCAGCCCCGTGGGCCCCTGCGGGCCGCCCGACACCGTCGTCCTTCCCCGCCAGGGAGGGCGACGGTGCCGGTGCCGGCGTCCGACTCACCAACGCCTGTCCACGAATGGGACGGGCGACGGAAACACCCCACGGGCGGCGGACCCGCGAGTTCCGCGCTGGCGTCCGCCCGCTCACACTCCGATCCCCTACAGGAATCCTGATGACCAGCCACTCCGAGGCCACGGACACCACTCCGTTACCCCAGTCCAACGCCCTGCGCGCCGCCGAGAATGACCTGCAGAAGCTGCGCGGCCGTCTCCGTACGGTCGCCGAGTTCATCCACGACCAGGCCCATGACTTCGAGGCCCGCCACGCGCTCGCGCAGCGCCTGGGCCTGCCCGTGCCAGCTCCGGCGCCGGCCGCGCGGCAGACGAAGGAGACCTCCCGGTGAACCCATCTTCGACTACCACCGAGCCTGGCACTCAGCACTCGCTCGTCGACCAGAACCTCAAAGACGCACTCGCCACCGTGGCATCGGAGATCGGTCGCACCGACAACAAAACCTCCTTCCTCCTCGCTTTCAACGGCGCAGTCATCGCGGGCCTGGTGGGGTCGGCCGACAAGGATCTCCCCCTGCTGTGCCTCGTCGCGGGTGGACTCGCGGTCCTCGCTCTGGCCGCCTCCACCATCTTGCTGCTGCTCGTCGTCCTGCCCCGACTGCACTGCGCGGACCGCGCGAGCTTCCCCTACTGGGCCACGTGCGACACCCAGCAGATCCTCGCCGAGATGAGCGACGACCGCCGGGCGGACCGTGTCCGGGTCCTCTCCCAGATCGCGCTGCCCAAGTTCCAGGGGCTGGGGCGTGCCATCCGCCTTTCGCTGGCGGCCGTCGTCCTCATCGTTCTCGCCGTCCTCGCGCTCATCGTGACTGCGTTCGCCTGACAGCAGAAGACCCGGGTCAGGTGACGACGCCGGAAGACGACCGCCGTGCCCGGCCCCGTCATCCACCCCTGCACCGCCTGCCTGACCAATCTCCCTGGAGACCGCCGTGAAGAAGACCCCCGCCAAGAAGCCCGCCGCGAAGAAGCCTCTTGCGAAAAGGTCACCAGCCAAGACGACTGCCGCGAAAAGGGCCCCCGTGAAGAGGGCCGCGGCAAAAAGGTCACCGGCCAAGAAGCCCGCCGCGAAGAGGAACCCCGCCAAGAAGGCCGCACCGAAGCCGACGCCCAGCACCAGGATTGTGTACTGGTTCTTCCGCCGTATGGGGCGGGGCGCCAGGAACCTCGATCCGGCGCACCGCAAGGACGGTGTCGCGCTGCTGCTGCTCGGCAGCGCGTTGGTTGTCGCCGCGGGCACCTGGGCCGATCCGCGGGGTGCGGTCGGCGATCTCGTTGAGATCCTGGTGACCGGCTCCTTCGGCCGCCTCGACCTGCTGGTGCCGATGCTGCTCAGCGTCATCGCCGTGCGCATCATCCGGCGCACGGAGCCTGAGGGCGGCGGCCATGTCGTCATCGGGCTGTCTGCCCTGGTCATCGGTGTGCTCGGGCTGGTCCACATCGCCTGCGGCTCGCCAGCCCGCAGCGACAGCATGCAGGGCATACGGGACGCTGGCGGCCTGATCGGCTGGGGCGTCGCGGCCCCGCTGACGCACACCATGGGCGACGTGCTGGCCGTACCGCTGCTGGTGCTGCTCATCGTCTTCGGGCTGCTGGTCGTCACGGCCACCCCGGTCAACGCCGTCCCGCAGCGGCTGCGGGCGCTCGCCGCGCGCCTCGGCGTCGTCCAGGGGCAGACGGCCAACGTGTCCAGCGATGACGAGCGATGCGCGGAACAGAAGCGCGAGGCGCTGCCCACGCGCTCCAGCCGCAGTGGGTCCGCCGGGGAGGCGTACCATCCCGACGGCGTCGAGCAGGAGGCCCTCCCCCGGCGCGGGAAACTCACGGCCGCAGCAACACCGGCGCCCACCGCCACACAGCCGCACGAGAGGATGCCGTCCCCCCGGGCCGTCCCCGACCTCACCAAGGCGCCGCCTGCTGGCGAGGAGCGCGATCTTCCCGCGCGCACGGAGCAGCTCCAGCTGTCCAACGACACCACCTACTCCCTGCCGGCGCTCGACCTCCTCACGCGCGGGGGGCCCGGTAAGGCGCGCAGCGCCGCCAACGACGCGGTCGTCGCCTCGCTCTCGACCCTCTTCTCCGAGTTCAAGGTCGACGTTGCCGTCACCGGCTTCACGCGCGGGCCGACGGTCACGCGCTACGAGGTCGAGCTCGGCCCCGCCGTGAAGGTCGAGCGGATCACCGCACTGACGAAGAACATCGCGTACGCCGTCGCCAGCCCGGAGGTGCGGATCATCAGCCCGATCCCCGGCAAGTCCGCGGTCGGCATCGAGATCCCCAACACCGACCGTGAGATGGTCAACCTCGGCGACGTGCTGCGGCTGGCCGCGGCCGCCGAGGACGACCACCCGCTGCTGGTGGCGCTCGGCAAGGACGTCGAGGGCGGCTACGTCATGGCCAACCTCGCGAAGATGCCGCACATCCTGGTCGCCGGAGCCACCGGGTCCGGTAAGTCGTCGTGCATCAACTGCCTGATCACTTCCGTCATGGTGCGCGCGACCCCCGAGGAGGTGCGCATGGTCCTCGTCGACCCCAAGCGGGTCGAGCTGACCGCCTACGAGGGCATCCCGCACCTGATCACGCCGATCATCACCAACCCGAAACGGGCCGCCGAGGCGCTCCAGTGGGTCGTAGGCGAGATGGACCTGCGCTACGACGACCTCGCGGCGTACGGCTTCCGGCACATCGACGACTTCAACGCAGCCGTAAGAAGCGGCAAAGTGAAGGCGCCGACGGGCAGCGAGCGGGAGCTCCAGCCGTACCCGTACCTGCTGGTGATCGTCGACGAGCTCGCCGACCTGATGATGGTCGCCCCGCGGGATGTCGAGGACGCGATCGTGCGCATCACGCAGCTCGCGCGCGCGGCCGGCATCCACCTGGTGCTCGCCACCCAGCGGCCGTCGGTAGACGTCGTCACCGGACTGATCAAGGCGAACGTCCCCTCACGGCTCGCCTTCGCCACCTCCTCGCTCACTGACTCGCGCGTCATCCTCGACCAGCCCGGCGCGGAGAAGCTGATCGGCAAGGGCGACGGGCTGTTCCTGCCGATGGGGGCGAACACCCCTGCCCGTATGCAGGGCGCGTTCGTCACCGAGGACGAGATCGCCGCCGTCGTCCAGCACTGCAAGGACAAGACGGCGTCCGACTTCCGGGACGACGTCGTCGTGGGCACTCAGCAGAAAGAAGAGATCGACGAGGAAATCGGCGACGACCTGGACCTGCTGTGCGAGGCAGCCGAGCTGGTCGTCTCCACCCAGTTCGGTTCGACGTCCATGCTCCAGCGCAAGCTGCGTGTCGGCTTCGCCAAGGCCGGACGGCTGATGGACCTCCTGGAGTCCCGCAACATCGTCGGGCCCAGCGAGGGCTCCAAGGCGCGCGACGTCCTCGTCAAGCGCGACGAGCTGGACGGGGTGTTGGCATCGCTCCGTCCCGAACCCGACAGCGCGCAAGGCGAAGGCGCGGACACCGACAGCCTCCAAGAGCGGGTCCAAACCACAACTGGCGGAGACCGGCCGCGATGAGCCACTCCCGCTGCTGCGCGTACGCCGTGAGCCGAGCGCCAGCGCACTGACCCGTCGACCTACCCACCCTCACCGGAGACCCTCCCCATGGACATCCGCATCACCTCGTTCGGGCATCTCCACGGACCCGCCCCCACCGACGCGCATATCACCCTCGACCTGCCCCACTTCCGCGACCCGCAGGTCGACCCGAGCCTGCGCACCCTGACCGCCCGCGACCGCCGCGTCATCCGGGCCGTACGCCGCACCCCCGGCATCCGGCAGCTGCTTGCCGCCACTGTCGCCCAGGCCCAGTCCTACGCCCGTGGCCCCAGCGCCGCCCAGCATTCCCTGCACATCGCGGTCGGCAGCGCTGGCGGAAGGCACCGGGCCGGTGTCACGGCCCACCTGCTGGCCCGGCGCCTCCGCCGCCGCGGGCACCAAGTCCGCCTCCGCCACCGCGACCTGCATCGCCCAGTCGCCCACCGCTGACTCTGACGGCTTCCCGTGTCGCCCCACCACACCCGGTGGGGCGGCGCGGAGGGCCGGGCAGCCCGGCTCTTCCACCATCCCGCAGACCAGACAAGGGACCCCACATGTCACACCGCAACGCTGCCGTGTTCGCCGCCCTGCTGGGCCTGGCCCGCGCTGGCGCCAAGCTCGGCGACTTTTGGATTCAGGACTCCTTCTGCGCCCAGGTGAAGGGCGCCTCGGACGCGGCGCCCGTCACCTACGAGCACCCCGAGACCAAGGAGAAGACCACACACGGCGCGGCCGACGGCAGGAATGCGTGCTTGCACCACTGCGTGACCTACACGGCCACGCAAGCCGTCGTGGCCGGGATCGGCGCTCGCGCCCTCGGTATCCGTGTCCATCCCGGTGCCGCTGCCGCTGCTCTGGCCGTCTCGGGCATCACCCACTACATCGCGGACCGCCGCGTCCCCGGGGGCGTCCTGGAGACGCTACTGAGGTTTTCGGTTCGGGGTGACGTCATGGCAGGTCTGGGATGAGTCCGGTCTCGGCGATGAAGCCGTCAAGGACGTCTGGCCGGTACTGCAGGCGTTTGAGGCGGGTGCGGGTGAGGGCTGCGAGTTCGTCGATGGTGCACGGAGCGAGGTTGGCCAGGCTGTGCTTC
>NZ_JAIWIH010000015.1:0-172701 GCF_052851135.1 Streptomyces sp. BRA346 | reverse complement strand
TTCCACCCGTTCCTCATCGGACAGAACGACTTCAACAGCACGAGGTCCTGGCGACATACCAACAGGCTACCTACTTAGCCTCGAAATTTCTGGCGCATCGCACTAGGCCGTGTACTGGCGCAGCAGCCCGCGAAATTCCGTCTCGAACGCGTCGTACCGCGCCCGCAACTCGGCGCCCGGCCATCCCCGCGGCAGCAGCTCGTCCGGCAGCACCGGGTCCGTCAGCAGATGCCGCAGCACCGCCGCCGCCACCGTGAAGCTGCCGGCCGGGCTCCGTGCCGCGGCCAGGGCCTCGACCAGCCGGTGGGCGCGGTCGGCCCAGTCCGGCAGGTCCCAGAGCCGGGCCGCGAGGGCGGCGGGGTCGTCCTCGGGGGTGGCGGTGAAGCAGCCGCACTGCTCGGCGACCACGGGCGGGCGGGGGCGTACGAGGTTGGCGGGGCGCAGCCAGGTGCCCTCGCGGAGTTCGGCGAGCCGCAGCGCGGCCATCGCCTGGCGGAGGGCGGCGCGCTCGGGGGCGGGGCGGCGGTCGGGGGTGACGACGGCGATCTCCCAGGTGCCGTCCCAGCGCCGGGTGCCCGGGGCCCGGCTGTCGTCCTGGCGGGCCTGGCGGGCGAGCAGCCGGTCGGTGAGCCGGTAGGCGCCGTCGTGCTGTTCGAGGTCACCGGCGGCCACCATCCGGGTGAGGGCGACCCGGACCGTCCCCTCGGCCGTGCCGAACATGGCGCCGACGCGGACGAGCGCGCGGGCGGGCAGCTGCGGCGGATGGTGGCCCAGCAGGGTGCTGAGCACGATCGAGCGCGCCGTCAGGGGGCGCAGCGTGAGCGTTCCGGTGTCGTCCATAACTGTGCGGAACCCTATCCATGCCGGTCCTCCACCTACCATTACAGTTTTCCATCACGCATACTGAAATTGTAAGAACAGACGGCAGGAACCCGGCCCCCGCGGCGACCCCAGGAGACGCTTGCCATGAGCGCGACGCACGAAGTCCTCAACCAGGCTCCGCCCCTCGCCGGTTTCACCACGGCCGACGACCCCGCCCTGCTGGAGGCCCTGCGCCGGGACGACGCCGCATGGGCCGAGTCCCGGGTGCGGGAGGTGGGCGCGCGGGCCGGTTCCGCCGAGGTCCAGGACTGGGCGCGGATGGCGGAGGAGCACCATCCGGTACTGCACACGCATGACCGCTACGGCCATCGGATCGACGAGGTCGAGTACCACCCCGCCTACCACCAGCTGATGACCACCGCCGTGGAGAGCGGTCAGCACGCGGCGGCCTGGGCCGAGACCCGCTCCGGGCGGCATCTGGCGCGGGCGGCCACGTTCTACGCCTTCGCCCAGGCCGAGCCCGGCCACGGCTGCCCCATCTCCATGACGTACGCCGCGGTCCCGGCGCTGCGCGCCGAACCGGAGCTGGCCGCCGCGTACGAGCCGCTGCTGACGGCCCGCACCTACGACTTCGGGCTGCGCGCGCCGCTCACCAAGCGCGGGCTGATCGCGGGCATGTCGATGACGGAGAAGCAGGGCGGCTCGGACGTCCGCGCCAACACCACCGAGGCCGTGCCGTCCTCCGCGGACGACGGCACGTACCTGCTCACCGGCCACAAGTGGTTCACGTCCGCGCCGATGAGCGATGTGTTCCTGACGTTGGCACAGGCTCCCGAAGGGGTGACCTGCTTCCTGGTGCCGCGCGTCCTGCCGGACGGCTCCCGTAACGCCCTGTACCTCCAGCGGCTCAAGAACAAGCTCGGCAACCGCGCGAACGCCTCCTCCGAGGTCGAGTACGACCGCGCGGTGGCCTGGCGGATCGGCGAACCGGGGCGCGGGGTGCGGACGATCGTCGAGATGGTCAACGTGACCCGGCTGGACTGCGTGATCGGCTCGGCGGCGGGCATGCGCGCCGGGCTGCGGCAGGCGCTGCACCACTGCGAGCACCGCCGGGCCTTCGGCGCCGAGCTGATCGACCAGCCGCTGATGCGCAACGTGCTGGCCGATCTGGCGGTCGAGTCGGAGGCGGCCACCACGCTCGCGATGCGGCTGGCGACGGCGCTGGACCGCGCCGAGGCCGGGGACGCGGGCGAGGCGGCGCTGCGTCGGCTGGGGCTCGCGGTCAGCAAGTACTGGGTGTGCAAGCGCGGCGCCACCCACGCCGCCGAGGCCCTGGAGTGCCTGGGCGGAAACGGCTATGTGGAGGACTCCGGCATGCCGCGGCTGTACCGGGAGGCGCCGCTCCAGTCGATCTGGGAGGGCTCGGGAAACGTCGCCGCCCTCGACGTGCTGCGCGCGCTCGGCCGGGAGACGGGCGCGCTGGACGCCGTCCTCGCCGAGGTGGACACCGCCGCCGGGGCCGACGCCCGGCTGGACGCGGCGGCGGCCCGGCTGCGCGCGCTGCTGCCGCAGCTCGCCGACCCGCAGCGGGCCCAGGTCCTCGCGCGCCGCCTCGCCGAGCAGATGACCCTGGTCCTCCAGGGCAGCCTGCTGGTGCGGTACAGCCACCCGGCGGTCGCCGACGCGTTCTGCGCCTCCCGGCTGGACGGGGACTGGGGGCATGCGTTCGGCACCCTGCCGCCGGGGACGGACACCGGCCCGATCCTGGACCGGGCCCGACCCAAGGATCTGCGTGCGTAAACCTCACCCACCGAAACCTCCACATCTTTTCCCCTATTCGGGCGAATAGTTGGGCACATACGGCTGGCGGCGACCCGTTCGGCGGAACATCTCCTCGTGAATCGATGGCATCGCGCATGGCGTGCGGGGGTCCTGACCACGACTCTGCTGCTCGCCTCGACGGGGGCGACAGCCTTGGCCGACGGGGGTGGTGACGGCCGGGCGGCCGCCACCACCGCCCCGCGGCGGACGATCGACGCCCGGAGCGGGGCGGGGACGGGGGACGGGGATGCGGACCATGGGCCGCGTACGAGGCTGAGGGTGCGGGTGCGGGTCCAGATCGGCCCGGGCTTCTGTGTGTGCGTCAGGGCGTCGGTGGCGGCGCGGCGGGGCTGGCTCGGGTTCCGGTACGGCTGGTGCCCGCCGCCCAAGCCGACGCCCACGCCGACGCCGACCCCCACGCCCAGCCCCACTCCGACGCCAACACCGACACCCACGCCGACGCCCAGCCCCACCCCGACGCCTTCGCCGACGCCGACGCCTTCACCGACGCCGACCCCCGCGCCGACGCCCACGCCCAGCGCGTCACCTTCGGCCACTCCGGCGCCGAGCCCCACCCCGACGCGCACCCCCGCGCCCACCCGGTCGGCAGCGCCCGCGCCGGTGCCCGCGCCGTCCGTGCGGCGCCCCGCGCCACCGCTCCCGGTCGCTCCGCCGACCCGGCCCCCGGAACCTCCGGCACCGCCCCCCGAGCCGGCTCCCGCGCCGAGCGAGACCCGCCGCGTCCAGGTGCACGCGTATCACAAGCCCGCGCACCACGAACCCGACGGCGGAACCTCGTTGGTCACGTTCACCCTGCTGCTCACCGCGCCCGCGGTCCTCGCGGCCGCCGCCCTCCGTCCCCGCTCGCGCTCCGGCTCGCGCGGCGGGCGCCGCGGCTGACCCGCACACACTTCCGGCCGTCCCGGCCGATCCGTACCGGAGGTTGCCCATGCCCGAATGGCTGATCCTGATTCTTCTGATGGCCGGGATCTGCACGGCCGTCGTCGTCCTCGCGATCCTCAACGCCCGGCGGCTGGGCGACGACGACGATCCGAGCGAGACCCCCGATGTCCTCGACTACATGATCATGATGATCGGCGTGGTCTACGCGATCGTGCTGGGCCTGGCCATCGCCGGGGTCTGGGAGGCCCGCGGCGCCGCCCAGGACGGGGTGCGGACCGAGGCCCAGGCGCTGCACGAGGTGTCCGAGCGGGTGAGCGTCTACCCGCAGCCGGTGCGCGACCGCATCCGCGACGACGTCGACGCGTATGTGCGCCATGTGGTGTCCCGGGAGTGGAAGGTGATGGTCGACAAGGGCGAGCTCACCGACCGGGGCAACGATCTGCTGGCCAGGCTGCGGCACGACGTCACCCTGGCCAAGCCGCGGACCGACCTCCAGTCGCAGGCGTACCAGCCGATCGTGGACCAGGTCGCCGCCGTCGACGACGCGCGGGGCGCCCGCCAGCAGAGCGCGGGTCCGACGATGCCCGACGTGGTGTGGGTCGGGCTGCTGTTCGGCGCGGCGCTGGTGATCGGGCTGGTCTTCACCCTCCAGATCCGCCGCTCACCACGGGAACTGATGCTGGCGGTGATGTTCACCGCCCTCATCATCTTCCTGCTCTACCTGGTGTGGGACTTCGACGAGCCCTTCGGGCGGACGGTCGGCGAGGCGACCACCCCGTTCACCGATCTGTTCCCCGGCGTCCGCGGAGGTACGTGACCCTCTTCCCCGGTCAGGACACCGGCACCGGGAGCACCCGGCGCAGCGGGTCCTCGGGCAGCCGGCCGTGGGCCTTCCACTCGCGCGGGTAGCCGACCGAGACCTCCTGGAACTTCACCCCGTCCTCGACCGTGTTCCGCGGGATGTGCAGATGACCGTAGACCACGGTCTCGGCGCGGAACCGGACGTGCCAGTCGGCGGTCAGCTCGGTGCCGCACCACAGCGCGAAGTCGGGGTAGCGCAGCACGCGGGTGGGCAGCCGGGTCATCGGCCAGTGGTTGATGAGCACCGTCTTCAGCGCGGGGTCGCAGGCGGCGAGCCGGGCCTCGGTCTCGGCGACCCGGGCGCGGCACCAGGCGTCGCGGGTCGGGTAGGGGTCGGGGTGCAGGAAGTGCTCGTCGGTGCAGACGACGCCCTCGTCGTGGGCATGGGCGAGGGCGGCCTCCTTGGTGTGGATGCCGTCGAGGCGGAAGGTGTAGTCGTAGAGCAGGAACAGCGGGGCGATGGTGAGCGGCCCGCCGATGCCCTCCCACACCGGGTACGGGTCCTCGGGCGTGACGATGCCCTTGCTGCGGCACATCTCCACCAGCGCCTCGTAGCGCGCCACGCCCCGGGCCTCGACCGGGTCCTTGGGGTGGGTCCACAGCTCATGGTTGCCCGGCGACCAGATGACCTTGGCGAAGCGCTCGCTCAGCAGCCCCAGTGCCCATTCGATGTCGGCGAAGACCTCGCCGACGTCCCCGGCGACGATCAGCCAGTCGTCCTCGGAGCCGGGCCGCAGCCGCTCCACGATCGCCCGGTTCTCCTCGTAGGCCACGTGCAGGTCACTGATGGCGAGTAGTTCGCCCCGGTGCGTGCCGCCCATTGTTTCTCCTGTCATACGGTCGGCGGTCATGTGTGCGGTCGCGGCGGTCTCACGCCGCGGGACGGACCGGATGATTACCGGTTCGTTCCTGGCGCTAGCCTCGCAGATGTGGTGGACAAACTTCCCGCGTCCTTCGAGCGCGGAACTGACGGTCCGAAGGTTATCGTGGTCGGCTTGGACGGCTCCGAGTCGTCCTGGCGTGCCGCCGCGTACGCCGCGGGGCTGGCCCGACGCCAGAACGCGCTGCTCGCCGTGGTGTACGTGCAGCCCGTGATGGCGGCCGGTGCGGCGCTGGGCGCCTCCGTGGCGGATACCACGGGCGAGGTGGCCGAGGAGCTGCTGCGGGAGATGCGGGAGGCGACCGAGCGGCTGCGCGGGGTGTTCGAGGTGCGCTGGGAGTTCCATACCTTCCGCGGCGATCCGTACAACGGCCTGGTGACGGCGGCGGACGAGCTGAAGGCCGACGCGGTGGTGGTCGGCGCGTCCGAGCAGGCGGGGCACCGCATCGTCGGCTCGGTGGCGGTCCGGCTGGTCAAGGCGGGGCGCTGGCCGGTCACGGTGGTGCCGTGACGCACCGGGCGGGACACCTTCCGCGTCCGGCTCGCGGACCGGGGCGGGGTGAGGCACCGTGGGGAGAGGAGCAATCGGACCGCCCCACGACGGGGGGAGACTGCCATGTCCCATACCTACCGGGTGACGGAGATCGTCGGCTCGTCCACCGAGAGCGTGGACGACGCGATCCGCAGCGGCATCGGCCGTGCCTCGAAGACGCTGCGCAATCTGGACTGGTTCGAGGTCGGAGCCGTCCGCGGGCACATCGAGAACGGCCGGATCGCGCACTACCAGGTGGGGCTGAAGGTCGGATTCCGGCTGGAGGAGACCGACTCCGGCTCCGGTGATCTGCCCGGCTGAGTCAGCCACGGGGGACGACGGCGGACAGCCCGGACGGCAGCGGGTACCAGTCGGCGGTCGCGAAGCTGGCGTGCCGCGCGGCGAGCTCGTTCACCCGCGCCCGGGCCTGGGCCTCGGTGGGGCGGGTGCCGGGTCGCCGTGCGAGACCCGCCACCCGGAGCCGAACGCGTTGGTCGACACGTCGAGTTCGAGCAGGGAGGCGCCGGAGTCCAGCGCGTCCGCGAAGAGGGGCACGAGGCCTTCTCGTACGCGTTGTGCACGCCCACGCCCGTGGTGGCGGCGTACGACGGCTCCGCCGCGGCGGCCGGACTCGCGCCCTCGGCCGCCGTCAGACACAGTGCGGCGGCCGCCGCCGCGACCGCCACCGTGCGCGTGTGCCGCGCCCTGCCGGACGCGGATTCCCCCGAGTTGCCCATCTGCCCCCACCCCTGCCGCTGCCGTGCGCGTGGGCAGCAGCGTACGGGAGGGGCGGACGGGTGACGAGAAGAGCTTCGTCACATAGGGGTGTTGCGGGGTCAGGCGGCCACGAGTTCGCGGGCCGCCGCGGTGATGGCCTCGGCGTCGATCCCGGCCTGGTTCAGCTGCTCGGCCGGGGTGCCGGACACCGGCATGTTCCGTACGGCGAGCCGTACGATGCGGGGCGCCGGGTGGCCGTCGGCGAAGGCGCCCTGGACCGCGTCGCCCACACCGCCCTCGGGGTGGTGGTCCTCGACGGTGATCAGACGGCCTGTCACCTCGGCGGCGGTGCGCAGCGCCTCGGCATCGACCGGCTTGAGCGAGTACAGGTCGATGACGCGGGCGGCGATGCCGTCCTCGGCGAGCCGGTCCGCGGCGGCCAGCGCCTCGTGGACGGTGATCCCGGCGGCGACGAGGGTGACCCGGTCGCTCTCGGTGGCGCGCAGGATCTTGGATCCGCCGATGGGGAACCGCTCGGAGTCCGGGTAGACGACGGGCGTTCCGCCGCGCGAGGTGCGCAGGTAGCGGATGCCCGACAACTCGGCCATGGTGGCGGTCAGCTGGGCCGCCTGGTTGGCGTCGCACGGGTAGAGCACCGTGCTGCCGTGCACCGCCCTCATCGCCGCCAGATCCTCCAGGCCCATCTGCGAGGGCCCGTCCTGGCCGATGGCGACCCCGGCGTGCGAGCCGACCAGGTTGAGGTTCGCGCGGCTGACGGAGGCCATCCGGACGAAGTCGTATGCGCGGGTGAGGAAGGCGGAGAAGGTGCAGGCGTACGGGTTCCAGCCGCGCGTCTGCATGCCCACCGCGGCGGCCACCATCTGCTGTTCGGCGATGTAGAACTCGAAGTAGCGCTCGGGGTGTTCCTTGTGGAAGTACTCCAGCCGGGTCGAGTCGCCCACCTCGCCGTCGAGCGCCACCACATCGCCGCGGGCGGTGCCGACGGCGGCCAGCGCCTCGCCGAACGCGTCGCGGGTGGGGACGGTGTCGCCGGTGTTGAAGCGCGGCAGGCTCAGCGGGCCTTCCGACGTGGGCCGGGTGGGCTGCTCGGCGGGCGGGCCGAGCACCGGTACCGCCATGTTCCGTACGCCGCCGAGTTCGGCGATGGCCTCCTCGGGGTCCTTCAGCGGCTTGCCGTGCATGCCCTCGTGGTTCTCCACGGAGGCGACGCCGCGGCCCTTCTGGGTGCGGGCGATGATGGCGGTGGGGCGGCCGACGGTCGACGTCGCCTCGCCGTACGCGCGGTCGATCGCGGCGATGTCGTGCCCGTCGACCTCGATGGTGTGCCAGTCGAAGGCGCGGATGCGGCGGGCGTAGGCGTCCAGGTCCCATTGGTGGCGGGTGGGTCCGCGCTGCCCGAGCCGGTTGACGTCGATGATGGCGGTGAGGTTGTCGAGCCGTTCGTACCCCGCGTGCTCGAACGCCTCCCACATCGAGCCCTCGGCCATCTCGCTGTCCCCGCACAGCACCCAGACCCGGCTGGGGACGTGGTCGAGCCGCTTTCCGGCCAGCGCCATGCCCACGCCGTACGGCAGCCCCTGGCCGAGCGATCCGGTGGCCACGTCCACCCACGGCAGTTCGGGTGTGGGGTGGCCCTCCAGCCGGCTGCCGAGCTTGCGGAAGGTGAGCAGTTCCTCGTCCTTCAACGCCCCGGCCGCCTTGTAGACCGAGTACAGCAGCGGAGAGGCGTGCCCCTTGGAGAAGATCAGGTGGTCGTTGCCCGGGTGCTCCGGCTTTTCGAAGTCATAGCGCAGGTGGTTGCCCATGAGGACGGCCATCAGGTCCGCCGCCGACATCGACGACGTGGGGTGGCCGGACCCGGCGGCGGCCGAGGACCGCACGGAGTCCACCCGGAGCTGCTGCCCGAGCTCGCTGAGCTGTTCGTGTCGCATTGTTCTCCTTCCAGGTTTTTTCCGGCAGCCCGGCCTTCCGGCGGTTCAGCCGCCGCGGCCGGACCGCGCGACCTCGGGGGACTCGGTGTCCAGCGGCACCGACCAGGACCGCACCAGGCCGAACTGCACCGCCTGCGGCGGCAGCGCCGCGTCCAGCAGCCAGTCGGCGGCCACCCGGACCCGGTTGCCGGGCATGGCCATCAGGTGGTAGCCGCGGGTGACCGCGTTGGCCGCGGGGCCGGCCAGCGGGACGTGCAGCGGGTCCGCGGCCGCCTGGATCCCGCCGAGGTCGACCGTGAACCCCAGGTCGTGGTGTTTGTACGGGCGCGGGGTGCCGCGTCCGAGGGAGGCGAGGATGTTGCGGGCGGCCGTCTTGCCCTGGCGCTGCGCGTGCTGCGCGGTCATCGGCGTGAACTCGCCCGGCCGGGTCAGGTCCGGCACCGCGGCGGCGTCACCGCAGGCCAGTACCTCCGGATGGCCGGGCACGGTCAGATACTGGTCGACCCGCAGCCGTCCGTGCTCGGTGGCCAGCCCGAGGTCCTTCACCAGCGGGTCGGGGCGCACGCCGACGCACCAGATCAGCGACCGGGTGTCGATGAACTCGCCGTCGTCGAGGAGTACGCCGTCGGAGGTGGCCTCCTTGACCGAGGTGCCCAGCCGGACGTCCACACCGCGCCGCCGCAGCACCCGGTCCGCGGTGCGGGACAGCCGTTCGTCCAGGCTGGGCAGCACCCGCTTCGCCACGTCGAGCAGGACCCAGCGGGGCCGGGGCTCACGGCGCAGCGCGGCGTTCCGCCGGGCGAGCGAATCGGTGAACAGCACGCCGTGGGCCGCCACTTCGGTGCCGGTATATCCGGCGCCCACCACCACGAAGGTGCGGCGCGCGGCCCGCTCGCGGGGGTCGCGGGCGTTGGCCGCCATCTCGATCTGCCGGGTGACGTGGTCCCGCAGGTACAGCGCCTCCGGCATGCCGCGGAAGCCGTGCGCGTGCTCGGCCACGCCCGGGATCGGCAGCAGCTTGTTGACGCTGCCGACCGCCAGGACGAGCCGGTCGTAGCTCATCTCGCCGCGCCCGCCCTCGGGGTCGGTCCAGCTGACCTTGCGGCCGGTGAGGTCGACGGAGTCGACGTTGCCCAGCACCAGCCGGACGTGCGGCAGGGTGCCGGTGAGGGACACCGACACCCGGCGGGGCTCCAGGACCCCGGCGGCCACCTCGGGGAGGAGCGGCAGATACAGAAAGTAGTCGTTGGGGTTGATCAGGACGATCTCCGCCGCCCGCCGCAGCGAGCGCGACAGCGTACGGGCGGCCTGGTAGCCGGCGAAACCGGCCCCTACGATCACGATGCGTACTGGGCTCACACGGACTCCCGGGCGCGACGAGGGCAGAGCGCTCCAAGTGCCCGTACAGGCCGGGACCAAACCTGGAGTGGCGGTCGACCTCGGCCCGACGGAGAATGCCCCCGCTTGCTACGCGCTGACCGGCTCGTCCCAGTCGATGCGGTAGCCGGTCAGCCAGTCCTCGCCGCCCGTGGTGCCCGCCCGGTCGAGTCTGCGGGCCATCGTGGCGTCCCGCAGGGCCCGCTTGACCGGCCCGGGGGCGTTGCGGCGGGCCAGGCCCGCGCTGTTCGCGGCCACCTTCTCGACCCGTTCCCGGCGCAGCCCCTCGTACGCGGCGAGCGCCGACCGCGGGCCGGGCAGATCGCGCAGGCACTTGGCGAGCACCACCCCGTCCTCGATGGCCATCGAGGCGCCCTGGGCGGCGTTGGGCGCGCACGCGTGGGCGGCGTCCCCCACGATGACCATGCCCTCCTCGGACCAGACGGGGGTGGAGAGGAGGTCGTAGGCGGCGGTGGCGACGATGTTCTCGCCGGTGGCGCGGACGATGTCGGCGGCCGGGGTGTGGTCCTCGGCGAACAGTTCCGTCAGCCGCTCCCGCCACTGCCCGGGGGTGACGGCGGCCAGCTCCGCCTTGGACAGTTCGGCGGCCGGGGCGTTGCTGAACCACCACACCTCGCCGTCGGGCGCGGCGGTGGCGCCGAAGAACGCCTGCTTGCCGAAGACCATCGTGTAGGTGTCCGGGGCGGGCGGGGCGGCGGCGTCGCGGGTGTAACCGCACACCGTGTGCTGTCCGGTGTAGCGGGGCCGGGGCGCGCCCGCGTCGATGGTCCGGCGGATGAGGGAGTGGATGCCGTCGGCGCCGATGAGGACGTCGCCCACGGCCCGGCCGCCGTCCGCGAAGGACCCGACGACGCGGCCGTCCGGGCCGGTCTGGGCGGCCAGCAGCCGCTTGCCGTACTCGATGCGCACGCCGCGGCGCACCGCCTCCTCGCGCAGCACCCGGGCCAGGGTGGCGCGTCGGATCGTGACCGCCCCGAGGCCGCCGTCCTGGGCCCCGGCCATCGGCTTGTCGCCGAGCCGTTTGCCGGTGTTGCTGATGAACTCGACGCGGCTGGCCGGGAAGGCGCGTTCCAGGACCGGTCCATGGGCGTCGATGGTGCGCAGTGCCTCCAGGCCGTTGTTCGCGACGAGGAGGAACGCACCGCCCGTGTCGGTGGCGTCCGGGGGGTACGCCTCGTAGACGACCGCGTCGATGCCCGCCTTGTGCAGGGCCATCGCGGTGACCGTACCGGCGATGCCGCCACCGATGATCAGGGCCTTGGTCATGGTGCTCCGTGACAGAGGGTCGGTAAAAGGTGACAGCACCATAGGGCCCGGGCGCGGGTCCCGGGGCCGGTTCGCGCAGGCCGGTACGGCGGTGTTATGTGCGGCGGGCCGATGCGGCGGGCCTACTTGAGCAGCCGGGACATCCGGCGGTCGGCGAGCGGTTTGCCACCCGTCTGGCAGGTGGGGCAGTACTGGAGCGCGGAGTCCTTGAAGGACACCTCGCGGACGGTGTCGCCGCACACCGGGCAGGGCTCGCCGGTGCGGCCGTGCACCCGCATCCCGCTGCGCTTCTCCGCCTTGAGGTCCCCGGCCGCCAGCCCCCGGGAGCGTTCGACCGCGTCGCGCAGGGTGGCGCCCATCACCTCGTACAGGACGGCGATCTCCTCCTCGGTGAGGTCCGAGGCGAGCCGGTAGGGCGACATCCGGGCGGCGTGCAGGATCTCGTCGGAGTAGGCGTTCCCGATCCCGGCGATGACGCT
Organism: Streptomyces sp. BRA346; assembly: GCF_052851135.1. Classification (NCBI taxonomy): domain Bacteria; kingdom Bacillati; phylum Actinomycetota; class Actinomycetes; order Kitasatosporales; family Streptomycetaceae; genus Streptomyces; species Streptomyces sp. BRA346. Next base: position 161,070 of record NZ_JAIWIH010000015.1, on the reverse strand, counting down.
CTGGTCGCGGAGCACCCCCTTGATCCGGTGGCGTACGCCGCGCAGCAGCCCGGCGAACGCCTCCCGGGTGAAGGCGTCGTCGAGCGGGTCGGGGCCGAGGCGGGCGATGCCCGGCACCTCGCCGGGGTCGCGCACGCAGTACACGGCGAGCCCCTTGCGGGAGCCCGCCTCGGTGAGGTCGAAGCCGGAGCGCTCCGGTCCGGCAAGCAGCAGCCGGAGCGCCAGCGGGCCCCGGCCGGGTCGCGGCGGGGCCTCGGGCAGTCCGTCCTTCCAGCGCAGCCAGCCCGCTCGGGCGAGGTGGATCACCAGGTGGGGGCCGTCGGTGGCCAGGTCGAGGAACTTGCCGTGGCGGCCGGCCGCGGTGACGGTGCGGCCTTCGAGGGCGGTCAGCGGCGGGTCGTACGTCTTCAGCACACTCACGGCGACGGGCAGGACGCGGGCGATCTCCCGGCCCACGGCGCGGTCGGCCAGGATTCCGGCGAGGGCCTCCACCTCGGGCAGCTCCGGCATGCCACCAGTGTGCCGCAGCACCGGCGGGTACGCGCCCGGCCGCCCGCGCCCCACCCCCGTACCACTCCGGGCTGCGGGGTGCGTCCCCCTCCCCTACTGTCTCTCTTGTCCCTCTACATGCTCGATGTTTCGTTTGCCCCCATACGTCTCGTCGCCCCCGCACGGAGAGTCCCCATGCCCGACACCGGACAGCGTGAGCGGTCCGTACCGCAGTACGAGCCGTACGAGGCTCATGAGGCGTACGAAGGGGGCAGCCCCGAGGCCGAACGGCTGCTCTTCGAGAAACTGGCGCGCGAGCTGATGAGCGTCCAGCGGGCGCATCAGCAGGCGTCGGGGGCCGCGCAGCTGCTGCGCACGTTCCACGCGAAGGCGGCGCTCGGCGTGGAGAACGCGCGGCTGCGCTTCCACGACAGCCTTCCGCCCGAGCTGTGCGTGGGGTACGCCCGGCCGGGCGCCACGTACCCGGCCGTGGTGCGGCTGTCCAACGAGAGCGGCACCGCGCGCCACGACGCCACCCCCGATCTGCGCGGGATGGCGGTGCGGGTCCAGGTCGCCCCCGGGGAGAGCCACGATCTGCTGGCCACCAGCTTTCCGGTGTCCCACGCCGCCGACGCACGCGAGTTCGTGGCCTTCGCAAAGGCCACGGCGGGTGCGGACACCACCGTCGAGCGGGCGTTCGGGCTCTTCGTCAGGCTGCCGCTGGCCGTCGGCTGGGGCGCCGCCGACCGGATGCGCCGCAATGTGCACACCGCCACCCGTTACGCCGTCGGCTCGCTGGCCCGCGAGACGTTCTGGAGCCGGGGCGCGATCCTGTGGGGCGCGGCCGGGCCCGTGCGCTACCAGCTGCGCCCGGCCCCCGGCGGCACCCCGGCACCGCTCCCCGACAGCTCCGACCCGGACTACCTCCGCCATGAGCTGACGATGCGGCTGGCCACCGGCGATGTGTGCTTCGAGCTGTGTGTGCAGCGGTACGCGGACGAGCGCCGCACCCCGGTCGAGGACGGCTCGGTGGAGTGGCGGGAGAGCGACGCCCCGGTCGTTCCGGTGGCGCTGCTGACCGTACCCCGCCAGGATCTCGACACCGCCGCGGCCCGGTCGGCGGCCCGCCGGGTCGAGCAGCTCGCGTTCAACCCGTGGCACACCACGGCGGAGTTCCGGCCGCTGGGCAACCTCAACCGGGCCCGCAAGGCGGCGTACGAGGCGGCCGCCGCGCAGCGTCTCGGGCTGTGCTCCAGCACCGCGCCGCCGCCGCGCGACACGGTCCTCGGGCTGCCGGTGCGGGCCGGGGCACGGCTGGCGTTCGGCCTGGTGGACCGCTATGTGCCGTGGCACCGGCTGCCGGTGCCACCGGGGCTGCTCGATCTGGCCGCGCTGCGCCGGACGCTCCAGCGGCTCGGTCTCCTGAACGGCGGTGTCGGCGATGTCATCGATGCCGGCGGTTTCGGCGATGTCGTCGACGACCCCGGCCTCCCCGTGAGCCCACCGCAGTCCGCTCGCTGAACGCCGCTGCGGCCCGCTGGACCGGTTCACCACCGCGATATCGTGTGGCGGTTCACACGGGCCGGACACGGGGGAGCGGTTATGGACGGCGAGGTCGGGGCGGAACGGGGACGGCGCGTCACCATACGGGACGTGGCCGCGCGCGCCGGGGTCTCCAAGGGCGCGGTCTCCCTCGCCTTCAACGACCGGCCCGGGGTCTCCCCCGCCACCCGGAACCGCATCTTCGCGGCCGCCCGCGAACTGGGCTGGGCGCCCCATCTCTCCGCCCGCTCGCTGTCCAGCTCGTTCCGGGCCCCGAATGCCGCGCCGCGCTGCGGGCACTCGCCGGAGGTGGTACGGATAGCCGCAGGCCGCGGCGGCAACAGGCCCAGGGAGCAGCCCTTATGGAGTGGTTCACGTCATCCGGCTACTGGCTGAGCCGGCTGGTCTTCCAACGGGGGCTGGCCGCCATCTACCTCCTCGCCTTCCTGACGGCGGCCACCCAGGGCCGGGCCCTGATCGGCGAACGGGGGCTCACCCCGGTGCCCCGGTTCCTCGCCCGGGTGCCGTTCCGCCGCTCGCCCAGCCTCTTCCATCTGCACTACTCCGACCGCTTCTTCACCGCCCTGGCCTGGCTCGGCGCCGCGCTGGCCGCCGCCGTGCTGGCGGGGGCCGCCGACGACGTACCGCTGTGGGCCGCGATGGCGGCGTGGCTGGTGCTGTGGCTGCTGTATCTGTCGATCGTCAACGTGGGGCAGGTGTGGTACGGGTTCGGCTGGGAGTCGCTGCTGCTGGAGGCCGGGTTCCTGGCCGTGTTCCTGGGGAACGAGCGGACCGCGCCGCCCGTCCTGATCCTGTGGCTGCTGCGCTGGCTGCTGTTCCGGCTGGAGTTCGGCGCCGGGCTCATCAAGCTCCGCGGGGACCGCTGCTGGCGCGATCTGACCTGCCTGTACTACCACCATGAGACCCAGCCGATGCCGGGCCCGCTGAGCTGGTACTTCCACCATCTGCCGAAGCCACTGCACCGGGTCGAGACGGCGGCCAACCACGTGGCCCAGCTGGTCGTGCCGCTGGTCCTGTTCACCCCGCAGCCCGCGGCGAGCGTGGCCGCGGGCATCATCGTGGTCACCCAGCTGTGGCTGGTGGCCTCCGGCAACTTCTCCTGGCTGAACTGGGCGACGATCCTGCTGGCCCTCTCCGCCGTCGACGGGCGGATGGCCGCCGAGGTGCTGCCGCTGCCGACGCCGCCCCCGCTCGCCGCTCCCCCGGTCTGGTACGAGGTGCTGGTGGCGGCGGCGTTCGTCTTCGTCGTGGTGCTCAGCTACTGGCCCGCCCGCAATCTGCTCTCGGGCCGCCAGCTGATGAACTACTCCTTCAACCCGCTCCACCTGGTCAACACCTACGGGGCGTTCGGCAGCGTCAACCGCAGCCGGCAGGAGGTGGTGATCGAGGGCACCGCCGCGGCCGTGCTCACCCCGGACACCGTGTGGAAGGAGTACGAGTTCCGGGGCAAGCCGGGCGATGTGCGCAGGATGCCGCGGCAGTTCGCGCCGTACCACCTGCGGCTGGACTGGATGATGTGGTTCGCCGGGATCTCCGCGGCGTACGCCGGGTCGTGGTTCACCCCGCTCGTCGGCAAGCTGCTGGTGAACGACCGGGCCACGCTGAAGCTCCTGCGCGCCTCCCCCTTCCCGGACGAGCCGCCCACCCACATCCGGGCCCGGCTGTACCTCTACCGCTTCACCACCCGGCGGGAGCGGCGCGCCGGGGGCGGGTGGTGGCATCGCACCCTGATCGGCGAGTTCCTGCCGCCGGTCCGGCTGGAGCAGGTGGACCCGCCGGGCCCGTGACGCCCTTCGTCCATCCGGCCGCCCCTTTTGCCTAGTTTTCGGGGAATCAGGCACACATAGTGCTGTTCGGTGTTCTCGGCGACCGAGGGAGCGCGGCCAGTGCGGCCATTTGCGATGCTGTCCGATCTCCTCACCCTGCCGGTCCGCGGCGTCAGCGGCCTGCGGCCGCGCCTGGCGGACGCCGCCGACGTCCTGCTGGACGCCGGTGAGCGACGCACCCGCCGCAGGGTGTGGGCGAGGGAGGGCCGGGCGCATGTGGAGGTGCGCGGGCTCACCCGGGCGCCGGGCGCCGCTCGGCACCCGTCAGCTGCTGCTGGTCAACCTGCTCACCGACATGCTGCCCGCGCTCGCCGTCGCCCTCGCCCGGGCCCGGGAGGACACCGCGGGAGAGGGCCCGGCCGGGGAGGATCCGCTGGCGGGCGGCCCCTCCCCCGCGCTGCTCGGCTCCGACCTGGGCCGGATCCTGGCAGTGCGCGGCACCGCCACCGCGCTGGGCGCCGCGGCGGCGTGGGGCTGCGGGCGGATGACGGGCCGGGCCCGGCGGGCGAGAACCATGGGGCTCGCGGCGCTGGTCGGCACCCAGCTGGGCCAGGCGTTCATCACCGACTGCCACAGCCCGCTGGTGCTGGTCACGGGGGTGGCGTCGGCGGCCGCCCTGTTCGCGGTCATCGAGACGCCGGTGGTCAGCCACTTCTTCGGCTGTACGCCGCTGGGGCCGGTGGCCTGGACGGCGGTGGGCATGTGCTCGGCCGGTGCCACCCTGGGTGCCGCCGCCGCACCGCGGCTGCTGGTCTCGCGGCGGGTCCCCTGCGCGGTCCGGCAGGGGCAGGGTCTCACCGGGAGCTTGTCACCGTTCACCCTGTTTTCACCTTGTGTGTGCAGTCTGCTTCCCCACTCGGGCCAGGCTGGGGGAATGGAAGCGGATGACGTGCTTCCGGTATCCGCCTCCGTAACGATCTGTTCCACCCAGCGAGGTAACCCATGGCCGACATCCTGACGACCGTCCTGGCCAAGCTGGCCCGTATGGCTCTGGAAGCGCTGCTCGCACAGCTCGCGAAGTCGCTCCTGACCGTCGTGTTCAAGCCGCAGGCCGCCCCGGCCGCCGCCTGAAACGACCGTTATTCGGCGACCGTTCGCCACGAACATCCCACCATGGGCGATTTCTTCGGTACGAAGCTCGCCACGAATTTCGTTGATCGGCCTCGGCCCGTCACAATCACCAAGTGACCTTCCCCGTCCTCCAGCGGACTCGGTCCTTCCGGGTACCGCCGGTGAGGGGTGGGTGCTTTCGGATGCGTGAAGGAGATGACCTGCTGCGAGGAGGCACGTAGGTGGAAGAAAGGCTGGCCATGACGGTGGATGCGCGTGGTGACGTCGAGGAGTTCATCCTCGGCGAACGGTTCGCGTGCCTGGCGGGGCGTTCCGCCTGGCGCCGGGGAGGCATTACTCACCGCCACTATGACCTGCTGGGGGGCGAGGATTCCGCCCGGCTGCTGGCGCTCGATCTCGCGGAGTTCGTGAGTTCGGCGGACTGGAGCGCTCGGACGTTCACCAGTTTCATCGCGACGTTCGAGCAACCGCGCGGGGTCGATGAGCTGCGCTTCGAAGAGCTCCTCTGGCAACAGTTGCAACTGCTGCACGAACAGGACGCGGATTTCCATCATTGGGCGGAGGGCTATTCGTCCGATCCGCAGTCCCCGGAGTTCGCGTTCAGCGTGGCCGGCCATCCCTTCTTCGTGATCGGCCTGCACGAGACCCACCGCCGGTTCGGCCGCAGGCCGCCCTTCCCGATGCTGGCCTTCAACTCCCACGAACAGTTCGACCGGATCAAGGACGCCGGGATGTGGGACCGGCTCGCGGAAAAGATCCGCAAGCAGGACATCCAGCTCCAGGGGGACATCAACCCCAATCTGTACGAGTACGAGGAGCTGCCCGAGACCCGCCGGTACTCAGGCCGTCCCAAGCCGGCCGACTGGCAGTGCCCCTTCGCCGCCCGCGAGGCCGCACGGCAGGCCGAGCGGGAGCGGGAGCTGACCGTCTCGGCGGCGGCCGCGTCCGTCACCGGCAGCGCCGGCTGACGTTCCGCCCACGGCGGTGACGCCACGGGGCCCGGGGGCGGACGACGCCCCCGGGCCCTGCGCGCACGGCCTTGGTCAGTGGTCGTGCGCCCCCGCGCGGTGGACCGGGCCGTGGGCGGTCAGACAGTGCTCGACCAGCGGTTCGTCCGCGCGGCGGTGCTCGTCCCCGTCCACCCGGGGCCGCGGGGCCGGGTTGTCGAGGTGGTCCACCTGGAGCGTGGTGTGGGTGATGCCGTACTCCTCGCGCAGCACCTCCTCCAGCCCCTCCCGGACCGCGTGGCAGTCGCCCTCCGCCGCGACCAGGACATGAGCGGACAGCGAGACCTCGCCCGAGGTGATCTGCCAGACGTGCAGATCGTGCACCTCGGCCACCTCGGCGTGGGCGGCGAGCAGGCCCCCGATCTCGTCGGGCTCGACCCCGGCGGGAGCCGCCTCCAGCAGCACGCGCCCGGAGGCCCGCAGCAGTTCCACGCCCGCCTTGATCATGAGGACGACCACGATGAGACCGGCGATCGCGTCGGCCCGGGCGTAGCCGGTGGTCACCACGACCAGTCCGGCGATCGCGGTGGCGATGAAGGCGTAGAGGTCGTTCAGCACATGCTGGAAGGCACCTTCGATATTCAGCGAGGAGCGGTTCGCCTTCGACATGCACCACGCCGCCACGATGTTCACCACGACCCCGGCGAGCGCGACGATCAGCACCAGACCACCGGTCACCTCGGGCGGATCGATCAGCCGCTCCACCGCCTCATAGCCGAGGTATGCGCCGAGCAGCAGCAGAGAAAGCCCATTGGCCTGCGCGGAAAGGATTTCCGACCGCTTGAGCCCATACGTATAGCCACCGCGGGCGGGCCGGGCCGAAAGCCGGATCGCCATGAGCGCGAGGACGATCGAGGCGGCGTCGGTGAGCATATGGGCCGCGTCGGAAAGCAGCGCCACCGAACGCGCAATCACCCCGATCACGACCTCCACCAGCATAAAGCCGGTGATCAGCGCGAGCGCGATGGACAGCCACCGGCGGTCGGCGTTCTCCGCCACACCGTGCGTGTGCCCGCCATGGCCCTCGCCGTGTCCGTGCGTATGGGCTCCCACCCGCTCCTCCTCGGCTCGCTTTATGGGCAACGGCAATTGAACAGCACTTCGGAGAATTCTCCAAAGACTGCAATGGACACGGTTATCAGGTGGCATTGCCTTATGAATTCGGCAACGCTTTTCATTGTCGCGGCGGAGCGTCACGCCCGGAATACGCACAGGGCACCGGGCTCCTGAGCGGACGTCACCCGGGCGGACGATCATGGGTCGCTGGTGCGTACGAGGCCACGCCGGTGCGGGTGAGGTACGCGCGAAGGAGGTGACCCCGCGGGGCGCGGCGCGTTGGCCGAACATGACGACGACGATGCGACGCCGTTCTCTCTCGCAGCCGAGCAGAGCGCTGGACCGGAGCACCGAAGGCGGAACGGTTCACCAGACGCTTCACCAGTCGAGCTGCGTACCGATCTACGCGGCGCTGGTCGAGCGCTGGTCGTCCGCGGGGCGGGCGGTGCCCGGGGCTTACGACCGCGAGTGGACCGAACTGGTCAACTGTCCCCCCTGGCCGGACCGGATCCGGGCGGCGGCCCGGCCGTCCTCCGGCTGAGCCCCCGCCCGTCCTGCTTCCTGGGGGACCTCAGTCGTCCCCGCCCTCCAGGCCGCCCTCGGTCTCCAGGAACAGCTCCCGGACCCGCTCCAGCACCTCCGGGTCCGGCTGCTCCCACAGACCGCGGCTCTCGGCCTCCAGCAGCCGCTCGGCCATGCCGTGCAGCGCCCAGGGGTTGGCCTCCTCCAGGAACGCGCGGTTCTCCGGGTCGAGCAGATAGGTCTGGGCGAGCTTGTCGTACATCCAGTCGGCGACCACGCCCGTGGTGGCGTCGTAGCCGAAGAGGTAGTCGACGGTGGCGGCCAGCTCGAACGCGCCCTTGTAGCCGTGCCGGCGCATCGCCTCGATCCAGCGCGGGTTGACCACCCGGGCCCGGAAGACCCGCGAGGTCTCCTCGTGCAGGGTGCGGGTGCGCACCGTCTCGGGGCGGGTGGAGTCGCCGATGTACGCGGCCGGGGCGGTGCCCTTCAGGGCGCGCACGGTGGCGACCATGCCGCCGTGGTACTGGAAGTAGTCGTCCGAGTCGGCGATGTCGTGCTCGCGCGTGTCGGTGTTCTTCGCGGCGACCGCGATCCTGCGGTACGCGCTCTCCATCTCCTCGCGCGCCGGGCGGCCCTCCAGTCCGCGGCCGTAGGCGTAGCCGCCCCACACCGTGTAGACCTCGGCGAGGTCGGCGTCGGTGCGCCAGTCGCGGCTGTCGATGAGCTGGAGCAGCCCCGCGCCGTACGTCCCCGGCCGGGAGCCGAAGATGCGGGTGGTGGCGCGGCGCTCGTCGCCGTGCTCGGCGAGGTCGGCGCGGGTGTGGGCGCGCACGTAGTTGACGTCGTCGGCCTCGTCCAGGGACGCGGCGAGCCGTACGGCGTCGTCCAGCAGCCCGACGACGTGCGGGAAGGCGTCGCGGAAGAAGCCGCTGATGCGCAGCGTGACATCGACGCGCGGGCGGCCCAACTGGTCGGCGGGTACGGGTTCGAGTCCCGTCACGCGCCGCGAGGCGTCGTCCCACACCGGGCGGATGCCCATCAGCGCCAGCGCCTCGGCCACGTCGTCGCCGGAGGTGCGCATGGCGCTCGTCCCCCACAGCGACAGGCCGACCGACCGCGGGTACTGGCCGTCGTTGTCGGCGCGGTAGCGCTCCAGCAGCGAGTCGGCGAGCGCCTGGCCGGTCTCCCAGGCCAGGCGGCTGGGCACGGCCTTGGGGTCGACGGAGTAGAAGTTGCGGCCGGTCGGCAGGACGTTGACCAGGCCCCGCAGCGGCGAGCCGGACGGCCCTGCGGGCACGAAGCCGCCGCTCAGGGCGTGGACGGTGTGGTCGATCTCGTCGGTCGTGGCGGCCAGGCGCGGCACGACCTCGCGGGCGGCGAACTCCAGGATCGCGGTGACGCCGGGGCGCTGGGCCTCGGGCAGCTCCAGGGCGGCCTTCTCGGCGGCCTCCGGGGCCCAGTCGGCGTCCTCCATCGCCTGGACGAGGGCGCGGGCGCGCTCCTCGGCCTCGTCCGCGCCGGTGCGGGTGGCGGCCGACTCGTCCAGGCCCAGCGCCTCGCGCAGCCCGGGGAGCGCCGAAGTACCGCCCCAGATCTGGCGGGCCCGCAGGATGGCGAGGACGAGGTTGACGCGCTCGGGTCCGGTGGGCGCGCCGCCGAGGATGTGCAGACCGTCGCGGATCTGGGCGTCCTTGACCTCGCACAGCCAGCCGTCGACGTGCAGCAGGAAGTCGTCGAAGCCCTCGTCGTCGGGCCGCTCCTCAAGACCCAGGTCGTGGTCGAGCCGGGCGGCCTGGATCAGGGTCCAGATCTGGGCGCGGATGGCGGGGAGCTTCGCCGGGTCCATCGCGGAGATGGCGGCGTACTCGTCCAGCAGCTGTTCCAGCCGGGCGATGTCGCCGTAGGAGTCGGCGCGGGCCATCGGCGGTACGAGGTGGTCGACCAGGGTGGCGTGGACGCGCCGCTTGGCCTGGGTGCCCTCGCCGGGGTCGTTGACCAGGAAGGGGTAGATCAGCGGCAGGTCGCCGAGCGCGGCGTCGGGTCCGCAGGCGGCGGACAGGCCCGCGTTCTTGCCGGGCAGCCACTCCAGGTTGCCGTGCTTGCCCAGGTGCACCATGGCGTCGGCGCCGAAGCCGCCGTCGGCCTCGGGGGTCGCCATCCAGCGGTAAGCGGCCAGGTAGTGGTGCGAGGGCGGCAGGTCGGGGTCGTGGTAGATGGCGATGGGGTTCTCACCGAAGCCGCGCGGCGGCTGGATGACGACCAGGAGGTTGCCGTGGCGCAGCGCGGCGAGGACGATCTCGCCGTCGGGGTCGCGGCTGGTGTCCACGAACATCTCGCCGGGCGGCGGGCCCCAGTGCTCCTCGACCGCGTCGCGCAGCTCCTGCGGCAGCGTGGCGTACCAGCGGCGGTAGTCGGCGGCGGGGATGCGGACCGGGTTCTTGGCCAGCTGCTCCTCGGTGAGCCAGTCCTGGTCGTGGCCGCCCGCCTCGATGAGGGCGTAGATCAGATCGTCGCCGACGCCGGAGGCCAGGCCCGGAAGCGCGCCCTCGCCCTCCTCGGGGCCGAAGTCGTACCCTTCGGCGCGCAGTCGGCGCAGCAGGGCGACGGCGCTGGCGGGGGTGTCGAGGCCGACCGCGTTGCCGATCCGGGAGTGCTTGGTGGGGTAGGCGGACAGGACGAGCGCGAGGCGCTTGTCGGCCGCCGGTATGTGCCGGAGCCGGGCGTGTCGTACCGCGATTCCGGCGACACGCGCGGCGCGCTCGGGGTCGGGGGCGTAGACCGGCAGGCCGTCCTCGTCGACCTCCTTGAAGGAGAACGGCACGGTGATCAGCCGTCCGTCGAACTCCGGGACGGCGACCTGGGTCGCGGCGTCCAGCGGCGACAGACCCTCGTCGTTCTCCTCCCACGCGCTGCGTGGCGAGGTCAGGCACAGCGCCTGGAGCACGGGGACGTCGAGCGCGGCGAGCGCGCCCGCGTCCCACGCCTCGTCGTCGCCGCCCGCCGACGCCTCGGCGGGGCGGGTGCCGCCCGCGGCGAGCACGGTGGTGACGACGGCGTCGGCCGCGCCGAGCGCCTCGATCAGCTCGGCCTCGGGAGACCGGAGAGAGGCGACGAACAGCGGCAGCGGGCGGGCCCCGGCGTCCTCGACGGCCTGGCACAGCGCCTCCACGAAGGCGGTGTTGCCGCTCATGTGGTGGGCGCGGTAGTAGAGCACGGCGATCGTCGGGCCGGTGACGTCCTCGCGCGCGGTGCGCTCCAGCGGCCCCCAGGTGGGGGCGGTGGCGGGCGGTTCGAAGCCGTGGCCGGTGAGCAGCACGGTGTCGGACAGGAACCGGGCCAGCTGGCCCAGGTTGGCGGGCCCGCCGTGCGCGAGGTAGGCGTGCGCCTCGGCGGCGATCCCCACGGGGACCGTGGACGCCTCCATGAGCTGGGCGTCAGGGGCCTGTTCACCGGTCAGGACGACGACGGGCAGGTCGCCCGCGAGCAGGGTTTCGAGGCCGTCCTCCCAGGCGCGGATGCCACCGAGCAGCCGCACGACGACGAGGTCGACACCGTCGAGGAGCCCGGGCAGATCGTCGAGCGCGAGCCGCGCCGGGTTGGCGAGGCGGTACGGCACCGGGCCCGTGGCCGCACGGGCACTGAGCAGGTCGGTGTCGGACGTCGACAGCAGCAGGATCATGGCTCAGCGCCTTCCTCGGGGTCCGCGCCCCGGGCGGGTTGGAAGACGGCGGGAGTTCCTGGCTCGCACGGCGGGCTGCCGTGCTCACAGTGGCGGGACCGCACCGGATTCGCACCGGTTTCCTCCCCTTGACGCCGTCTTGTGCGTCTTGAACGCCGTCTTGAGCGTCCGGCGGGCCAGACGGCCCGCCGCAGAGCATAGTAGGCGTTGCTGACCTGGCACGGGACAGTGCGGGCCGACCGGACGTCGGTATGCTCGCCGCCATGTCCCTCCCCCCGACAACCATCCCACCTGCGGATGAAGCGCCCTCGCCGAGGGCGCGCGGACGCGATGACGCCTGCCCCGGCGCACTGCGGCTGCACCCGGCGGACGACGGTTCCCTGGCCCGCGTCCGGATACCGGGCGGCCTGCTGACGGCCGGTCAGGCGCGGGCGCTGGCAGGGGCGAGCGAGGAGCTGGGGGACGGTCGGCTGGACCTCACCTCACGGGGCAATCTCCAGGTCCGCGGCCTGGACGCGGCGTGCGGCGGCGAGCTGGCGGCGGCGCTGCGGGCCGCCGGGCTGCTCCCCTCCGACCGGTTCGACCGGGTGCGCAACATCGTGGCGTCCCCGCTGGGCGGCCTCGACGGCGCCGGATACGGCGATGTCACCGCGTGGGCACGGGAGTTGGACGCCGCTCTGTGCGCCGGGACATGGGAAGAGTTGTCCGGCTTGTCGGGTCGTTTCCTGTTCGCGATGGACGACGGCCGGGGCGATGTCGCCGCACTCGGCGCGGATGTGACATTGATCGCAACGCGGGACGGCGGAGCGGTGCTGCGGGTGGGGCCCGGGGCCGAGGCCGACGGGACTGCGCTGGAGGTGCGGGGGCGGGACGCGCCGCGTGCCGCCGCGCTGGCCGCCGCGGAGTTCCTGGCCCGGGTCCGGGCGAGCGGCACGCGGGCGTGGCGGGTGCGCGAACTGCCCGCGCAACACGCCGTGACCGCCGACGGCTTGGCGGCGCGGCTCGCGGACGCGGGCGTCGAAGCCGTACGTATCGGACGGACCGGCCGGGACTTGGCGCCCGGCGCGCCGCCCGCGCCGGGCGTCGTGTCCGGGCCGGACGGGCGCCACGCCGTGTCGGTCCTCGTTCCCCTGGGCCGGGTCGGCGCGGCGCAGTGGCGGCTGCTCGCCGGGCTCGCCTCCCGGGGCGGGTCGGGTGAGCTGCGTGTGACACCCTGGCGCGGCGTGGTGCTCCCGGGGTTCACCGCGGACGGCGTGGCGGCCGCGGCGCGGGAGGCGGCCGACGCGGGGCTGGTGACCGATCATGGCTCCCCGTGGGTCGGGGTCGGCGCGTGCACGGGACGGCCGGGCTGCGCCAAGTCCCTGGCCGATGTGCGCGCCCACGCGGCGCGCGCGGTGGCGGGCGCCCCCCGCTCCGCCGACACGCCGCAGGGTTCCGGCGACACGCCACCGGTGTACTTCTCCGGCTGCGAGCGGCGCTGCGGGCACCCCGGCGGCCGCTGGGTGGACGCGCTGGCCACGTCCGATACGGACTACCGGCTCACCGTGCGCGACACGCGCGAGCCGGACGGCGCGACAGACGACGGCGTGACAGACGTGGCAGCAGAGCAATTGGCCGACGCCGTGGCGACGGCCCGCGGAACGGCATGATCAACGACATGATCGAGGACACAGTGTTCGACTACGAGAAGGACGGGGCGGCCATCTACCGCGCCTCCTTTGCCACCATCCGCGCCGAGGCGGACCTGGGCGGCCTCCCCGCCGACGTCAGCCAGGTCGTCGTGCGGATGATCCACGCGTGCGGCATGGTCGACCTGGTCAAGGACCTCGCGTACACGCCCGAGGTGGTGACGCGGGCCCGGGAGGCGCTGCGCGCCGGTGCGCCCGTGCTCTGCGACGCGCAGATGGTCGCCAGCGGCGTCACCCGCAAGCGGCTGCCCGCCGACAACGACGTGGTGTGCACGCTGTCCGACCCCGCCGTACCGGAGTTGGCGCGGCGCATGGGCACGACGCGCAGCGCCGCCGCGCTGGAGCTGTGGCGGGACCGGCTGGAGGGGTCGGTCGTGGCGGTCGGCAACGCGCCCACGGCGCTGTTCCGGCTGCTGGAGATGATCGAGCAGGGCGCGCCGCGCCCGGCCGCCGTCATCGGCGTACCGGTCGGGTTCATCGGCGCCGCCGAGTCCAAGGAGGCGCTGGCCGGGCATCCGGCGGCGCCCCACCATCTGGTGGTGCGCGGCCGACGCGGCGGCAGTGCCATCGCCGCGGCCGCGATCAACGCGATAGCGAGCGAGGAAGAGTGAGCGAGCAGCAGCGACAGGCGACGCCCGCGGCGAAGGGCCGGCTGTACGGCGTGGGCCTCGGCCCCGGCGATCCGTCCCTGATGACGGTACGGGCGGTGGAGGTCATCGCCGGGGCCGACGTGGTCGCTTACCACAGCGCCCGGCACGGCCGCAGCATCGCCCGTTCCATCGCCGAGCGGCATCTACGGCCCGACCACATCGAGGAGCGGCTGGTCTACCCGGTCACCACGGAGGGCACCGACCATCCGGGCGGCTACCGGGGCGCGATGGAGGAGTTCTACACGGAGGCGGCGGCGCGGCTCGCCGCACACCTCGACGCGGGGCGCACGGTCGCGGTGCTGGCCGAGGGCGATCCGCTCTTCTACGGCTCGTACATGCACATGCACAAGCGGCTCGCCGACCGCTACGCCACCGAGGTGATCCCCGGTGTCACCTCGGTGAGCGCGGCCGCCGCCCGGCTGGGCGCGCCGCTGGTGGAGGGCGAGGAGGTGCTGACGGTCCTCCCGGGCACGCTGCCCGAGGAAGAGCTGACCGCGCGCCTCGCGACGACCGACGCGGCGGCGGTCATGAAGCTCGGCCGCACCTTCCCGGCCGTACGGCGCGCCCTGGAGCGTTCGGGGCGGCTCGCCGACGCGCGGTACGTGGAGCGCGCCACGATGAGCGCGGAGCGCACCGGCGCGCTGGACGAGGTCGACCCGTCGTCGGTGCCCTACTTCTCGGTGGCGGTGCTGCCGAGCCGTATCGACGCACCGGGCGCCTCGGACGCACCGGGCGCCCCCGACGCCTCCGTGTCCGGACGCCCGGGCGAGGTCGTGGTGGTGGGCCTCGGCCCGGCCGGTCCGCTGTGGCTCACCCCCGAGGCGCGCGGTGAACTGGCCGCCGCCGAGGACCTTGTCGGCTACACCACCTATCTGGACCGGGTCCCCGTACGCCCCGGGCAGCGGCGCCACCCCTCCGACAACAAGGTCGAGGCCGAACGCGCCGAATTCGCCCTCGACCTCGCCCGGCGCGGTCGGCGTGTCGCCGTGGTCTCCTCGGGCGACCCCGGCGTGTTCGCCATGGCCACCGCCGTGCTGGAGGCCGCGTCCGAGGAGCCGTACCGCGACGTCCCGGTCCGTGTGCTGCCCGGCATGACCGCGGCCCACGCCGCGGCCGCCCGTGCGGGCGCGCCGCTCGGCCACGACTACGCCGTGGTGTCCCTGTCCGACCGGCTCAAGCCCTGGGAGGTCATCGCCGAGCGCCTGCGCGCCGCGGCCGCCGCCGACCTGGTCCTCGCCCTCTACAACCCGGGCTCCCGCAGCCGGGTCTGGCAGGTCGGCAAGGCGCGCGAACTCCTCCTGGAGCACCGCGCGCCGGACACCCCGGTCGTCCTGGGCCGCGACATCGGCGGCCCCGAGGAGAGCGTCCGCATCATCCGGCTGGCCGACCTCGACCCGGCCGACGTGGACATGCGCACGATCCTCCTGATCGGCTCCTCCCAGACGCGCACCGCCCGCCGCGGCGACGGCACCGAGATCGTCTGGACCCCGCGCCGCTACCCCGAGGGGTGACGTCCCCCGGAGTCAGGCGCGTGCGGCCGTACGGAGCCAGGCGACGGCCTCGGCGGGGGTCCGGGCCACCGGGACTCCCTCCGGGGCGGGCGGGCGCCGGACGACGACCACGGGGATCCCGGCGTCGCGGGCCGCGGCCAGTTTGGGGGCCGTGGCCCCGGCGCCGCTGTCCTTGGTGACCAGGACGTCGATGCGGTGGTCGCGCAGCAGGGCGGTTTCGCCTTCGAGGGTGAACGGGCCGCGGTCGAGGATCACCTCCATGCGGGGCGGAACCGGTGGCTGCGGGGCGTCGACCGAGCGCATCAGGAACCACGGGGCGGTGAGGTGGGCGAAGGCGGCCAGCCCCATGCGGCCGGTGGTGAGGAAGACCCGCTCCCCCAGCTGCGGCAGCAGCCGCGCGGCCTCCTCCAGCGAGGCCGCCGGGTGCCAGCGGTCGCCCGGGCCCGCCACCCACCCGGGGCGGCGCAGGGCGAGCAGGGGAACATGGACGGCGGCGGCCGCACGGGCCGCGTTGTGACTGATCGTGTCGGCGAAAGGATGGGTGGCGTCGATGAGCGCGTCCACCTGGTGCTCGCGGAGCCAGCGGGCCATGCCCTCGGGGCCCCCGAATCCGCCGATCCGCACCTGCCCGGCGGGCAGTCGCGGTTCGGCGACCCGGCCCGCGAGGGAACTGGTGACGCGCAGGGCGGGATCGGCGTCCAGCTCCGCGGCGAGTCGGCGGGCCTCGGTGGTGCCGCCCAGGATGAGCACATGGCGCGCCGGTGCGCTGTTCATCGGATGCCTTTCGTCGCCGGTGCGCCCGTCATCGTATGCGCGGCGGGTGGCCCGTGGCTGAGCCGGAGACCCGGGCGAGCGGGGGCCGCGGGGCGCAGCTGGAGCGCACCGGGCTGCGGCCCGGCTGGACCACCGGGGCGTGCGCGACGGCCGCGACGACGGCCGCGTACACCGCGCTGCTCAGCGGAGAGTTCCCCGATCCCGTGACCATCGCGCTGCCGAAGGGCCAGCGGCCCGCGTTCGCGCTGGCCGCCGAGGAGCTGGGGGCGGACCGGGCGATGGCCGCGGTCGTGAAGGACGCCGGGGACGATCCCGATGTGACGCACGGCGCGCTGGTGCGGGCGACCGTACGGGCCCTGCCGCGGGGCCGCGGCGTGGTGTTCCGGGCGGGGCCCGGCGTCGGCACCGTCACCCGGCCCGGGCTGCCTCTCGCGGTCGGCGAACCGGCCATCAACCCCGTGCCGCGGCAGATGATGAGCGACCACGTCGCCGAGGTCGCGGCCCGCCACGGCGGCAGCGGTGACGTCGAGATCGAGATCGCGGTGGACCACGGCGAGGAGATCGCCCGCAGCACGTGGAACCCCCGGCTGGGCATCCTCGGCGGGCTGTCCATCCTCGGGACGACCGGCATCGTGGTGCCGTACTCGTGCTCGGCCTGGATCGACAGCATCCGGCGCGGGGTGGACGTGGCGCGGGCGGCGGGGCGGCGGCACGTGGCGGGATGTACGGGGTCGACGTCCGAGAAGGTGGCGGTGGCCGAACACGGGCTGCCCGAGGACGCCCTGCTGGACATGGGTGACTTCGCGGGCGCCGTGCTCAAGTACCTGCGCCGCCACCCGGTGGACCGGCTGACGGTCGCGGGCGGCTTCGCCAAGCTCTCCAAGCTCGCCGCGGGCCACCTCGACCTGCACTCCTCCCGCTCCCAGGTCGACAAGGCCTACCTCGCCGACCTGGCCCGCCGCGGCGGCGCGGACGAGGAACTGGCCGCGGCGGTCGCGGCGGCCAACACCGGCCTGGAGACGGTGCAGCTGTGCGCGGCCCGGGGCGTCCCCCTCGGCGACCTGGTCGCGGCGGCGGCCCGTGACACGGCCCTGGGCGTCCTGCGCGGGGCCCCGGTCGCGGTCGACGTGATCTGCATAGACCGCGCGGGCACGATCGTGGGCCGCGCCGCCTCCCGCGGGCCGCGGGAGGTCTGACGCGCCCGCGCGAGCGCTCAGGCGCCGGGCGTGTCGCACGCCGGGTGGGGGCGGTCGCGCTCCGGGGAGTAGAGGTGGCTGTCGCGGAACTGCTCAGCGGCCAGGCTGCGGCCCACCATGATGACGGCCGTGCGCACCACACCGGCCGCCTTCACCTGGTCCGCGATGTCCGCGAGGGTGCCGCGCAGCACCAGTTCGTCGGGGCGGCTGGCCATGGCGACCACGGCGGCCGGGCAGTCGAGACCGTAGTGCGGGAGGAGCTCACCGACCACGCGGTCCACGTAGCGGGCGGCGAGGTGCAGGACGAGCAGGGCGCGGCTGCGGCCGAGGGTGGCCAGGTCCTCGCCGTCGGGCATGGGGGTGGCCTGCTGGGCGATGCGGGTGAGGATGACGGTCTGGCCGACGGTCGGCACGGTCAGCTCCCGGCCCAGCGCCGCGGCCGCGGCGGCGAAGGCGGGGACGCCGGGGACGACCTCGTACGGGATCCCGGCCGCGTCGAGGCGCCGCATCTGCTCGGCGACGGCGCTGAAGACCGACGGATCGCCGGAGTGGAGGCGGGCCACGTCGTGCCCCGCCTCGTGCGCGGCGGCGAACTCGGCGGTGATCTGGTCGAGGTCGAGCCCGGCGGTGTCGACGAGCCGGGCGTCCGGCGGGCATTCGGCCAGCAGTTCGCGCGGGACGAGGCTGCCCGCGTAGAGGCACACCCGGCAGCGCCCGAGGGTCCGCGCGCCGCGCAGGGTGATGAGATCGGCGGCGCCGGGGCCCGCGCCGATGAAGTACACCGTCATCGTGTTTCTCCGCGTTTGGTGGTGGACCACTGGGTGACCGGCATCGCCTGGCGCCATCCCGTGAAGCCGCCCACGGGGGCGGCGTGGGAGACGGCGAGGCGGACCAGGTCGCCGCCGTGGCGGGTGTACCAGGTGGTGAGCAGGGCTTCGGATTCGAGGGTCACGGTGTTGACCACGAGGCGGCCGCCCGGCGGGAGGGCGTCCCAGCAGGTCTCCAGCAGGCCGGGGGCGGTGGCGCCGCCGCCGACGAAGACGGCGTCGGGCGTGGGCAGGCCGTCCAGGGCGGCCGGGGCGGCACCGGTGACGACGCGCAGGGCGGGGACGCCGAGGGCGGTGGCGTTGCGGGTGATGCGGTCGGCGCGCACCGGATCGCGTTCGACGGACACCGCGCGGCAGGCGGGGTGTGCGCGCATCCACTCCACGCCGATGGAGCCGGAGCCGCCGCCGACGTCCCACAGCAGTTCGCCCGGGGCGGGGGCGAGGGCGGCGAGGGTGGCGGCGCGGATGTGGCGCTTGGTCAGCTGGCCGTCGTGTTCGTACGCGGCGTCCGGCAGCCCGGGGACGGCGGACAGGTGCCGGGTGTCCGCGGCCGGGGCGCAGTCGAGCGCGATGACGTTGAGGGGGTCGCCGGGCGGGTGGGCCCACGCCTCGGCGGTGCCCTCGACCGTGTGCTCCCGTGCGCCGCCCAGCTGTTCCAGGACCCGCATCCGGGTCGGGCCGAAGCCGCGGTCCCGCAGCAGCCCGGCGACCTCGGCCGGGGTCCCGGCCCCTGCGCTGAGGACGAGCAGCCGACGGCCCGGGTAGAGGGCGCGGGACAGAGTGGCGAGGGGGCGGCCGACGAGGCTGATCACCTCGGTGGCCTCCTGCGCCCAGCCGAGCCGTGCGCAGGCGTAGGAGACGGACGACGGATGCGGCAGCACCCGCAGCGCGCCGGGGCCGAGCAGCTCGGTGAGAGTGCGGCCGATGCCGAAGAACATCGGATCGCCGCTCGCCAGCACGCAGACCCGGCGCCCGGTGTGTTCGGCGAGCAGCCCGGGGACGGCGGGGCGCAGGGGCGACGGCCAGGGCACCCGCTCGGCGGCGCAGTCCGGTGGCAGCAGGTCGAGTTGGCGCGGTCCGCCGATGACGACCTCGGCCGTACGGAGCGCCTCGCGACCGGCCGGGGCGAGCCCGTCCCATCCGTCGGCGCCGATGCCGATGACGGTCAGGGGGGTGGGTGGTGGGCTCACAGGTGTTCCTCGTGGTGGTTCGGGGGCGGCTGCAACTCTACTGACCTGCTAGGGGGTGTCCGCAAAGTCGCGTTGGATCAGCCCGCGGCGTCAGGGGGCACCTCCCGGCGGTAGCCGGGGGCGCGTGCGATCGCAAGGACCCCGACAACGCAGCGAGAGGGGGCACCTCCCAGCGGTAGCTGGGGGAGCGTGCCAGGCGTCGCGGGCCCGACGGGACTTTGCGGACACCCCCTAGGACGCTCCCGCCTCCGGCTCCGCCTCAGCGAGCGCCAGCAGCTGCTCCGCCGTCATCCCGGCCGGTATCGGCTCGGGCGCGGGCGTCCGCAGCGGCGGCTGCCAGCCGTCCTCGGGGACCCACCGCCGGATGATGCGGGCGGGCGCCCCGGCGACCACGGCGTGGTCGGGCACCTCGCCCCGCACGACCGCACCGGCCGCGACGACGACGTTGCGGCCCAGCCGCGCCCCGGGCAGGATCATCGCGCCCGCGCCCAGCCAGCTTCCGGAGCCGATCTCGACGGGGGCGGAGCGCGGCCACTGTCGGCCGATGGGCTGGTGGGGGTCGTCGTACGAGTGGTTGTCGCTGGTCACGTAGATGTACGGGCCGCAGAACACGTCGTCGCCGAACACGACGGACCGGGAGGCGATGACATGGCTGCCGCGGCCGAGGACCACGCCGTTGCCGAGGCGCAGAACCGGATCGGGGCCGAGGTCCACACCGGGCATCATGCCCGCGGTGAGGGTGACCTGTTCGCCGACCACGCAGTGCTCGCCGAGTTCGATCCACGCCTCGCCGAAGATGGTGCCCTGGGGGAACGCCAGCCGGGTGCCGGTGCCGATGCGGGCGAAGCGGTACGGGCCGGGCCGCTCGGCGGTCACCGCGCCCGCGCCCTGGATAGCGCGCCATCCGCGGTGCACCAGCCGGGAGGTGGCACGGCGGCGCCACGCCCGCCAGGATGAGAACACGTTCTCGTTCTTCGGCATGTGCACACCGTATCCGGCCGCCGCGCGCCGCGGTACGCGGTCACCGCATGCGGTACGCGGGTCATCGCCGCAGGACGCAGTCCCCGCACAGGCCGCCGCCCGGCACCCGGTAGTACAGGCAGCAGGTGTGGCGCCGGAAGGCGAGCGGTGCGGTGGTCAACTCCCCCGTGTCGCGCAGCGGCGGGTACGCGAACTGGGCACGGGCCACGGCCAACGCCCGCTCCCCCGCCTCGTAGCGGCCCCGCGCCCGGCACCAGTCGTGCAGCACCCGCAGCGAACCCACCAGCGCCGAGGCCGCGTTGCCCCACAGCAGCCGGTCCGAGACCCGGTACGCGCGGCCGACGGCGTGGTGCAGCGGCGTCAGATGCGCGTACGCGGACTCGGCGAGCTGTCCGGCGAGCCCGCCGGGTTCGCCCTTCGCCCGCGGCGGGCCGGGCCACCACAGGTCGTCGGGGGCGGTGCGCGCGGGGTTCCACCACAGCTGGTCGGGGCGGAGGTCGTACACCGTGCCGGAGAGGGCCGCGGGGCCGAGCGCGAGCGACCAGACGCGGGCGGCGAGCCCCTGGAAGGCGAGGGAGGCCGCGACCCTCGGCTCCTCGGTGCCCAGGCTCGCGGCGACGGCCTCCACCCGGCCGCGCAGCAGGGGCGCGGCGGTGTCCTCGGCGGTCAGCCGGTAGGCCTCGCCGATGCGCGCGTACCCCTCCGCGCCCGGCTCACCAGGGCCGGTGCGCAGGGCGAAGAACGGCCCTACCTCGGCGGCCCATCCCACGGTCGGCACTCAGCCGTCGGACGGCTCGGTCGGCGTACGGAACGCCTCCAGCAGCCGGTCCGCGGCCAGCGTCGCCGTCAGCGTGCCGTCGCGGACCTCCTGTTCGAGGCCGGGCGCGAGGCGGCGCACCTCGGGGTGGGCGTGCAGCCGGGCGAGCAGCTGGTCGCGCACCATGGACCAGGTCCAGCCGACCTGCTGGTCGCGGCGCTTGGCCTCCAGCGCGCCGGTGGCCTCCAGCACCCGGCGGTGCTGTTCCAGCCGCTCCCACACCACGTCGAGCCCGGTGTTCTCGCGCGCCGAGCAGGTGAGCACCGGCGGGTTCCACGGGGCGTCCGGGGGCTGCAACAGCCGCAGCGCGCCCGCCAGTTCACGGGCCGCGGACTTGGCGTCCCGGGCGTGCGGGCCGTCCGCCTTGTTGATGGTGACGACGTCGGCCAGCTCCAGGACGCCCTTCTTGATGCCCTGCAACTGGTCGCCGGTGCGGGCCAGGGAGAGCAGCAGGAAGGTGTCGACCATGCCCGCGACGGCGGTCTCGGACTGGCCCACGCCAACGGTCTCCACGAGCACCACGTCGTAGCCCGCGGCCTCCATCACCACCATCGACTCGCGGGTGGCGCGGGCGACCCCGCCGAGCGTCCCGGCGCTCGGCGAGGGCCGTACGAAGGCGTCTCTGTCGACGGCCAGCCGCTCCATCCGGGTCTTGTCGCCCAGGATGGAGCCGCCGGTCCGGCTGGAGGACGGGTCGACGGCGAGCACCGCCACCCGGTGGCCGAGCCCGGTGAGCATGGTGCCCAGGGCGTCGATGAAGGTCGACTTGCCCACCCCGGGCACCCCGCTGATGCCGACCCGCCGCGCCCCGCCGGTGTGCGGCAGCAGCTCGATCAGCAGCCGCTGGGCGAGGTCGCGGTGGTCGGCCCGGGTGGACTCGACGAGGGTGATGGCGCGGGCGATGTACGCACGCTTGCCGTCGAGCACGCCCTTGGCGTACTCGTCGATGTCGATCGTCCGCGGCATTACAGCTCGTGGCCGAGGTCGGCGGCCAGCTTCCGCACCAGGTCGTGGGCGGCGTCCGGGATGACCGTGCCCGGCAGGAAGACGGCCGCGGCACCGGCCTCGTGCAGGGTCTGGACGTCCTGCGGCGGGATGACGCCGCCGACGACGACGGTGATGTCCTCCCGGCCCGCCTCGGCCAGCTGCTCGCGCAGCGCGGGCACCAGCGTGAGGTGGCCGGCGGCCAGCGACGAGACGCCGACGATGTGCACATCGGCCTCCACCGCCTGCCGGGCGACCTCCTCCGGCGTCTGGAACAGCGGGCCGACGTCGACGTCGAAGCCCAGGTCGGCGAAGGCGGTCGCGATCACCTTCTGGCCGCGGTCGTGCCCGTCCTGGCCCATCTTGGCGACCAGGATGCGGGGGCGGCGGCCCTCGGCGCTCTCGAACTTGTCCACCAGCGCACGGGTGCGGTCCACACCGGACGACGGTCCGGCCTCGTCTCGATACACACCGGAGATCGTACGGATCTGGCCGGAGTGGCGGCCATAGACCTTCTCCAGCGCGTCGGAGATCTCCCCGACGGTGGCCATGGCACGGGCGGCGTCCACGGCGAGCGCCAGCAGGTTGCCCTCGAGACCGCTGCCGGGGCCGGACTCGGCGGCGGCGGTGAGCGCGCGCAGCGCGTCCTGGCAGGCGGTCTCGTCGCGCTCGGCGCGCAGCCGCCGCAGCTTCTCGATCTGCTGGGCGCGCACCGAGGAGTTGTCGACCTTGAGGACCTCGATCTGCTCGTCGCTGTCGACCCGGTACTTGTTGACGCCGATCACCGGCTGGCGCCCGGAGTCGATCCGCGCCTGGGTGCGGGCCGCGGCCTCCTCGACGCGCATCTTGGGAATGCCCGCGTCGATGGCCTTGGCCATGCCCCCGGCCGCCTCGACCTCCTCGATGTGCTGCCAGGCCCGCCGCGCCAGGTCGTGGGTGAGCTTCTCGACGTAGGCGCTGCCGCCCCACGGGTCGATCACCCGGGTGGTGCCCGACTCCTGCTGGAGCAGCAGCTGGGTGTTGCGGGCGATGCGGGCGGAGAAGTCGGTGGGCAGGGCGAGGGCCTCGTCCAGGGCGTTGGTGTGCAGCGACTGGGTGTGCCCCTGGGTGGCGGCCATGGCCTCGACACACGTACGGGTCACGTTGTTGTAGACGTCCTGCGCGGTCAGCGACCACCCGGAGGTCTGCGAATGGGTGCGCAAGCTGAGCGACTTGGGGTTCTTCGGGTCGAACTGCTTGACCAGCTTGGCCCACAGCAGCCGGGCCGCCCGCAGCTTGGCGATCTCCATGAAGAAGTTCATGCCGATCGCCCAGAAGAACGACAGCCGCGGCGCGAACGCGTCCACGTCCATCCCGGCGTCGAGCCCGGCCCGCAGGTACTCCACCCCGTCCGCGAGGGTGTACGCCAGCTCCAGGTCGGCCGTGGCCCCGGCCTCCTGGATGTGGTAGCCGGAGATGGAGATGGAGTTGTAGCGCGGCATCCGCTGCGAGGTGAAGGCGAAGATGTCGGAGATGATCCGCATCGACGGCTGCGGCGGATAGATGTAGGTGTTGCGGACCATGAACTCCTTGAGGATGTCGTTCTGAATGGTCCCGGCCAGCTTCTCGGGCGGTACGCCCTGCTCCTCGGCGGCCACGATGTAGAGCGCGAGGATGGGCAGCACCGCGCCGTTCATCGTCATCGACACCGACATCCGGTCCAGCGGGATGCCGTCGAAGAGCTGCCGCATGTCGTAGATCGAGTCGATGGCCACGCCCGCCATGCCGACGTCACCGGTGACCCGGGGGTGGTCGCTGTCGTAGCCGCGGTGGGTGGGCAGGTCGAAGGCGACCGACAGGCCCTTCTGCCCGGCCGCCAGGTTGCGGCGGTAGAACGCGTTGGACTCCTCCGCGGTGGAGAAGCCCGCGTACTGCCGGATCGTCCACGGCTGGTTGACGTACATCGTCGGGTACGGGCCGCGCAGATACGGCGCCACGCCCGGGTAGGTGTCCAGGAAGTCCACCCCGTCCAGGTCCTCCGCGGTGTACAGCGGCTTGACGCCGATGCCCTCGGGGGTGTCCCACACCAGATCCTCGACGCCCTTGCCGACACTGTCCTGCACCGCGGCGGCCCAGGCGGCGGAACCGGCACCGCCGCCGGAGGACGCCTCGTCGGCCGGTCCCTCGAACTCGACGGCCGAGAAATCCGGGATCCCGCCCGCTTCCGCCGGACTGCCGCCCATCACCGCACCCCCATGATGTCCAGAGCCGAGGACAGCACCTCGACCGCGTCGCAGCCGGCGAAGACGAAACCGTCCACCCCGGCCCGCTCGTACTCGTCTTGAAGTGTCCCAGGCCGTCCGGCCAGCAGGACCCGGGCCGCCCCGGCGGCCTTCAGCCGCTCGGCGACGGCCACCGCCTGCTCCGCGTACACCGTGTCGCTGGAGCACAGGCACGCCACCGTGGCACCGCTCGCGGCGAACGCCCCGGCCACCGACCCGGCGTCGACCGTGGCCGGTTCCTGCACGGCCTCGATGCCGCCCGCCTGGAAGAGGTTGGTGGCGAAGGAGGCGCGGGCGGTGTGCACGGCCGCGGGTCCCAGCGCGGCCAGGAACACCCGGGGCCGGGCGCCCCGGTCGGCCAGCTGCGCGTCGGAACGGGCACGCAGCGCCTCGTACGCCTCGTCGCGGCGCACCCGCGGCAGCCCGCCGCCGGACCGCTCGGGCGCGGCCTCGCGCCGGACCGGCGGCTCGGCCAGGTGGGGGAACTCGCTCACACCGGTGATCGGCTCCTTGCGGCGGGCGAGGTCGCGCGAGCGGCGCTCCCAGGTGGCGGCCAGCCGGTCGCGCACCAGGCCGGAGGCGAGGGCGGCGGCCAGTCCCCCGGCCCGCTCGATCTCCTGGAACCAGGCCCACGCGGCGCGGCAGATCTCCTCGGTCAGCGACTCGACGTACCAGGAGCCACCGGCCGGGTCGATCACCCGGGCCAGCCCCGACTCCTCCAGCAGGATCGTGGAGGTGTTGCGGGCGATACGGCGGGCGAAGTCGTCCGGCAGGCCGATCGCGCTGTCGAACGGCAGCACCGTGACCGCGTCGGCGCCGCCGACCCCGGCGGCCAGGCTCGCCACGGTGGTGCGGAGCATGTTCACCCAGGGGTCGCGCCGGGTCATCATCACCGGCGAGGTGACGGCGTGCTGGCGCTGGGCGCACTCCGCCGAGCCCGTCGCCGCCCCGCACGCCTCCGCCACCCGCGCCCACAGCCGCCTCGCGGCGCGCAGCTTGGCGATGGTGGTGAACTGGTCGGCGGTGGCCGCGTAGCGGAACTCCAGCTCGGCGCAGGCCGCCTCGACCGTCATCCCGGCCCCGGTCAGCGCGCGCAGATACGCCACCCCGGCCGCCAGCGAGCAGCCCAGCTCCTGGGCCACCCCGCCACCGGCCTCGTGGTACGGCAGCGCGTCCACCGTGAGGGCCCGTACGCCCTGGTGGTCGCGGTAGCAGACGACCGCCAGGTCGGCGGCTGCGGCCAGGTGGGCGGGCAGGTCCGCGTCCCGGCCGGTGCGGGCCACCAGACCCAGCGGGTCGGCGCCCAGGTTGCCGAGCGCCGCGTGCGGCGGCACCTGACGGTCGGCGTACAGCCGCAGCAGGGCGCGGGCCGCGGCCTCGAAGTCGGGGCCCGCGTCGAGGACGACGGGGGCGAGGTCGAGGTAGACACCGGCCAGGGCCTCGGGCAGCGCGTCGACGGCCACCCCGCCCTCGCCGACGGCCAGCCACACCGACCCGGCGCCGTTCTCCAGGTCCGCGAGCACGGCCCGGTTCGTGGTGCCCGCGTCCGGGTGCGCGTGCCGCTGGCGTACGTCCCAGCCGGAGACCGCGGACCCCGCGGCCCGCGCGCCGCGCAGATACGGGGCGAAGCCCGGGTAGCCGGGGCGTCCTGGGCCCTGGGGGGCGTCCTGGGACGTGTAGAGGGGGCGGACCGTGATGCCGTCCTCGACCTCGGTCGCGAGGGCCTCTTCGGCTGTTGCGCCCGTGGCGTCCGACGCGCCGGTTTTGCGCAGCACGCCTTCCACGAGGCGTTGCCACTCGTCTCGCGTCACGTCCGGGAATTCATCGGCTAGGGGAAGCCCGTCGGGCAGGACCGTCATGGAAGGGAGGCTAATGGCCTTGGCTAAAGCCGCAGCAGAGGGTAGGGATGTGAGCTTACTCTCGGCCCCGGATGCCCGGTTCCGCCCGATTACCGGTCGGTAAGTCAGGGGTTTATGGGGGCCATAGGGGTTGCCGTGACATCCGGCGCGAGCGCGGTGAGGAGTGCGCTCATCCCGAGGGAGAGGAGTGCTCTCACACAGAGGCCCGCCCGGTGCGACGGGGGATGCACACCGGGCGGGCTCGATGACCTTTTTACCGCATCCACCGAGGGTTATGCATCAAAAACGTGTTCGCCCCTTCACTCACCAGGTCACAGGGAGCGAGATCAGGCCACGTGCGCGGATCGTCGGACGCCACCGCAGGTCCTCCCTCGGCACCTCCAGCCGCAACCCCGGAAAACGGGACAACAGCGTGGCCAGAGCGATGTCGGTCTCCATCCGGGCGAGCGGTGCGCCCAGGCAGTAGTGGATGCCGTGACCGAGGGCGAGGTGCCCGGATCGGCCAATATGCGGATTGAGAGCGTCCGGGTCCTGGAAGTGCGCCGGATCGCGGTGCGCCGAGGCCACGGAGAGCAGCACGGTTTCCCCGGCGGGGATCGTCACACCGCCGATCTCGATGTCCTCCCGGGGGAAGCGGCGGATCGCGAGCGGGGCCGGGGCCTCGTAGCGGGCCAGCTCGTCGAAGGCGGCCGGGATACGGGCGGGGTCCTCGCGCAGCTCGTGGAGGAGTGCGGGGTGGTCGAGCAGGGAGAGCACGGAGTTGGCGATGAGGTGGACCGTGTTCTCGTACCCCGCGAGCAGGATGAGGAAGGCCAGCGAGGTCAGCTCGTCCTCGCTGAGCCGGTCGGCGCCGCCCTCGGTCTCGTCGTCGCGCACCCTGATCAGGTCGGACAGCAGATCGTCGCCGGGTTCGGCGCGCTTCTTCGCGATGAGGCCGGTGTAGAAGCGCAGCATGGCGCCGACCGCCTCCTTCGCCCCCTGCGGCCGTGCCGGGTCGGGGGTGATCAGGGCGTCGCTCCAGGCGCGGAAGTCCCGGCGGTCGCCCTCCGGGACGCCGAGCAGATCGCAGATGACGATGATGGGCAGCTGTCCGGCGTACGCGGCGAGCAGATCCGCACGGCCGTCGGGCTCGATGGCGTCGAGCAGCTCACCGGCGACACCCCGGACCGGTTCCCGCAGCTTCTCGACCCGGCCGGGGGTGAACGCCTTGACCACGAGGCGGCGCACCCGGGTGTGGTCCGGGGGATCCATGTTGAGCAGATTGGTGTCCAGGGCGGGCGGCAGCGAGAAACCGCTGTAGTTGCCCGGCGCGGCGTGGCGCTTGTCCAGCGACAGGCGCGGGTCGGCGAACGCCCGCCGGACGTCGTCGTAGCGGGTGACCAGCCAGGCGGGGCGACCGTCGGTGCCGGCGATCCGGTGGACCGGGCCCGCCTCCCGGAGCGCGGCCAGGGCGGGATACAGATCTTCGATCAGCGCGGCGGTATCGGCGGCGGTGTCGGCGGCGGTGTTCGGCATGGCTCCAGACCTTAGGGGCCGCTGAGGGCCCATTCGTCCGACGCGGTGGCCGGGAGGCGGCGTCGGGGCTGAATCTCCCCGACGCCGCCTGCGCCACGGGCGGCCCCGACCCCCGTCCAGGGCCACCTCGCTCTTGGTCCCCCCGATCACCGCCGCAGGCCGTTGTCCGTCTGCTTGAATCAGCAAACCGCGTCTGAGCGCCGCTGCTTCCCCTTCGGCAGCAAGTTGCCAATCCCCGCACCGAGGCCGTTGGGCCTTGACACGCGCGATCTCGGGGCGCCGGACGGAGATGGCGCCGTGCCCGCGCGGTATCGCGCGGGCACGGGATGCGGGTCCGGCCGGGCCCCTGGGAAAATGGCCGGATATAGCACCAGAAGAGGGGGCCGCGGACGGCGCTCAGCAGGGGCGGCGCCAGGGGTCGAGGTCCAGCCGCTTCTGCATCGAGCTGAGCCGCAGCCGCTTCGCGGTCCGGCAGAAGTCCCCCGGCTCCAGGGCGTACTCGACGTGGAAGACCGCCTTCTTCCGCCGGATGAAGGGCGTGAGCTTGTCGCACTCGTCGTACTGGGCGCATTCCTCGTTGACCGCGAAATCGAAGTCCCGCACCAGCTGGGGGATCTGATCCAGGTCGTTCTTCAGGCCGATGGCCAGTCCTCGCTCATGGGCCAGCCGCGCCATCGCGCGGTTGTAGGCGAGCTGGTGGGCGGCGGTGAGCGGGAAGCCGGTGCGGTTGCGGTAACCATCCGTCAGATCGGGCTCCACCGCGTCGAAACCCTTGGCGCGGCACATGTCCATCCGCTCGGCCATGAGCGGACGCAGGACGGACAGCCGGCGGATGTCCAGCCAGCGTTCGCCCCGCCAGCCGTTGCCCCGGCCCAGCAGGGACCGGGGGAAGGCGGCGCGGTCGGGCCGGAAGTTCTCCCAGGCGCCGACGTTGATGTAGCAGATCACCTTGCGGCCCCGGGCGTGCAGCCGGGCGACGGTCCGGGCGGAGTTCTCGAAGCCGTCGATGTCGTAGACGGGTACGTCGACCGACTCGTCGATCCGGCCCGCCAGCTGCCACTGCCAGGCGGTGCCGGGGCGGGGCTGCCAGCGCGAGGGCCGGTCACCGCCGTCGCGGTCCGCGGACCCGCCGCCCGAGCATCCGGTCAGGATCAGCAGCAGCGCGGCGATCAGCGCCGCCGTCAGGCGCCGCGCCGTCAGCGCCGTACGTACGGTCACCGGGGGGCCTCCTCCAGCTCGTCGGGCGCGGACCGCCAGGGGTTGGCGCCCGCTCCGGGCACCGCGCAGTGCACGGCGGCGCCGCGCGCCCGGGCGGTGCGGCCCACCTGTCCGGCCCGCCCGCCGGGCACGTCGTACACCAGATGGCAGAAGCGCCCCGGCGGATGGGCGGCGGTCCAGTCCGGCACCTCGGCCTGCCGGTAGGTGTCCCAGCGGCCCTCGAAGGTGACCAGCAGGTCGGCCAGGGCGGCGTACCGCGGATCGGGGTGGGTGCCGGGGTTGAACACGACCGTACGGGCGCCCAGCACCCGGGACGCCAGCGCCAGCCGCCGGTAGCGGGGCAGCGTCGCGGCGTGCGCCGCGGTCCGGTCGAGGAACACGCCGTCCACGCCGTACCAGCGACGATGCCGCCGCACGTCGGTGAGCACCGCGCCCACCCGGCGGCGGCCGTACGCGGTGTCGACGTACCCGAGCAGCGGCGCGCCCGCGGCGCGCAGCCGCGCGGCGGCCTCGGCGAACACCGGGTCGGGGCGGGTGCCCGGCCCGTCCGCCCGGTTGAGGATGACCCCGTACAGCCGCCCGGCGGCCCGCTCCAGCACCCGCCAGGGGTGCGGATCGGCCGCCGGGTGGACGTACAGGGGTACGAGCAGACGGCGCTGATGAGCCGTCATCGGGCGGGCGCTTCGGCCGGGTCCTTGCTCGCCGCCCACAGACCGGTCAGCGACTCGGCGAAGGAGTACCGGGGCTGCCAGCCGAGCAGCCGCCCGGCGGCCCCGATGTCCGCTTGCTGCCAGCTGACGGCGGCCGAGCGGGCCGAGCCGCCGCCGCTCTCCTCGATGCGGCCGCGGAAGCCGCTCTCCCTCACCAGCCCCTCGGCCACCTCCCGCACCGGGCGGGCCGTGCCGCCGCCGATGGCGAGGAGGCGCGGGGCCCGGCCGGGCGTGGTGGCGGCGAGACCGGCGGCCCGGGCGACGTCGCGGACGTCCACGAAGTCGCGGTGGGCGGACAGGTCCCCGACGCGGACGGTGGCGTCCGGCTCGTGGGCGTCGTCGGCGTCGTCGGCGTCGTCGGCGTCATGCCGCATCGCGAGCCGCAGCTCGGCGGCGAGCCGCCCGGGCAGGCTCGCGGCCGGGGAGCCGGGGCCGAGCGGGTTGAACACCCGCAGGACCACGGCGTCCAGGCCCGAGTCGAGGACGGCGAGGGTGCCCGCCAGCTTGGTCGCGCCGTACACGCCGAGCGGGCGGGCGGGCGCGTTCTCGCCGAGGGGGCGGCCGGGCTCGCCCGCCCCGTACTCGGCCGCCGAGCCGAGGTGGACGAGGCGGGCGCCGGGCGCGGCGGCGGCCAGCGCCTCGCACAGGACGGCCGGGCCGCGTGCGTTGGCCCCGGCGAGCGCCACCGCGCCGCCGCCGACCGCGCCCGCGCAGTTGATCACGGCGTCGGGGGCGAGGGCACGCAGGGCGTCGGCCAGCTCGGCCGGGTCGGCGGTGGCGAGGTCGACGGTCAGATCGGGAGTCGGGTCGGAATGCGGGACCGGACCGGCCGGGCGGGCGCCGACCAGCACCCGCACGCCGGACAGGGCGCGCAGATGCCGGACGGTGTGCCCGCCGAGGAAGCCGGTGGCGCCCAGTACGAGGATGCGCACGGGCCCCCTCACGCTCCCTTGATCAGCATGCCGCGGCGGGCGTCGAACTCGGCGTTGGCCCGGTCGTAGTCGTCGGGTCGGCCGATGTCCAGCCAGTAGCCGTCGAACTCGTACGCCTGCGGCGGGGTCCCGGCCTCCAGCAGGTCCAGCACCAGCTCGTCGAAGCCCAGCGGCAGGCCCGGGGTGTAGCGGGCGAGGGCGTCGCGGGAGACGCCGTAGACGCCCATGGAGACGCGGTAGTCCATGCTCGGCTTCTCGGCGAAGCCGACCACCCGGCCCTCGTCGGTGTTGAGGACGCCGAAGTCGATGTTCACCTGGCGAGCGTAGGTCGCGATCGTCAGCGGCGCCTCGGCTTCCTGGTGTCTGCGCAGCACGTCGCCGAAGTCGAGGTCGGTGAGGACGTCGCCGTTCATCGCCAGGAAGTGCTCGGGCAGCCGGTCGAGCATGGTGAGCAGCGGGCCCATGGTGCCCAGCGGGCTGTCCTCGGTCGCGTATCCGACGCGCAGGCCCCACTGGGAGCCGTTGCCGACGTACGCCCGGATGATGTGGCCCAGGTGGCCGATGGCCAGGGTGCAGCTGGTGAAACCGGCCGCCGCGAGCTGGCGCATCACGATCTCCAGGATCGCGTGCTGCTCGCCGATCGGGACGAGCGGCTTGGGCAGGGCGGTGGTGTACGGGCGCAGCCGG
Organism: Streptomyces sp. BRA346; assembly: GCF_052851135.1. Lineage (NCBI taxonomy): Bacteria > Bacillati > Actinomycetota > Actinomycetes > Kitasatosporales > Streptomycetaceae > Streptomyces > Streptomyces sp. BRA346. The sequence continues at coordinate 130,057 of NZ_JAIWIH010000015.1, read as the reverse complement.
ACGCCTTTGCCTCCGGCCAGGATGACTGCGTGCATGGGGTGGGGTTCCTCTCCGGTACGAAGGGTGGCGGGGTCAGACGTTGTAGATGTCGGTCTTGTAGCGGGCGAGGTTCGCCGGGTCGCGGAAGAAGGCGATGGTGTGCTCGAGGCCCTCTTCGAGGCTGTGCGCCGGGGCCCAGCCGGTCGCGGCGCGCAGCCGGGAGGCGTCGCAGACCAGCCGCATCACCTCGGAGTCGGCGGGGCGGACGCGCTGGGTGTCCTCACGGACGTCGAGGTCGGTCTCCATCAGCTTGCCGACGAGGGTGACCAGGTCGCCGACGGAGATCTCCCCGCCGGTGCCCGCGTTGAAGGTGCGGCCGACCACGTCCGCGGCGGGCGCGGTGCCGACGGCGAGGAAGGCGGCCGCGGTGTCCTTGACGTACGTGAAGTCGCGGGTGGGACGCAGATCCCCGAGGGTGACGGTGCGCTCCCCCGCGGCCACCTGGCCGATCACGGTCGGGATGACGGCGCGCATGGACTGGCGCGGGCCGAAGGTGTTGAACGGCCGCAGGGTGACCACGGGGGTGCCGAAGCTCGCGTGGTAGCTGTCGGCCAGCCGGTCGCCGCCCGCCTTCGAAGCGGCGTACGGGGACTGGGTGTTGATGGGGTGGTCCTCGGTGATCGGGACGGTCTGCGCGGTGCCGTACGTCTCGCTGGTGGAGGTGTGGACCAGGCGCGGGATCTCCAGGTGGCGCACGGCCTCCAGCACGTTGAGGGTGCCGGTGACATTGGTGTCGACGTACGAGTGCGGGGCGCGGTACGAGTACGGGATCGCGATCAGCGCGGCGAGGTGGTAGACCGCGTCGGCGCCCTTGACCAGGCCGGTGACCGACCCGGGGTCACGGACGTCGCCGAGGACCACCTCGACCTCGGACAGCACGTCCCGGGGCAGGGTCTCCAGCCAGCCGAAGTCGGAGAAGGAGTTGTACTGCACCATCGCGCGCACCGTGTGGCCGGTGGCGACCAGCGCCTCGACCAGGTGCGAGCCGATGAACCCCTCCGCGCCGGTGACGGCGACGGGGGTGGTGGCGGCCGGACGCTGGGTGTTGTCGGACCTGTTTTCGGACATGCGGGAACTCCACTTCTGTTGCGGGGTGTTGTGGTGGTGGTACGGGAGCGGGGGGTGGCTCAGCGGTGGGTGGTGATCCGGCCGAGGAGTGCGGTGGCGTAGGCCAGCAGGACGGCCGACGCCGCGCCGCAGACCGCGAGTTGGACGACCGCCGGGGCGGAGATCCTCAGCGCGAGCGCGGCGGTTTCGGCCGCGGCCGCGGTCAGACACACCGCGGCGGGGAGCCAGGCGCTGCCGAACGCCTGGAGCAGCAGCCCGCTCCACAGCACCGCCCCGAGGGCCAGGACGGCGAGCAGCCGGGCGGCCCCCAGCGGTGGTGGCGCGGTGCCCGGGGACGCGGCGGGCCACAGTGCGTGGGTGGCGAACACGAGCGCGGTCAGGGCGGCGAGGTATCCGGCCAGGCAGAGCCCGAGCACCCGGGCGGCCCGCAGGCGCAAGCCCGCCGGGCCGGTGCTGTGGGCGAGCGCGGCGAGCGCGAGCCCCCGGCAGCGGTGGAGCAGCCATTCGGCGGCGCCCATGCTGAGGGTCAGCGCGATCACCACGGCACCGGCCAGCGCTGCCCCCGCCCCGTACCGCACCATGTCGCCGAGCGCGGCCACGGTGGTGAGCACGGCACACCCGAGCCCGAACAGCCCGTACGGCAGCGAGGCGGTCAGCGGCGGGGCCGCGCCCGACGTGGCCTCGGGGTCGATGGCCCGTACGGTGACGCGTGCGGCGGCCGCCAGCACGGCACCGACCGTGGCGAGCAGCGCCAACGCCCGTACCCAGGAGGGCAGTTCGACGGCGAGCGACAGTCCCGCGCCCACCGCCGTCGGCAGCAGCGCCAGCGGCAGCAGCCGTTCCCTGCCGAGCACGAGCAGTGCCGTGGCCGCCGCCAGATAGGCCGACTGTCCCGCCGCGAAGGCGAGCGCCGCACCGGGGGCGGGCAGCAGCAGCGCGGCCAGATACGCGAGCAGCGCGCCCAGCGGGGCGCCGAGGCGCAGGCACCGCCCGGCCGCCGCGCGGCCGCCCGACGCCAGCCGGGTGTACGCCCGGTGGGCGAGCGCCTGGTTCCAGGCCCAGCCGACCAGCGCGGAGGCGGTGAGCGCACCGCTTCCGGCGGGCAGCCCGAGGACGTCGGGCGGGCCGCTGAGGAACGGCGCGCCCAGCGCGTAGCCGAGCCCGGGCAGGGCGAACACCAGCCCGCGGAACAGGAACCGTCCGGGGCGCGCGGCCCAGGGGTCGGTGCGCGGCGGCGGTTCGGGGTGGCGGCGCGGTACGCGTGCGTACAGCTCGGCCGCCAGCTCGAAGGTGTCCCGGCGCCCGAAGCGCTCCTGCGCCTGGTCCCCGGTCAGCCCGTCGGCCTCCAGTACGGCCGCGATCTCGTCGGGGTGGACGGCTTCGGCGATCAACTCGCCCCGGTCGGCGATGAGTTCGTCGATCGGGTCGTCGGCCCAGCGAGGCCGCCGACGGCGACCGCCGGACCGGCGCGGCGGCGGTACGGACGTGGCCGGGCCGGGCGGTACGAGCCGCAGCGGGCCGCTCATGCCGTACCTCCCGCGACCAGCGCCATCTCCGGGGCCGCGGTCGCGGTGGCCCGGGACGTGGCGTCCAGCTCGTGGTAGATCTCGCGGAAGGCGCTGATGGTCCGGCGCAGGGTGAACTGCTCGATCACCCGCAGCCGGGCCGCCTCCCCCATTCCGGCGCGCAGCGCCGGGTCGCCCAGCAGCGTGAGCGCCGCCCGCGCCATGCGCTCCGGGTCGCGCGGCGGGACGACGAGGCCGCTGTCGCCGACCGCCTCGCGCACACCGCCCACATCGGTCGACACGGTGGCGCGGCCGCAGGACATGGCCTCGATGAGGGTGAAGGGGAAGCCTTCGCTGATGCTGGAGAGCATGACCACGTTCCCCGCCGCGTAGGCGTCCCGGATGTCCTCCACCCGGCCCTCGAAGGTGACGGCGTCGGACACGCCCAGCTCCACGGCGAGCGACTGGCATCCGTCGCGGTAGCCCTCCGCGCCGCGCGGGGTGCCCCCGAAGAGGCGCAGCCGCGCGTCGGGCAGCTCCTTGCGCACGAGGGCGAAGGCGCGGATCAGCGTCTCCAGGTCCTTGATCGGGTCGACGCGTCCGGCCCAGCTCAGGGTGGGGACGCCGGGTTCGGGTCCGGCGGGCGGGAAGGCGGCCGGGTCGACGCCGTTGTACACGGTGCGGATGCGCTCCGGCGGGGTGCCGCCGTGCTCCTCCCAGCGCCGGTTGTAGCGGTTGCCGGGGGTGACGAGCGCGGCGCGCCGGTAGCTCTCGATCGCCAGCAGCCGGAAGAAGCCGAGGAGCAGCGCCTTGACCGGCCAGCCGTACGGTTCGGCGCGGAAGCCGAGGTAGCGCTCGCGCAGATAGACGCCGTGCTCGGTGAGCAGGAAGGGGGTGCCGTACCGCTCCCGGGCCACGAGGCCCGGCAGCGCCGCGAGTCCGCCGCTCACGGCGTGGGCGACGCCCTCGGCCGGGGGCCGGGCGGCGAGCGGGCGCAGGGCGTGTTCCAGCAGGTCGGTCGCGGTCAGGGCGTCGTGCAGGGTGGGGCGGGCGGCAGCGGTGGGCAGGTGCGGCCGGGTCCATATTCGGGCCAGGGCGCGGGCCGCGGACTCCGAGGCCAGCGCCGCGGAGAGGGTGCCGCGCTGGGCGTACTCCGCGAGCCGGTACAGCTCCGGCGCGAAGGCGTGCTCCTGGGCCGGGTCGAGCAGGGCGAGCAGGAAGCGCTCGTACCCGGCCAGGAACGTCCGCATCGCCCGCCCGCGCGGGGCGCGCACCCGGACCGCCGGGGGCGGTCCCCACAGCGGCAGGCAGTCCACGCCGCGCACCTGGGCGGGCAGTTCCCAGGCGAGCGGTTCCCGTCCGGTGCCGGTCACCGCGATGACCCGGAAGTCGATGTCCGGCATGCCCCGTACGAGTTGGTCGCACCACACGCTGACCCCACCGTGGCCGTGCGGGTAGGTGCCCTCGGTGAGCAGGGTCACCGAGACGGTGCCGGCCGTGGGCTCGGCAAGCGGTCCTCGCATGTCGGTTCGGTCTCCAGGACGGCGCCGTGCGGACGGCGGCGGGTGAGGGCAGCGGTGAACGCCGCGGTGAAGGAGGGGCGGACGGGTGACGCCGTGGGCGGTGCGGGGCCTCAGTGGCGGCTGGTGTCGCCGGGCCCGTACGGCACCGGGTCGCGCACCCCGGCCGGAACGGGCAGCCGGTCGGCGGGCGCCGCGGCGCGCAGGGCGGGGGCCGCGGCGGACGGGTCGTCCGGGACCGCGTCGCCGGGGAGGGTGAAGGTGATCCGGCCGAGGGTGGGCGTGGCCCAGCCCGAGCGCAGCCCGGCGTAGGCGCTGCCGAAGGCGATGGCGTTGCCGGTCTGGGTCGCTTGAGTGCCGGCGGGCAGGGTGGCCGGGGCCTGGGTGCCGCCGGGCGCGGTGACGGTGATGGTGTCGCCGATGCGGTACGCGGTGACGCGCCCGGCGGCCAGGGCATCGTCCCAGGCGGCGCGCTTGTGCAGCTCCTCGCCGACGTCCTTCATCCGCAGGTTGACGAGCGGGGTGTCGTCGGCGAAGAGGCCCTCGTACGCGCCGAGGGTCTTCTCCAGCACCGGGTAGACGATCCGCTCCTCGGCCAGGTTCGACTGGTGGACGTAGTGCGGACGCGGGTCGTTGGCCAGCACATGGCCGAGCGCGATCTTGGACTCCAGCGGCACGATGTACGAGGCGTAACCGGTGGCGGTGTCCAGCGGAGCCTCCAGGCAGGTGGTGGCCGAGGAGGTCTCGCACACCCCGCTTCCCCCGTCGGCCTTCTTCGCGTAGATCCAGTTGTATTCGTCGGCCTGCTCGGCGGCGCGCCCGGCGTTGTAGAAGATGTTCATCGGGTGGCGCGGCACGGTGGTGGCGGGGCCGAGGGTGCGCTGGTCCGGTTCCCGGGAGGCGTCGCTGCCGAGCGAGGTGACGCCGGTGAGGCCGAGGGCGGTCGACAGGTTGGGGTTGTCGTTCGGCTGCTGCGGCAGGGTCTTGAGGCCCGAGTGCTCGCCGGTGACCAGTTCGGTCTTGTCGACGGCGAGGTTCTGGCGGCCCGCCCAGGTGAGGTTGTCGCCGATCTGCCCGGTGATGTCGGTGAGGCCGACGTAGCGGGTGGTGCCGAGGAGGGTGGTGGCGCACTTCCAGGGGACGACGGTGGTGTCCTGCACACAGCCCAGGAAGGGGTGGTTGTAGGTGTGGTTGATCCACCGGAAGGAGCCCTGGTCGGCGACGAGTTGCCGGGCGAGCGGGTCGCTGCCGCCGTTCTCGTCCTTGTAGGCCTCGCTGCCGCCGCCGTTGAAGGCCAGGTCCAGGGTGAGTCCGTGGGCGGTGGACCACTCCTTGGCGTATTGCGCGTCGGCCGCGGTCATCCGGATGGGGTCGTTCTCGACGCCGTTGCCCGCGGTGCCGCAGTCGATGTCGCCGGGGGTGCAGTTGAGTTCGGTGTCCCAGCGGTCGTCGGCGGCGAACACGTCGTCCACGTGGACGGCGAGGTAGTTGCGGTCGGCACCCAGGTGGATTCCCTGGGTCAGCCACTCGACGATGCCGCGGGCCAGCAGCCGGAACTGGCTCTGGTACCGGTTGTAGACGAACGTGACGACCAGTTCGCGGCGCCCGTCGTGGGCGTACTCGCCGACCAGCGAGCCCCGCGCCGAGCTGCCGGGGATGGGCGCGTCCACATAAGCGGTGTAGGTGGCGCCCTCGGCCTGCTGCTCCAGCGGGACGGCCAGATAGCCATAGCTCTCGGTCACGTCAGGGTCGTTGTCCTCGAACGGAACGGTGCCGTCGAGGTAGCCGAACGGGCCCGCGGCGCCGGACGGGGTCACCTTCGCGGTCCGGCCGTCGAGCGACCCGGCGTACCCGGGGCTCTGCGGGGAGTTGAGGCCGACGGCCGGGCGGGCGTAGGTGTACGCGTCGACCTGGCGGATGCCGAACTTCTTCTCGTACGCGGTGAGCGCGGCCATCTCCGCCGAACCGTCCCCGAACGGATTGTCGTTGGGGACCACGACCGCCTGGTACTTGGCGCGCGGCCGTCCGTCGACGGTGTCGCTGAGGAACGCGGCGTCGATGCGCGACCGCCCGGAGGCCGTCAGGTCGACCGTGGTGTACGGGGTGCCGGAGCCGTCGAGTTCGGCCGTGATGGCGGCGGTCGCGGGACCGTGGTCGTCCAGGACCAGGACCCGCAGGTCGATTCTCGGCGTCACGGCCGCGCTCGCGGTGAGTGCCGGAGCGAATGCCGTCAGCAGGACCGCAGCGGCGCATGCCGCGGCAGGCCGGGTCATCCGACCCATGGTGAACTCCCCCCAGGGGCAGCCGCGCAGGGCGCGCGGCGCCGACCGGTGAATGACGCGCGTCGGCACACCGATGGCGGCGTGCCGAGGCGGATGAGCGATGAATGATCCTCGGAAACGCGGCTTCACGCGGCCGGGGCTCCCCTCCCCGACGGCTGATGTCCCTCCCCCTGGCGCCGGTTCACGGACAGCGTCGTCCGGACCGGCTGCGCGGCCGAAGCCGAGACCGCGCAGTCCATATAGTGCGCCATCCCGGCGTAGATCGAATCCACGAACGCCACACAACGCGCCGTCGGCGCCCCCGCGGTGACTGGTTTTCATCGCTCCGGAACAAACGCCCCCGACCACGGCTTCACACATGTGGAGGAGCCGTGAGGATCGGACACCCCTTGTGCCGACTGATCGAATTTTCAGCCTTGGCCAAAGCCCTTCGAATGTCTGTTCCTGCTGTACAGCGGGGGCATCACCCCTCGTGGGCCGCGCCGAAATCGGCTGAATGACGACCGTCCGAATTGTTCTGCATTGCAGCGAATCGGCGGCGCCGCTCAGTCCACACTCTGGAGAATGTGCGGCTCGGCCAGGTCGTCCTCGTAACCGGCGAGGCGGATCGGAGCGGAGCGTGCCCACACCTCCAGACTGCCCACCTCCGGCGGCTCCGCCCGCCGCCCGCCGTTCTCCGCGTGTGACTCGTCGCTCGTGGTCTGCTCGGGGGTCACCGCACACTCCTTCGTGGTCGGCTGAACCGGATCTGTCGTCAGGTTAACCAGCACTTGAAGGCTCCGCCCGTCGATTCCCGAGGACTGGGCAAAGAACGAACACCGCGGCCGAATGCTCCGCGCCAAGTGGCCGCGGGCCACCATCCGTGGTGAGCTGGGACGGGAGGGGGTGGGGCATATGTCCGCCGAACGGATGAGGCCCGGCCCACCGGGCGCCCGGCCCGCGACCCCGCTGCTCGCGGCGCTCGTCGTCCTCGGCCTGCTCGCCCTGCTGGGCGGCTGCCAGGACCAGGGCCGGGACGGCGGCCGGGCCCGGCCCACCGAGCACGCCCGGTCCCCCGCCACCGGGCAGTTCCCCTTCACCGGCCTGTCCGCGAAGCCCGCGCCCGTCCTCGCCGTGAAGATCGACAACGCGAGCCAGGCCCGCCCCCAGACCGGCCTCGGCGCGGCCGACATCGTCTACGTCGAGCAGGTGGAGGGCGGACTGAGCCGCATGCTCGCGGTCTTCTCCAGCCGCCTGCCCACCGAAGTGGGGCCGGTGCGCAGCGCCCGCGAGAGCGACCTCGATCTGCTGCGCCAGTTCGGGCGCCCGGCTCTCGCGTACTCGGGCGTCCAGTCCCGGCTGCGGTCCACCGTGGAGGCCGCGCCGCTGTATCCGCTGCCGCCCGCCACGGCGCCCCGCGCCTATATCCGCGGTACGGAGCACCCCGCGCCACACAACCTCTATGTGCGCCCCGAGACCGCGCTGCGCCTCGCCCCGCACGCCTCGGACGCCTCGGACATCGGCTTCCGCTTCGGCGCCGCGCCACCGGGCGGGGAGCCCAGGAAGCGGCAGTCGGTGCGCTATCCGTCCGCGGGGTTCACCTTCACCTGGTCCGCCGCGGCCAAGCGGTGGCTGGTGGCGATGGACGGCACCCCGGCCCGCACCACCGACGGCGGACGGCTGGGCGCCGCCACGGTCGTGGTGCAGCACACGACGGTGCGCCCGTCGCGTTTCCACGATGTGCTCGGCAGCGTCACGCCCTTCACCGAGACGGTCGGTTCGGGCAAGGCGGTGGTGCTGCGCGACGGCAAGGCGTACGAGACCCGCTGGTCCCGTCCGGGCGCGGGGGGCGGCACCACCTTCACCACCACGGACGGCGACCGGATGACGTTCGCGCCGGGCACGGTGTGGGTGGTGTTCACGGCCCGTTGATCTATCTCGCCCGCCGAAGGCGAGGAGATCCGAGGTATTGCCGTTCCGACAGGCTCGTGGCGGCAAATCGACGCACCGGTCCGGGTCGCTCATCCGATGTTTATCGTGCGCGAGGGCTTCCGGTTCCTCCGGAAGGGCTGCATCATGCCCAGTGGTTCAGCCCGAGGAACTGGAGGCACGTACGTGACCGCACCCACCAGAAGAACCGTCGTCGGTGGCGCCATGGCCGCCGGAACCATCGGGCTCACCGCGCCGGCCACGGCCGCGCACGCGGCCTCCCGCGCGGCCCCGGACACCGCCCGGCGGACGTCGTCCGCCGCGGACCCCTGGACCACCGTCCTCGACGACGCCGACATGGTCTGGCAGAAGATGCCCACGACCTGGTACGAGGGCCCGTACCTCGGCAACGCCCTCCTGGGCTCCGGCATCTACGCCGACCCCGACACCGCCGGGGCCGTCCGCTTCACCATCCAGCACACCGAGGTGCAGGACCACCGCCCCGAGTTCGGCTCCCTCTTCGGGCTCGCCCGGCTTCCGATCGGCCACTTCACCCTGGAGCCGGTCGGCACGGTCAAGGCCGTCGACTGGCGGCTGCGGCTGCGCGACGCCGAGTTGACCGGCACGATCACCACCGACCGGGGCACCCTGACCCTGCGCGCGCTGGTCCACAACTCCCGCTCGGTCATGGCCGTCGAGGTCACCCCCACCCGTGGCGAGACGGGTTTCCGCTGGGTGTTCCACCCGGCCGAGGCCATCAGCCCGCGCGTCGCGTTCAAGCCCGTCCCCGACGGCTACACCGGCAACCCCCCGGCCACCGTCGAGGACCACCACGGCATGCGGGCCGCCGTGCAGCCACTGCTCGCGGGCGGGCAGCACGTGACGGCCTGGCGCGAGCGCGCCCGCTCCGGCCGCCGCACCCTCTATGTCACCGTCGCGCACTCGCACCCCCGCAGCACCGCCCGCGACCGCGCGCTGAAGGCCGTCCGGGCCGCGTCGGCGCTGCCGTACGACGCGCTGGCGGCCACCCACCGCACGTGGTGGCACGCGTACTACCGCAAGAGCTTCCTCTCCCTCCCCGACGCCCGCCTCCAGCGCTTCTACTGGATCCAGCTCTACAAGGTGGCCTCGGCAGCCCGCGCCGACGCGCCCGTAATGGCCACCTGCGGGCCGTGGCTGGAGCCCACGCCGTGGCCCGCCACCTGGTGGAACCTCAATGTGCAGCTGGAGTACTGGCTGATCCACGGCTCCAACCACCTGGAGCTGGACGCGGTGACCCGTGCCCTGAGCGAGTTCCGCGACAACCTCTCCAACCAGCTCCACACCCCGTACCGCAAGGACTCCGCGGGCATCCCGCGGACCACCGACACGCAGCTGGTCAACGGCGCCTCGGTGACGAACGGCGGCTTCGCCGTCGGCATACCCGGCCAGGATCCGCCCACCCCCGAGGTCGGCAACCTCACCTGGGCGCTGCACAACGTGTGGCTCAGCTACCGCCACACCATGGACATCGCGATCCTGCGGGACGTGGTCTTCCCCCTGCTGCGCAAGGCCGTCGCGTACTACCTCCACTTCCTCACCCCCGGCAGCGACGGCAAGCTGCACCTGCCCGCCACCTTCTCGCCCGAGTACGGGGTGAACGCCCCCGACTGCAACTACGACCTGATGCTGCTGCGCTGGGGCTGTGCCACGCTCCTCGACTCGGCGAAGACCCTCGGCGTCGACGACCCGTCGGCACCGCGCTGGCGGGAGGTGCTCACGAAGCTCACCCCGTATCCGGTCGACGAGAACGGCTTCATGATCGGCGCGGGCGTCCCGTTCGCCAAGTCGCACCGCCACTACTCCCATATGCTCGCCGTTTATCCGCTGTACGAGGTGACCTGGGAGGACCCGGACCGGCGCGAGCTGATCGAGACGTCCCTCAACCACTGGGTGGGCTTCGAGGGCGCCCTCCAGGGCTACACCTTCACCGGCGCCGCCTCGATGTCCGCGCAGATGGGGCGCGGCGAGGACGCGCTGAAGTACCTGGGCGAGCTGATGACCCGCTTCATCCAGCCGAACACCCTGTACAAGGAGTCGGGCCCGGTCATCGAGACCCCGCTGTCGGCCGCGCAGTCGCTGCACGACATGGTGTGCCAGAGCTGGGGCGGGGTGATCCGGGTGTTCCCCGCGCTGCCCGCCGCCTGGCGCGAACTCATGGTGCACGACTTCCGCACCCAGGGCGCGTTCCTGCTGAGCGCGGCGCGCGAGGGCGGGGTGACCCGCTGGGTGCGGCTGCGCAGCGAGGCGGGCGCGCCCTGCGTCGTACGGCACTCCCTGCCCGGCAGCATCGAGGTGCACGACGAGCACGGGCGGCGGCTGCCGTACGAGCACGTCGGCGCCGGGACGATCCGCATCGCGCTGGGCAGGCGGCACGAGGCGGTGATCACGGCGCGCGGCGATCACCCGGACATGAGGGTCAGGCCGGTCGAGCCGAACGAGGCGGCGCCACGCTGGGGGCTCCCCGCCTCCTGACGCCACGTCACGTCATACGGGGCGGGGCCGTACGCGCGTACGGCCCCGCCCCGCGCCGCGCGGAACCAAGGGGGATGGATCACACCGTGTGCCGGTGAGGCGTGCCCTGGCCATTCCGGGTTACCCATGAGGCATGGGACCGATCAGTGACATCGACCGGCAGCTGTTCGCGCGGGTCGCGGCCAGCCGGCTGCGCGGCGCTCATCCCCTGCTGCCCCGGCTGAGCCGGGCCGCCGACCACGGCAAGCTGTGGTTCGGCACGGCCGCCGTGCTCGGGATCGCGGGCGGGCGCACGGCGCGGCGGGCGGCGCTGCGGGGCGTCGGCTCGCTCGCGGCAGCCTCGCTGGCGTCGAACATGGTGGTGAAGTGGACCGTGGAGCGCCGCCGCCCGGTGCTGGACGCCGTGCCGCTGGTCCGGCGCCTCCGTCGGCAGCCGTGGACCAGCTCCTTCCCCTCCGGGCACTCCGCCTCCGCGGCCGCCTTCGCGACCGGGGTCGCCATCGAGTCGTCCCGGTACGGCACGCTGGTCGCCCCGCTCGCCGCCGCCGTCGCCGCCTCCCGGGTCTATGTGGGGGTCCACTACCCGAGCGATGTGGTGGCCGGTATCGCCCTGGGGGCCGGGGCCGCCGCGCTCACCTGCCGCTGGTGGCCGCCGCGCCCGGAGGTCCCGGCGCAGGCCCGGCCGCGGGTCTCGGCGCCCGCCCTGCCCAAGGGCGAGGGGCTGGTCGTGGTCGTCAACCACGGTGCGGGCAACGCCGCGCCGGCGGGCGGGTTCACCGACGCCGAGCAGCTCCAACTGCTGCTGCCCGCGGCCGAGATCGTGGACTGCGGACCCGACGACGACTTCATGGCGCTGCTCGGTCAGGCCGCCCGCCGCGCCACCGAGCGGGCCGGGGCGCTGGGGATCTGCGGCGGGGACGGCAGCGTCAACGCGGCGGCCGCGCTCGCCGCCGAGCGGGGGCTGCCGCTGGCCGTCTTCCCCGGCGGCACCCTCGACCACTTCGCGCTGGACATCGGCGTGCCGAACTTCGAGGACACCGCGCACGCGGTGGCCGAGGGCGACGCGGTCGCCGTGGACCTCGCCCGGGCCACCCCGCTCGCCGGAGGCGCCGAAGGGGCCGAAGGCGACGGCACCAGTCACTTCGTCAACACCTTCAGCCTCGGCTTCTACCCCGAGCTGGTCCGCATCCGCGAAAGCTTGCAGGACCGGCTGGGAAAGTGGCCCGCGGCCGCCGTCGCGCTCGGCCGGGTGCTGCGCACGGCCACCCCCATGGAGATCGAGGTCAACGGGCACCCGCGGCGGCTGTGGGTGCTGTTCGTCGGCAACGGCGGCTACTCCCCCGAGGGGTTCGCGCCCGCGTACCGCCAGCAGCTGGACGACGGGCTGCTCGACGTCCGGGCCATCGACGGGGACCAGCCGCTGGCCCGTACCCGGCTGCTGTTCTCGGCGCTCACCGGCACGCTGGGGCGCTCGCGCGTCTATACGACCCGCCGGATGCGGCAGCTGCGGCTGACCGGCCTGCACGCCCTGGACACCCGTGCCTACGACGGCGAGGTGGCCGCGGAGCCCGCGGAGGCGCTGCTGATCGACAAGCGGCCCGGGGCGCTCACGGTCTACCGGCCCGCCCAGCCGCAGAACGAACTGCTCCAGCGGGCCCGCACAGCCGCCGCCAAGGCGAAATGGTGGCGCGCAGTACTACGCAAGTAGTAGGAGGAAGTCTGTGCTCAAGGACGACGACGGAGTGGGGTCCGACCCTCAAGGATGAGGGCATGGACGTTGACGGATCGGCCCAGGGGGCCTCGACGTGACCTCGCTCGCGCTGTCGGTGCTGCTGGCACTGGTCTCCTCGGTGTGCTACGCCGCCGGGGCCATCCTCCAGGAGCATGTCGCGGCGACCACGCCGCCGGGCGCCACCGGCGCGCTGCGGCGCGGGAGCTGGTGGACCGCGGTGACCCTGAACGGGGCCGGGGCCGTCCTCCATGTGATCGCGCTGGCCTACGGGCCGCTGAGCGTGGTGCAGCCGCTGGGCGCCCTCACCATCGTCTTCGCCCTGCCGATGGCGGCGGTGTTCGTACGGCGCCCGGTCGGCACGGCGGGGTGGCGGGGCGCGGTGCTGGCCACCGCGGGTCTTGCGGGGCTGCTGTCGCTGACCGGTTCGTCGCGGTCCCAGGCGCTGTCGGACGGGGAGCGGTTCACGCTGGCCGTGGTCACGCTCTCCGCCATCGCGGCGCTGGCGCCGGCCGCGCGGTGGCTGCGGCCGGGCGGGCTGCGCGGGGTGCTGCTGGCCATCGCCGCGGGGACCGCCTTCGGCGTCTCCTCGGTGTTCGTCAAGAACGTCGCCGTGGAGGGCATCTGGGGCTCCTGGGCCGACGCGCTGCCCAGCCTCGTCATGATCGGACTGCTGGCCGGGAGCGGGGTGCTGCTGTCCCAGGCGTCGTACCACGGCGCCGGGCTGGCCTCGCCGCTCGCGACGGCCACGGTGGTCAACCCCGTGGTGGCGACGGCCGTGGGCATCGCCATGCTGGGCGAGCACTTCCAGTACGGCACACCGGGCACGCTGCTGGCGTTGCTCGCGGCACTGGTGGCGAGCACGGGACTGGTGATGCTGACGGTGCACGGCGCGGAGACCGGGGCGGACACCGTGCGGCGGCCGGAGGACGACGGTCCCGACGACCGGCCGCCCGGCCCCAGGGCCCCGGAGGCTCCGCCCCGGCTGACCCGCCGGATCCCCCGGCCCCGGCACCCGGCCCGCAGGCGCACCCCCGACCGCGGCGAGGCGGTGCTCCAGACGCACGGATAGGGGGTGTCAGCTGGTGCGGTTCCGGCCGACGTACACGTTCCGGGCCCGGTAGTACGTGTCGCCGCCCGGGCCGGAGGAGCCCGAGGAGCCGTCCATCTGGAGGTTGATGATGAGCCACAGCGGCTTGCCGACGAAACCGGCGCCCCGGTGGACGGCCTTCCAGGTGCCGTCCAGGTAGTAGTGGATGTCCACGTCCGTGGCGTTCACCTTGGTGATCCAGGCGCGGTAGGTGTGCCAGTTCCCGGGGCCCGAGACCCCGACGATCGTGCTGGACACGTCGGAGGAGCTGCGGAAGGTGTTGAACCAGTTGTTGGCGTTGCCCTTGAACTCCAGGATGTCGCTCTCCGGCGGCCAGCTGTTGACCCCCGTCAGCCAGAAGGCGGGCCAGGTCCCGGCCGCGCTCGGCGCCTGGAACTCGCCCTTGACCTCGTAGTCGGGGAACTGGTCGGTCACCACGATCTGGTTCTTCGCGTGCACCGCGCCCGAGTGGTAGCGGATCGGGAGGTGCGGGGACGAACTGCTGGTGCCCTCGTCCCAGGTGATGCGGGTGGCCTTCAGGGTGAGCACCCCGGAGGCGAGCGTGATGTGGTTGTGGTCGGTGGAGCTGCCGTACATCCGGGCGCTCCCGTTGTGGTCGGAGCCCCAGGGATAGAGGTAGTTCCACTCCGCCTCGAAGGCGCCGTAGCTCCCGAAGGAGCCGTTGATCACGTCTTCCCAGGTCGCCGCCGGTGCGGCGGCGGCCGGGCGGGGCCACCCGGCCAGGGCCGCGGCCCCGCCGAGGGCGGCTGCTCCGCCGAGGAATCTCCTGCGTCCGTACGACTCGCCCGGTGCTGACACGCCACGCATGGCCGCCTCCCGAAGTCCGAAACTTCGAACACAAGCAAACAGGAGCCACCACAATCCCGCGGCCCCCAGAAGACGTCAACGGTTCGGGACGGAGCCCGGCGGGGAAAGGTCCGGCGCGGGACGGTGTGTTAACCGGACGTTAGCTCTCGGTCCGGAGTCTGTACGCCGGCCCCTGTCCGCACCGACGCTGCGTTGCGCGACGACCGCCTCAACGAGCGGCCGACCCGCTTCCGCACGTACCTGGAGGCCCAGTGAGCGACACCGGCTCAGCAGCACACCCCCGTACCCCCTGGCGAGCCGTGCTCGGCGGCTCGATCGGCAATCTCGTCGAATGGTTCGACTGGTTCGTCTACGCCAGTTTCGCCACCTACTTCGCCGGTGCCTTCTTCCCCAAGGGCAATGACACCGCGCAACTCCTCAACACCGCGGGCATCTTCGCCGTGGGATTCTTCATGCGCCCCATCGGCGGCTGGCTGTTGGGCCGGTACGCCGACCGGCGCGGGCGCAAGGCCGCGCTCACCCTCACCGTGACGCTGATGTCGGCCAGCGCGCTGCTCATCGCCATCGCGCCGACATATGACCAGGTGGGCTACTTCGGCGCGTTCATCCTGCTGGTGGCCCGGCTGCTCCAGGGGCTCTCGGTCGGCGGCGAGTACGCGGCCAGCGCCACCTATCTCACCGAGGCGTCCCAGCCCGGCCGCCGTGGCTTCGTCTCCAGCTTCCAGTACGTCTCCATGACCATGGGCCAGCTCATCGGCCTCGGACTGCTGATCATGCTCCAGCGCACCATGTCCGACGGCGAGTTGCACTCGTACGGCTGGCGCATCCCGTTCATCGTGGGTGCCGTGGCCGCCGCGGTGGTCTTCTGGCTGCGGCGCAACCTGCTGGAGACCGAGGCGTACACCGAGGAGGAGGACACCGGCGGGGGGACGGCCGAGCGCGGGACCCTTCGCCAGCTGCTGCGCCACCGCAAGGAGGCGGCGCTGGTCATCGCCCTGACCATGGGCGGCACGGTCGCGTACTACACGTACACCACCTACCTCACCAAATACCTGTCGAACACCGCCGGGCTGAGCAAGTCCGACGCGTCGCTGGTGAGCTTCTGCGCGCTGTTCCTGTTCATGCTGATCCAGCCGGCGGCCGGATCGCTGTCGGACCGGATCGGCCGACGGCCGCTGCTGATCACCTTCGGCTTCGGATCGATGCTCGGCACCGTGCCCATCATGACCGCGCTCGCGAACACCGACACCTTCCTCGGCGCGCTGGTGCTCTCGCTCGCCGCGCTGGTCATCATCACCGGCTACACCTCCATCAACGCGGTGGTGAAGGCCGAGCTGTTCCCCACCCGCGTCCGGGCGCTCGGGGTGGCCCTGCCGTACGCGCTGGCGAACGCGCTGTTCGGCGGTACGGCGGAGTATGTGGCGCTGTGGTTCAAGAAGGCCGGTGCGGAATCCGGTTTCTACTGGTATGTCTCCGGCTGCGCCGCCGTCTCGCTCATCGTCTACCTCACCATGCGCGAGACCCGGGACACCGCCCTCACCAGGGAAGCGGCCGAGAAGGAAGCCGCCGACAGCCTGCGGAAGACCGCTGTCTGAGCCCTCGGCGCGCCCCTTACCCTGAAGCCCATGCACGTACTCCTGGTCGAAGACGACGACCGGCTGGCGGCCGCGCTGACCTCGGCGCTCGACCGGCTGGGGCACCAGGTCGTCCGCGCCGGGCGCGCCGATGACGCGCTCCGGCTCAAGGACGGCGCCGACTTCGTCCTGCTCGACCTGGGGCTGCCCGACATGGACGGGCTGGAGGCGCTGCGCAGGCTGCGCCGCGCCTCCGCCGTCCCGGTCATCGTGGTCACGGCCCGCGCCGCCGAGCGGGACGTACTGCGGTCCCTGCGCGGCGGCGCCGACGACTACCTGGTCAAGCCGTTCCGCACGGCCGAGCTGATCGCGCGCATGGAGGCCGTCGTACGGCGCGGCACCCGGCCGCTCACGGCCGCGGGCCCGGTGGTCGCGGTCGGCGGCGTACGCATCGACCTGGCCACCCGGCAGCTGGAGGTGGACGGCCGCCCCGTCGCCCTCACCCGCCGGGAGTTCGACGTGCTGGCGCTGCTCGCCCGCGAACCCGGCGTCGTCCGCAGCCGGGAGGAGATCCTGGACGCGATCTGGGGCGATCTGCTGCTGTCGGCGTCCCGCTCCCTCGATGTTCATATTGCGGGAATCCGTTCCAAGACCGGCCGTCCGGAGCTGGTGGAAACGCTGCGCGGCACCGGATACCGGCTGGGAACCGGCGGATGCACCTGAGGATCCTGACGGTCTACACCGTGCTCATCGCGTGCCTGGTGGCCGCGCTCGCGGTGCCCTTCGCCCGCGCGTACTCCTCGCACCGCACCGGGCAACTGCTGCTGGAACGGCGCGCGGACGCGACCCGCCTCGCCGAACTCGCCGATCAGGCGATCCGTGACGGGTACACCACCGGGCTCGCCCAGGAGGTCTCCCGCTACCACGGGCTGTACGGCACCGCGGTGGAGATCCGGGGCCGGGACGGCGAGCGGGTGGCGGGCGGCGGGGCCTGGGAGCGCGAGCCCGCCGAGCGGGCGCTGTCCGGCCGTACCACCGGAAGCCTGCCCCTGGTCACCCCGTTCGGCCCGGGGTCGGTGGTGATCGCCGAGCCGGTCGGCCGGGACGCCCAGGTCTCCGGCGTGGTCCTCATGCGGGTGGCCACGGCCACCGCCCGGCGCGAGGTGGCGTTCGTCTGGGCGGCGGTCGCGGGCGGCTCGCTGATCGCGGTGGCCTGCGCCCTGATCGCCGCGCGCCGCCTCGCGCGGTGGATCCTGCGGCCGGTGACCGAACTGGACCTCACCACCCGGGCGATCGCCGAGGGCCGGATGGACGCCCGGGTGCGCGACGGCGGCCACGGCCCCGCCGAGCTGCGGCTGCTGGAGCGGCGGTTCAACGCCATGGCCGACGCGGTCTCCACCGCCCTGGAGCGGCAGCGCGCCTTCGTCGCGGACGCCTCGCACGAACTGCGCACCCCGCTGACCGTCCTGTCGCTGCGGCTGGAGAACCTGGAGCCGCACCTGCGGAACAGCGGGACCGTCGACTACGCCGAAGCGCTCGCGGAGGTCGACCGGCTGGCCGAGCTGCTGGAAGACCTGCTGGAGCTGGCCCGGGTGGAGGCCGGGGCGGCCGCCCCCGAGCCGATCCCGCCCGCGGCGCTCGCCGCGCGGCTCGGCACCTGGCGCGAGGTGCACGCGGCGCGGGGGCTGACCCTGGTGGTGGACGTCGACCGGGCGGGCCCGGACGCCCCGCCGCTGCCCGCCCCGGCCGCCCGGATCGCGGACATCGCGCTGGACAACTCGGCCAAGTTCGTGCCGTCCGGCGGCACGGTCACCGTCTCGCTCGACGCCGACGGGGCGCTGCGGATCGCCGACGACGGCCCCGGGCTCGCCCCCGAACAGCTGGCCGCGGCCCCCGGCCGCTTCTGGCGCGCCCCGGACCACGGAAACGTCCCCGGCAGCGGCCTGGGCCTGGCCATCGCCGCCGAGCTGGCCCGCTCCTGCGGCGCCGAGCTGACCCTGCGCTCCGCCGAGCCGCGCGGCCTGGTGGTGGAGCTGCGCCTGCCGGTGGGCTGAGGGGCCTCTCCCCTACCCCGCCCCTTCCCGAAACGGGGGACACCCCCCGCCCCCGGCGCCGCCACCCCGCGGCAGCGGCAGGCGAGCGCACCGCCCAGGGGTGTGCTCCGCCGTGCGAGCCGCCGCGCCCCGCGGCGCCCGGCGAGACGGTCGAGCGCCCCCGGATGGGGAAGCCGCCCCGGGGCCGCTCGGCAGCGGCCGGAAACCGCTGCGGGCCGGGCCGTCAGCCGTAGGCGGCGCGGTAGTAGGCGGCCGCGCCCGGGTGGAGGGGGACGGTGCCGGTGCCGATGGCGTACCGCTCGTCCAGGCGGCTGCCCGGCGCGTCCGGCACCGGCAGCCGGTCGCGGCGCTCGAAGAGCACCTCGGTGAGCGCGCGGGCCGTACCGTCGGCGAGCCCTGAGCGGCAGACGAGATAGCTGGGCGTGCCCACGGTGGGGGTCGGCCCCCGCATCCCGTAGACACCGGCCGGGACGGAGACCTCCTCGTAGACCGGGCCGTGGTCGCGGCGCAGCGCGCGGGCGAGCCCGCCGAGGGGGATCAGGCGGACCGGGCGGCGGCGGGCGAGCCGGGAGATGGCCCAGGTGGGGGCGCCGCCGGACCAGAAGAAGGCGTCCACCTCCCCGTCGGTGAGCGCGTCGGCGGAGGCGCCGAGCCCGAGGCGTACGGCGCGGACGTCGCGCACCCCGGCGGTGCCGAGCACCCGTCCGGCGGTCGTCGAGGTGCCGGATCCGGCGGCGCCGAGGGAGACCGTGCGCCCGGCCAGCTGGGCGGGGTGCTCGATCGTGGAGTCGGCGGGCACGACCAGGTGCAGATAGTTGAGGTACAGCCGGGCGAGGGCCGCGACCGCGATCTTCCGCGGGAAGAGGCCGTGCCCCGCGGCGGCGTCCGCCGCGCTGTCGGCGAGGGTGAGCGCGAGGTCGGCCCGGCCGGCGCCGAGCATGCGCAGGTTCTCCACGCTCGCCGCGGTGGTGAGGACCCGCACGGTGAGCCCGTGGTGGGCGCGGTGCGCCTCGGTGGCCAGTCTGCTGCCGAAGGTGGCGTAGGGACCGCCCCGTGGGCCGGTGGCCAGCCGCACCCGGGCGGAGGGCCCGGGGTCCGAACAACCGGCGAGCCCGCCCGCGGCGAGCGCCAGCAGCAGGCGGCGTGGGACGGTGTGCACCCGGCGATGCTAACCGCCGGAGTCCGTACAGGTCAGCGGGCCAGCGAGGTGAGCTGGGCCCACACCACGCGGCCGCCCGCCGCCCCCGGCCGGTCGCCCCAGGCCTCGGTCAGGGCGCGGACGAGGGCCAGGCCGCGGCCGCTCTCGTCCTCGACGCCCGCCTCCCGGGGCATGGGGCCGAGCGGGCCGCCGCCCTGGTCGGCGACCTCGACGTACAGCGAGCGCCGCTCCTGGGCGCGGAGCACGCAGAGGATCTGGTCGCTCGCGGTGTGCACGAGCGCGTTGGTGAACAGCTCGGACATCACCAGCTCGGCCGCGCCGCACACGTCCTCGTCGAAGCCCCAGTGGGGCACCCGGTTCCGGACGAGCCGTCGCGCGGCGGCGACCGAGGCACCCCGGGCGGGCAGTTGCAGACTCTCCTGGTGAAGGGCCGTATCAACGCCGGCGGAGCTCATGTGAGGGGCCATTGTCGAGCGTTGACGCAATGCCACGGCCATGTGCCTTCCGTCCGTCTGCCTGTGGGGGCGTGAATGCCGCCCGTACGCGACTGCCGCAAGTGCGCGACAGGACAGCCACGTTGGGACCGGTCACGACGCCACTATCGTTCCTGCGAGCATCAGTTGGCAAGGCGCGTTCTGCAAAATGCAGAATGGCCAACGCAGTCTGTGCCGCCCATACCGAGCATGGCACACTGAGACGCACAACACCGTCGGAGGAGGTATGACGTGGGTGAAGCGCGGTCTGCCCCGACCGTCGGGCAGATGGTCCTCGGCATGCGGCTGCGGCACCTCCGCGAGCGGGCCGGAGTCAGCTATGACACGGCCGCCAAGGCGCTGCATGTCAACCAGACCACCGTGCGCCGGATGGAGAAGGCCGAAGTCGGCCTGAAGCTCCCGTACGTCGAGAAGCTCCTACTGACCTACGGCGTCGGACAGGACGAGGTGGAGTCCTTCCTCGGACTCGTCGAGGAGGCCAACAGGCCGGGCTGGTGGCACCGGTTCCGCGATGTGCTGCCGGACTGGTTCAGCCTCTACGTGAGCCTGGAGGGCGCCGCCAGCCGGATCCGCGCGTACGAACCGCACTTCATCCCCGGTCTGCTCCAGACGGAGGACTACGCCCGCGCGCTGCTGCGCATCGGCTTCCCGCAGGGCACCGAGCAGGAACTCGACCGGCGGGTCGCCCTGCGGATGGAGCGTCAGGAACTGCTCTCCAGACCCGACGGGCCGCATCTGTGGGCCGTCATGGACGAGACGGTGCTCCGTCTGCACATCGGCGGGCCGAAGATCATGCGCGCTCAGATCGACCGGCTCGTCGAGGCCATCCAGATGCCGAATGTGACCCTCCAGGTGGTGCCGTTCGCCGCCGGGCCGCATCCGGGCATGGGAGGTCCCTTCCAGCTGTTCCGGTTCCAGATCCCGGAACTGCCGGACATCGTCTACGCCGAGGGCCTGACCGGCGCCGGCTATCTCGACCAGCGCTCCGATGTGGCCGCCTATCTGGAGGCACTGGACCAGATGAGCACCCGGGCCACATCGGCGCGGCGCACGGAGGGCTTTCTCCGAGAGATTCGCAAGGAGCTGTGACTGTGGATCAGGTAGAAGACGTCTACAACGGCATGCCGGCCACCCGTCTGGCGACGGAAGGCTGGCGCAAGCCCTGGAGCGGCCCCAACGGCGGTGCGTGCGTGGAGGCCCTGAGGCTGCACGACGGGCGGATCGCCCTGCGGCAGTCGACGGACCCCGACGGCCCCGCGCTGATCTACACCCACCACGAGATGGAGAAGTTCATCCAGGGCGCCAAGGCCGGTGCCGCGGACTTCCTCCTCACCCGACCCGACAACACCAACCTGGCCACCTCGGCGGCTAACGCACCGGAACGGAGGGCGGCGTGACCGACTACGGACTCGCCCCGGACCAGCAGATCGACACCAGCAAGCCGCACTCGGCTCGGATGTACGACTTCTACCTCAACGGCAAGGACCACTACGAGGTCGACGCGGAGGCCGCCGGCAAGGTGCTGTCGGTCTACCCGACCGTCAAGCTCAACGCCACGGTCAACCGCGGCTTCATCCACCGGGCGACGCGCTGGCTGGCGGCCGAGGCGGGCATCCGGCAGTTCCTGGACATCGGCACC
This sequence comes from Streptomyces sp. BRA346, assembly GCF_052851135.1. Taxonomy (NCBI): domain Bacteria; kingdom Bacillati; phylum Actinomycetota; class Actinomycetes; order Kitasatosporales; family Streptomycetaceae; genus Streptomyces; species Streptomyces sp. BRA346. Next base: position 108,654 of record NZ_JAIWIH010000015.1, on the reverse strand, counting down.
GGCATCCCCACCGAGCCGAACCTGCACCAGGTCGCCCAGAGCGTGGCCCCGGAGGCCCGGGTCGTCTACACCGACTACGACCCCATCGTGCTCGCCTACGCCCAGGCCCTGCTGCGCGGCACCCCCGAGGGCCGCACCGCGTACGTCCAGGCCGATGTGCGCGAACCGCAGCGGATCATCACGGCGACCGAGCTGCGGGAGACGCTGGATCTGAGCAAGCCGGTCGCGATGTCGGTGAACGCGCTCTTCCACTTCATTCCGGAGGAGGAGAAGCCGTACGAGCTCGTACGTGAGCTGATGGGCGCGCTCGCCCCGGGCAGCTATCTGATGCTGACGCACTCCACGGCCGACTTCCACGCGGAGACGTGGCAGAAGGTGATCGCCGTCTACAAGGAGAGCGGCATATCCTTCACGACCCGCAGCAAGAGCGAGGTCGCCGCGTTCTTCGACGGTCTGGAGCTGGTCGATCCGGGCGTCTCGGAGCCGCACGCCTGGAAGCCGGACCCCGGCGACCGCCCGGACGAGATCCGCAGCGCGGACATCAACATGTGGGCCGGGGTGGCCCGCAAGCCGTAGCCGAGGGCTACGGCTCCTCGGGGCCGTCCACGGTGAAGCCCAGGACCGCGCCACCCCCGGAGCGGGGGCGGGCGAAGACCGTGCCGCCGTGCGCGAGGGCCACCTCGCGCACGATGGCAAGCCCCAGCCCGGAGCCGGGCAGGCTGCGGGCGCCGGGCGAGCGGTAGAAGCGGTCGAAGACCCGCTCGCGGTCCTCCTCCGCGATGCCCGGCCCCCGGTCCCGTACCTCGACGCGGTGCCCGCTCACCACGACCTCGACGGGCCCGGTGCCGTCCCGGTCGAACTTGGCGGCGTTCTCCACCAGGTTGGAGACCGCGCGCAGCAGGGCGGCCGGGTGGCCCTCGACGAGGGTGTCGCCCGTGGCCCGTACCGTGATGTCGCGGCCGGTGCGCCGGCGGGCGAGGGTCGCGGCCTTGGTGGCGACCTCGTCCAGCGACACCTCCGTGCGCGGTTCGTCGTCCCGCTGACCGGCCGCCAGGTCCACCAGCTCGTTGACGAGGTCGGTCAGCTCCCGGGTCTCCCCCGCCAGATCGGCCAGCAGCTCGTCGCGCGCGGCGGGCGGCAGCTGCTCGAAGCGGCTCAGCAGCGAGATGTTGGTGCGCAGCGAGGTGAGCGGCGTGCGCAGCTCGTGTCCGGCGTCCTGGACGAGGCGCCGCTGGTCGTCCTTGGAGCGGGCGAGCCTACCGAGCATGCCGTCGAACGCCCGGCCCAGCCGTCCCACTTCGTCGTCCCCGGTGACCGGGACCGCCACCTCCATCCGGCCGGTGACCGCGACGCCCTCGGCGACCCGGGTGAGCCGGGTGAGCCGCCGGGTGATGCGTCCGGCGAGCCACCACCCGGCCAGCCCGGCGGCCAGGATGATCGCGACGACGAACAGCGCGGTGCGCTTCTGGAGTTCGCGCAGCAGATCCTCGGTGTCGCTGATCTGCTGGGCGACCTGCACGGCGCCGCGGTGGTCACCGAGCGCGACGGTGGCCATCCGGTAGTCGTCCTCGCCGATGGAGACGTTGCGCTGCCGGGTGGTGCCCGCGGTGGCGGCCGCGGCGGTCTCCCGGTCCTCGTCGCCGACCGGCAGCGGCGGCTTGCCCTCGTCGTAGACGCCGCCCCGGCCGCCCAGCACCTGGACGTCCATGCGGCTGATCCGGCGCAGGTCGTCGCGGAGCCCGTACGGCACCGGGACCTCGGAGGGGTACTGCCGCAGGATCACCTTCTGGCCGCGGACCTGGGTCCGCAGATCGCGGATGACGTCGGTGAACGCCGACTTCTGGTCGACCCGCACCAGCCCGGCCGCGGCGTCGTAGCTGAGGAAGCCCACCAGGAGGGTCACCACGGACGCCACCGCCGCGAAGGACAGCGCGAAGGTGGTGTGCAGGCTGGGCCGTGGATGACGGCGGATGGGGAAGCGCACGTTCACTCCTCCCGCAGGGTGTAGCCGACGCCGCGCACCGTGTGGATGAGCGGGATGAGTCCGGCCTGGTCGACCTTGCGGCGCAAATAACCGATGTATACGGCCAGGTTCTTCGATCCGGGGCCGAAGTCATAGCCCCAGATGCGAGAGTAGATCGTGCCATGATCAAGAACGATGCCCGCGTTACGGGCCAGCAGCTCCAGCAGGTCGAATTCGGTGCGGGTCAGCTCCAGTTCCGTACCGCCCCGCCACACCCGGCGCGCCGAGGGATCGAGCCTCAGGTCGGCCACCGCCAGGGTGGCGTCGAAGACGGTGCCCTCCGCCGCGGGCTCCGGTATGGGGGCGGCGCGGCGCAGCAGCGCGCGCAGCCGGGCGAAGACCTCGTCGACGTCGAACGGCTTGGCCACGTAGTCGTCGGCGCCCGCGTCCAGTCCCTCGATCCGGTCGGCGGTCTCCACCCGCGCGGTGAGCATGAGGACGGGGGTGCGGTCGCCCTCGGCGCGCAGCACCCGGCACACCTGGATGCCGTCCACTCCCGGCATCATCACGTCCAGCACGATCACGTCCGGGTGCTCACGGTGGATGGCCGCCAGGGCCTCGACGCCGTCGGACACCGAGGTCACCCGGTATCCCTCCAGCGTCAGGGCGCGCTCCAGCGCATGGCGGATGGCACGGTCGTCCTCGGCGAGCAGCACGGTGTTGGTCACACGACGAGTCTGCCAAGGCCCGTCGGATGCGGTCCCCCGCATCCCCCCGGAGCTGCGGTTCTTACCCGGCTCTCACCGTATCCACGCGACCGGCTTACCGAGCCGGGACAGGGTACCCAGTACGTTCCGGGGGGATCGCGCCCCGGTGTTGCCACCGGCCGGAGAGACACCGAATGAAGATCGTATTCCTGCTGCACAACGCTTATGGGATCGGCGGAACGATACGCACCACGCTGAACCTCGCCGCGGCGCTGGCCGAGCGCCACGACGTGGAGATCGTCTCGATGATGCGCCACCGGGCGAAGCCGCGCTTCACGCTCGACCCGCGGGTGCGGCTGGTGCCGCTGGTCGACACCCGGCCCGGGGGCCTCGACGCGCGGGATCCGCTGTTCGCCGAGCGCACCCGGGACTTTCCCGTCCACGAGAAGCGGAACCACCAGTACAACCGGCTGATGGACGTGCGGATCGCCCGGTACCTTGAGGGCTCCGACGCCGACGTGATCATCGGCACCCGGCCGGGCGTCAATGTGTACCTTGCACGCTTCGGCCCGCGCAAGGCCCTGCGCATCGCGCAGGAGCATCTGCGGTACGAGGCGCACAGCAAGAAGCTGCGGGCCGAGCTGGCGCCGTACTACCGCATGCTGGACGCCGTCGTCACCACGACGGAGGCGGACGCGGCGGTGTACCGGGCGAAGATGCCGCTGCCGGGGGCGCGGACCCTCGCGATACCGAACAGCGTCCCCGAGCCCGCTGCCCCGCCCTCCGAAGGCACCGCGCCGGTGATCGCGGCGGCCGGGCGGCTGGTCCGCGGCAAGCGCTTCGACCTGCTGATAGACGCCTTCTCGGAGGTCTCGCCCAAGCATCCGGAGTGGCGGCTGCGGATCTACGGCGGTGGTTCCCAGAAGGATCGGCTCCAGGAGCGCATCGAGGAGCTCGGGCTGACCGCGAGCGCCGAGCTGATGGGACCGTACTCGCCGATCGAGGAGGAGTTCGCGAAGGCGTCGATCGTCGCGGTCGCCTCGGACGCCGAGTCGTTCGGGATGACGCTCGTGGAGGCGATGCGCTGCGGGGTGCCGGTGGTGAGCACGGACTGCCCGCTGGGCCCCGCCGAGATCATCGAGGACGGGGTCACCGGGCGGCTCGTCCCGGTCGGCGACAAGCAGGCGATGGCGCAGGCGCTGCGGGATCTGATCGACGACGAGCCGGGCCGCCGCGCGATGGCCGCGGCGGCGCTGGAGAGCGCGCGGACGTACGACCCGGAGCTGATCGCCGCACGCTACGAGCGGCTCTTCGAGGAGCTGGCGTCGAGCCGGTTCGCGCGCAAGTGGGAGCGCACCCGGGTGCGGCTGCGGGCCGAGTACCGCCGTAAGGTCCGCCGCTGGAAGCGCGCCTTCCGCCGCCGTCTGCCCGCGGCGGGAGGGAAGAGCGCCAAAGCGTGACGGGGGGAGCCGGGACCGCGAGAGGGCCCGGCTCCTGACGTCGGCTCCTACCAGGTGGTCGGCGCGTAGTCCTTGAGGAAGCAGCCGAACAGGTCCTCGCCCTGCTCGCCGCGGACGATCGGGTCGTAGACCCGGGCCGCGCCGTCCACCAGGTCGAGCGGGGCGTGGAAGCCGTCGGCCGCCAGCCGCATCTTGTCCGGGTGCGGGCGCTCGTCGGTGATCCACCCGGTGTCGACGCTGGTCATGAGGATGGCGTCGGACTCGAACATCTCACGGGCGCTGGTGCGGGTGAGCATGTTGAGCGAGGCCTTGGCCATGTTGGTGTGCGGATGGCCCGCGCCCTTGTAGCCGCGGCCGAACTTGCCCTCCATGGCGGAGACGTTGACCACGTACTTCCGCCGGGCGGGCGCGGCGGCCATCGCCGGGCGCAGCCTGCTGACCAGGATGAAGGGCGCCGTCTCGTTGCACAGCTGCACCTCCAGCATCTCGACCGGGTCCACCTCGTGGACCCGCTGGATCCAGGTGTTGGTGGGGTCCAGGTCCGGGACGAGCCCGCCCGCGTCGATCGCGGTGCCCGCCTCGATCCGGGCGGGCGAGGCGGAGCCGCGGTTAAGGGCGAGGGCGGTGAGGTCCTGGGGGGTCAGCGCGCCGTCCCGCTCCCGGCGCGGCCCGGGCAGCGCGGTCTGGGAGCCGCTGCCGAAGGCGCCGAGGACGACGGCCTCGGGCAGCTCCCCGGCGGGCAGCGGCGCCGACTCGCCCGCTATCAGCTCCGCGTACGCCTGCGGGGTGCGGCGCACGGTCTGCGCGGCGTTGTTGATCAGGATGTCCAGCGGCCCGGCGGCGCTCACCTCGTCGGCCAGCGCGATGACCTGGGCGGGGTCGCGCAGATCGATGCCGACGATCTTCAGCCGGTGGAGCCACTCGGCGCTGTCCGGCATCGTCGTGAAGCGGCGGATCGCGTCGTTGGGGAAGCGGGTGGTGACGGTGGTGTGGGCGCCGTCGCGCAGCAGCCGCAGCGCGATGTACATGCCGATCTTGGCGCGGCCGCCGGTGAGCAGCGCCCGGCGGCCGGTGAGGTCGGTGCGGGCGTCCCGGCGGGCCCGGTTCTCGGCGGCGCAGCCGCGGCAGAGCTGGTGGTAGAACGCGTCGACCTCGACGTACCGGGTCTTGCACACGTAGCAGGAGCGCGGGCGCTCCAGGATGCCCGCGATCTCGGTGGTGACCGAACTGCTGAGGGCCCGGCCCAGCGTCTCGTCGTCGATGCGGTCGGCGGCGCCGGTCGCGGTGGCCTCGGTCACCGCCTTGTCGTTGGCGGTCTTGGCGGCCCGCCGCTCCGAGCGCCTGCGCTGCTTCACGGTCCGGTAGATGCCGGCGGTGGCCCGGCGCACCGTGATGGCGTCGGGGTGGTCGATGGGCAGCCGGTCCAGCTCCTCCAGGACGCTCAGGCAGGTCGCCAGGCGCTCGGGGTCGATACCGGGCTCGTCGGTGCCGGGCTCGTCGATACCGGGCGCCTCGGCCCCCGGGTACGCAGCCCCCGGCTGCCCGGCATCCGTCTGCTGGGCCCGGCCGTCGTCAGTCACCGTCATCGCCGCTGCCGCTTTCTGGTTCTGTTCTCCCTGGTTAACGGCCGAACTGTACGGAAGCGGGGACGGTTGCGCCAAACCCGGGCGGTCTCACCCCCTTCCGTACCCGCGGTACGTATAGCCCGGAGGCGGCGGCTCCGCGGCCGGAGCGGGGTCGGCGAGCGAACGGATCAGGCCATGATCGGGCGAGAGGGCGCAGGCCGGGTCGGTGCGGGCGGCGTCCCCGGTGAGCGCGTACGCCTGGCAGCGGCAGCCGCCGAAGTCCTCGGCGCGGTGGGAGCAGCTACGACACGGTTCGGCCATCCATTCCTCGCCGCGGTAGCGGTTGAAGGCGGCGGAGTGGTCCCAGATCCACTCCAGCGCGTGGTCGCGGACGTTCGGCGGGTCGAGGCCGGGCAGGGCGGCCGCGGCGGGACAGGGCAGCACGGTGCCGTCGGGAGCGACGGTGAGCGAGACCGCGCCCCAGCCGCCCATGCAGGGCTTGGCGACGCCCTCGAAGTAGTCCGGGAGGACCCACACCAGCTCGGTGCGGCCGCCGAGCTTCTCACGCCATCGCGCGACGCCCTCCCGGGCCCGGGCGAGCTGCTCGCGGGTGGGCAGCAGGGCGGCGCGGTTGCGCAGGGCCCAGCCGTAGAACTGGGTGTTGGCGAGTTCGATGCGGTCGGCGCCCCAGGCCACTGCCAGTTCGATCAGTGGGTCCAGCGCGTCGAGGTTGTCGCGGTGCAGGACGACGTTGACGCCCAGCGGCAGGCCCGCCTCCCGCACCAGGGCGGCGGCCCGCTCCTTGGCGGCGAACGAGCGGTGTCCGGCGATCCGGTCGGAGGCCCCGGGATCGGCATGCTGGACGGAGAGCTGGACACTGTGCAGCCCGGCCCCGGTCAGCGCCGTCAGCCGGGCCTCGTCAAGACCCACTCCGCTGGTGACCAGCTGGGTGTAGAGCCCGGCGGACGCGGCCGCGGCGACGATCGCCTCCAGGTCGCGGCGCAGCAGCGGTTCGCCGCCGGACAGATGGGTGTGGACGACGCCCAGCTCCGCCGCCTGGCGCAGCACCCGCTCCCACTCCTCGCCGGTCAGCTCGTGGGAGCGGCGCACCAGTTGGAGGGGATTGGAGCAGTAGGGGCAGTGCAGCGGGCAGCCGTGGGTCAGCTCGGCGAGCAGCGCCCACGGGCGGGGGTGGGCGGTCCCTTGGGGGTGCCCCTGGGCGTGTCCTTGAGGGTGAGCGGTCACCGTATCCAGCCCTCCTCGTGCATCCGGTCCAGGAACGCCGGGACCTCGGTGGCCACGGGGGCGCCGGGGAAGCGTGCGGCGAGTTCGGCCACGATGGTGTCGAGGTCGCGGTCGCCGTCGCACAGCCGCAGCACGGTTCCGGCGGTGCCGCGCAGGACCACCACGCGCTCGGGCATCACCAGCAGGTCCACCTCGCGCACCCGGTCGTGGCGCAGGTGCACCGCGGGGGCCAGGGCCGGCCGCCAGGCGGCCGGGGCCGTCATGCCCCCTCCCCCGCCGCGTCCTTGGTGTCGGCATGGTCCACGGCGTCCAGCAGGGACCACAGCACCTCGCATTTGAAGGTCAGCGCGGCGACCGCCCGCTCCTCGTCCTCGGGGGTGCAGGCCCAGGTCAGCACGAGGTCGAGGGCCTCGGCGCTGTCCCGGCTGCCCTGGCTCACCCGGTCCCGGAAGTAGCGGAGTCCTTCGCGCTCGATCCACGGGTAGTGGTGTTCGAACGCCTCGATGCGGGTGCGCATGATGCCGGGGGCGGACAGTTCGGTCAGCGAGGCGGCGACGGCCTCCAGCGGGGTGCCCAGACGGCAGAAGTTGACGTAGCCGTCGACCGCGAGCCGCACGCCCGGCAGCACGTCGGCGCCGGTCAGCAGCCGTTCCCGGCCGATGCCCGCGGCCTCGCCGAGCCGCAGCCACCGCTCGATGCCGCCCTCGCCGTCGGCGGCGCCGTCGTGGTCCCGGATGCGGCGCAGCCACATCCGGCGCAGCCGCGGGGTGTCCAGCTTGGCGGTGATGAGCGCGTCCTTGACGGGGATGTGGCGCTGGTAGTGGAAGCGGTTGAGGATCCAGCGGCGCAGTTCGGCGGGGGTGAGTTCGCCCGCGTGCATGCGGAGGTTGAAGGGGTGCCGGTCGTGGTAGCGCTCCTGGGCGACGGCGCGCAGCCGCTCTTCGAGGCTCCGGGTCATAACTCGATCACCATCCCGTCGGCGGCCACCTCGATGCCCCGTTTGGCGAGCACCGCGTGCTGGGGCGCGGCCGGGTCGTTGAGGGGGTTGGTGTTGTTGAGGTGGGTGTACAGGGTGCGGGCGCCGAGTGCGGCGAGCCGCGGTGCCGTGCCGCCGGGTCCGTCGATCGGCAGATGGCCCATGGCGGTGGCGGTGCGGGAGCCGAAGCCGCTGCGCAGGGGCTCGTCGTCGGCCCAGAAAGTGCCGTCGACGATGACGCAGTCGGCCTCCTCGGCGGCCCGCTGGAAGGCGTCGGGCCAGGCGGCGAGGGCGGGGGCGTAGAGGAGGGAGCGGCCGGTGGCCAGGTCCCTCAGGTGCAGGGCGACGACCCAGGCGTCCTCGTCGGGGCCGCCCGACTCGGCGGCGTAGCGGGGGCGTTTGGCGGAGACGGGAACGGCGGCGATGGCGAAGGAAGCATCGGGGGCGACCGGTCGTGCGGCCTCGGTCGGCAGCTCGTGCCAGTCGAGCCGGGTGTAGGGGGCGAGCACCTCGCCGAGGTGGAGCCCGGTCAGCAGGGCCCGGCGCACCGCGGCGGTGGTGTGCAGTTCCACGCCGTCCCCCTCGCGCAGCCGGGCGATGCCGAGGGTGTGGTCGAGTTCGGCGTCGGTGAGGATCACCCCGGCCAGCGGGGTGTGGCGCGGTTCGGGTCCGGGGTGCAGTTCCGGGCAGCCCTCGACCTGGTCGCCGAGGTCGGGGGTGGCGTTGACGAGGTACCAGCGGCCTTCGGCGGCCCGTACGGCGAGCGAGGCGTGGCGGCGGCGCCGCTCCGGGTGGGCGCGTGCCCCGGAGCATCCGGGGCACGCGCAGTTCCACTGGGGCACGCCGCCGCCCGCCGCGGTGCCGAGCACACGCACGCGCATGGCGGCTGCCGTCAGCGGGCGTTGAGTGAGTACGCGGTGACCTCCAGCGCGGTCTCGACGACCACGTAGTCGGGGGTCTGCCAGGCTGTTTCCGGCGCGGGGGTCCGGGTGTGGTCCACCGCCTCGGGAGCCGTCTGCCGCACGGTTTCGTTCATGGCATTGACCTGCCTTCCGGTTTCCGGTGTGGGGTTGTGCCAGAGGGTGTCTCGGCGGGCGTCAGCCGGTGGTCCTGATCCGCAGCGCCTCGCCGTCGGTGGTGGTGCTGTGCCGGACCACGGGGCCGGTGACGCCGCTGAAGCCCACGTCGTACGGGCTGGCGGTGCCGCGCTGCGCCGTGACCCGGTCGAGGGTGATGCCTACCCCGTCGTCGGCGATGAACGCGGGCCGGTCGTCGTTGGTGTCGGTCGTGACGGCGCTGTTGGTGAAGGTGATGTCCTTGGCGTGCCGGATCCACCAGCCGTAGGAGGGGCGTACCCCATAGGTCTTGGGGACGTAGTCGGTGAGGTATTCGCCGGGGACGAGCTCCGCGTCGGAGGCGGGGTGGCCGCCGGGCACGGTCAGCCGCACCCGGTCGAAGGTGATGTCCGTGACGTCCGCGCCGGGCGCTCCGGTGATGGTGCTGGTGTAGTCGACGCCGGTGACCGGGTGGGTCAGCCCGGTGCCGGTGACGTTCTGGAAGCGGATGTCGTGGATCCGGCCGGCGGCCGGGGCGTCCGGGCAGCGCTTGCGGTCACCGATCTTGATGAAGACGGGGGTGGCGCCCTTGGTCATGGTGATGTCCGAGTAGCGGACGTCGCTGATGTCGGAGCCGTCCATGGAGACGATGCCGATGGCGGCCTTGCCCCCGCCGCCGATCCGGAGCCGGTCGAAGCGGATGTCGCGGAAGTCGCCGCAGGTCTCCGAGCCGAACTGGAGGGCGTTGTTCTCGGTGGACAGCACGTCGGAGTCGTGGACCCGGATGTCATGGCTGGTGTAGGTCCGGCCGAGCGCGTAGTCGCTCTTGAGGACGACGCCGTCGTCCCGGCCCTCGATGCGGGAGTGGCCGATGTCGACATGGCGGCTGTTGATGAGGTTGACGGCGTCCCGGTCGGTGCTGGTGAGCACCTTGGTGCGGGTCATCCGTACCCCGTCGCAGCCGTTGAGCAGCAGCGCGAAGTGGCCGCCCCGGGTGAAGGTGACGTCCTTGATGTCCAGGTCGGCGCAGCGCTTCAGGGAGAGGATCTTGTCGCCGACGCCGCGTTCCAGGGTGTTGCTGGTGCCCAGTCCCTCGCCGTCGAGGGTGCCGGAGCCGGTGATGGCGAGGTGGTGGATGTTCTCGCCGGTCAGCAGCGCGTTGCGGAAGTGGCTGTGGCCGAAGTCCTGGTAGGCCTCCCACGGGTTGGGCTCGGCCTCGTCCATGCCACCGGGTGCGGCGAGCAGCGTCGCGCCCTTGGCGAGGTGCAGCGTGATGTCGCTCTTGAGGTGGAGGGTGCGGGACTTGTAGGTGCCGGGCGGGAACAGCACGGTGCCGCGGCCGGGAGCGGCGGCCGCCGCCTCGATCGCCCGGTCGATGGCGTCGTCGTCCAGGGTCGTGCCGTCGCCCGTGGCCCCGTAGTCGCGCACGTCGTACGTACGGTCGGCGGTGCCGGGCTGTGCGGTGGCGGTCAGGGGAGGCGCGGCGAGCAGGCAGGCTCCGGCCGCCGTGATGGCGGCGAACCGTATGCGCATCGATCGCGTCATGAGTCGCCCTTCGGGTAACCGGATCCGATGCGCACCTCGTCGATCAGCAGCTTCCGATAGCGCTTGGTGTCGGTGGCCGCGGTCCAGGTGCTGTTGACGGTCAGTCGGACGTAGCGCTTGGTGGCCGCGGGGAGGTCGATGAACTGCACCCCGCGGGCGCTGGGAAGGGTTCCGGCCTTGACCGGGCTGCCCCAGGTGGTGCCGTCGCTGGAGACCTGCACCTGGTAGTCACGGATCCGGGCGGACTGTTCGGTGTCGGACCGGGCGTAGGAGACCGACCACTCCCGCTGGTTGACGGCCAGGTACCGGACGCTTCTGGCCGAGCGCAGATCGAAGGTGACCGTGACGGGCAGCGTGGTGTTGTTGTCCCAGTAGGTCTGCGGATCGCCGTCGAGGACGGCGGAGGCCGGGTGGCCGCTCGCCGAGGCGCCGGCGCTCGCGGTCATGGAGCCGGCCGGAATCAGCCCCTGCCTGCCGTCGGTCCGGACGCTCAGGACGGTGTCGTACGGATCCCAGCCGGTGATGCCGGAGATGGTGAGCTTTCCCCCGCCCTGGCTGAAGGCCAGTTTCCTTCCGGTACGGAAGTCGGTGACGCCGGACACCCGGTAGCCGTTGTCCCGTACGGTCAGCGTGGAGCCGGACGGCTTGGTCAGGACGTGGACGTAGTGCTGGTCGGGGTCGGTCCTGCTGACCGTGGTCACCCCGCGGGCGCCGTCGTTCCAGGAGCCGGGCTGGAGCCCGCCGTATGCGTAGCCACCGCCCTCGGTGCCGTTCAGCGAGCCCCAGATCGTGTCGAGATAGGTCTTCGCGACGTTGTTGAAAGCTTCCTGTTTGCTGGGGAACTTCCCGTTCACCTGGGCGGTTTCGGCCATGAGCGACTTCACGGAGGATCCGGAGTTGCTGATCAACCGGCCCAGGGTGAGCCCGGTGTCCACCGCCGGGTCGGTGCCGCCGTACCACCAGGCGCCGCTGCTGGGCAGCTTGAAGCAGGCCTCGGTGAGCCGCGGCTGCGGGGTCCAGATGGCCTGCGGATAGTCGTACGCCGGGGTCATGCCGGTCTTCTGCTCATTGCTGACCGTGTCCATGATCGGCGTGTCTTCGTTGTTGTTGCTCAGCAGCCAGGACGGGCGGTCGGCGCGGATCTTCTCGTAGAGGGCGTGGTCGAGCCAGTAGTCGTTGTCGTTGTCGATCCAGAAACCCGCAAGCTTCGGGTACTTCTTCATCACTTCGACGAAGTTGTCGTACGAGTACTCACCGAATCCGTCGCGCGTGGTCAGGTCGACGTCACGGCCCTTGGAGGCGGAGTACGCCGCCGAGTCGAGCCATTCATGGCCGCCCTCGTCGTGCCACTTCGGATCGTCGGTCATGTAGAGCATGACCTTCAGTCCCTGCTTGCCCGCCGCGTCGACCAGCTCGCCCAGGAAGTCCCGCTGGGTGGAGCAACTGCCCGGGATGGCGGAGGGCCAGGCGCGCGCGTATCCCAACCGGCTGTGGAAGGAGGCGAGGACGAGGTACTTGGCGTGCAGCTTCTTGGCCTCGTCCACCCAGTAGCGGGCACTCCAGCCGCCGTCGGTCACCGCCTTCTCCCAGGCGGCGCAGCTGGTGTAGCCGGGCGAGGTGCGCATGCCCCAGTGCAGGAAGAGGCCCGCCTGGGAGTCTCGCAACCACTGCTGCCGGGGGTTGACCACCTCGGCCCGGGCGGGGACCGGACCGGCCAGGGCGAGCGTGGCGATGGCCAGCAGGACGGCGGCCAGCCAGGCGCCTAAGCGGCGCGAACTGCGGCCCATGAGCGGCTCCTTCTCGGGGGCGCGGGTGGGGTGCGACGGGATGGCGTTCCTGATGCAGCGTCACTACCTGTCGGTGTCCGGTCAATAAGCGTGCAGTCAAAATCCTCCGATCTCTTGCCGGGGACATGCGGTGCATGATTCAGCGAAACAAGCGGAATGCGCAGGTAGTTGAGGGGTTCAGGCGGCGAGAACCTGCGGCGATCGCTTTCCTGGTCCACACCATTCCTTGACTCATGAGGGCACACCTCCTACCTTCACAAGTCCCCCCATGTGAACAAGGATCAGAGGGGAGAATCCTTGATGGAGCGCCCACCGCTCTTACCGCGCACCGCCCTCACCCTCGCGGCCACCGCCGCGCTGATCGTTCCCGCCGCGGTCGCCTACGGCACGGAGCGCTCACCGCAGGCACCGGCCGCGTCCTGGAGCCTCAAGTGGAACCCGGCGGCCGGAGCCAGTGTCGCCAGCGCCTTCGAGGGCGCCGAGGACGATCGCGCCGACTCCCACCCCGGAACCACCCACATCTACCCCTCCCAGGGCGGTTTCCGGACGGATATGCACTACCCCAAGGACGTCGACACCAGCACCGACCGCCAGCGCAACGAGGTCCGGGGCATGAAGCAGGACGGCTCCGCCGTCAAGATCCTCAAGAACGAGACCTGGCGCATCCAGTACCAGATGTACGTGCCGGACACGCTGGACGCGACGACGAGCTTCACCCACATCATGCAGATCAAGGTCGGGGACGTGGCCGCCCCGCTGTTCACCATGTCGCTGCACCAGCACGACAACGGCCCGAAGGTCGAAATCCGGACCTCGGACGACGACGACAACCTGACCGAGGCCGGGGCCGCGAACATGGCGCCGCTCCAGGGCGCCTGGAGCGATGTGTCGGTCGAGGTCAAGGCGGCCGACTCGGGCGCGTACGCCGACTGGTCGGTGACCAGCGGCGGCAAGGAAGTCGCCTCGTACAAGCGCACCGGCCTGGACCTGTGGCGCGGCAAGAACTACCTGCGGCCCAAGTGGGGCATCTACCGGAGCCTGAACAGCAGCGGCCTCCAGACCACGTATCTGCTCACCCGGAACTTCAAGGCGTACAAGCTCCAGTAGGAGGACACGCAATGAAGAGCTGTCGGAACACCCTGGTGGCCGCGGCCGCCACCACCGCGCTCACCGCCGGGCTGCTGCTCACCCAGGCGGGCACCGGCAACGCCGCCCCGGCCGCGGCCGATTCAGCCCGTTCGGCCCCTTCGACCATCACGACCGTCTCGTCCGGCTGGTCGATCCCCTGGGGGCTGAGCTGGTTGCCGGACGGCTCGGCGCTGATCAGCGAGCGGGACTCGTTCAAACTCTTCAAGCTCACCCGGTCGGGCACCAGGACCCAGGTGGGCACGGTGCCCAATGTGGTGACGACCAGCGGCGAGGGCGGGCTGATGGGCCTCGCGGTCTCCCCGAACTGGAACACCGATCACTACGTCTACATCATGCACACGGCGTCGGACGGCAACCGGATCGCCCGCATGACCTACGACGGTTCCGCCTTGAGTGGCTACAAGGCGATCGTCACCGGCATCAAGAAGAACAAGTACCACAACGGCGGTCGCCTCAAGTTCGGCCCGGACGGCTATCTGTACGCCACCACCGGGGACGCACAGACATCCGGCAACGCGCAGGACAAGAACTCGCTCAACGGCAAGATCCTGCGGATGACCACCGACGGCAAGGCCGCCCCCGGCAACCCGTTCGGCACCCTCGTCTACTCCCTGGGCCACCGCAACCCGCAGGGCCTCACCTGGGACGCGCAGGGCAGGCTGTGGGAGGCGGAGCTGGGCAACAGCCAGTACGACGAACTCAACCTCATCGAGGCGGGGAAGAACTACGGCTGGCCCACCTGCGAGGGCAGCTGCTCCACGTCGGGGATGACCAACCCCAAGCGCCAGTGGTCCGTCGGCGAGGCATCGCCCAGCGGGGTCACCTACGCCGACGGCGCCCTCTACATGGCGGCGCTCCGGGGCGAGCGGCTGTGGCGGATCCCGGTCGACGGGACGAGCGCGGGCACCCCGAAGGCGTACTACACCAGCTCGTACGGGCGGCTGCGCACCGTCGAGACGGTGCCCGGCAAGAACACGCTGTGGCTGTCCACGACGAACGCCGACAACAACGGCGGGGAGCCGGACGGCGCGGACAAGGTGTTCCAGGTCGAGCTGAAGTAGCACGCGCCGCATGCGTACGGTCGCGCTCCCCGCGGAGCGCGACCGTACGCCCGTGTCAGTACGCCAGCCGCTCGTTCATCAGCAGGAAGGCGCCCAGGCCATGGAGGTCGTTGGTGTTGCGCGGGCGGCCGAGGTAGTAGGCCAGGTCACCGACGTTGGTGCCCTCGCTGATGTCGGCGATGTCGGTCAGCCCGTTCGCGTCCACCGTCACCTTGTCCAGGACGCCCCGGTAGCCGCGGCGTGCCGCCGCCGCGTAGTCGCCACCCCGGATCCAGCCGTGCCCCAGGGCGGCGTGCAGCATCAGGGTGTACATGCTGGAGGCCGAGGTCTCGGTCCAGTTGCCCGGCTCGCTCGCCTTGTCGACGACCTGGAACCAGCGGCCGGTCGCCCGGTCCTGGTAGCGCAGGAACCCCTTGGCCAAGTGCCGTACGTTGGCGATGAGTTCGGCGCGGCGCGGATGGCCGGCGGGCAGCATCTCCAGCACCTCGATGTGCGTCATCGCGGTCCAGCCGATGGCGCGGGCCCAGAAGTGGGCGGAGGTGCCGGTGGTGGCGTCCGGGTTCCAGGGGGCGTCGCCGTCCGCGTCGTAGGCGTGGTAGATCAGCCCGTTCGACGCCTTGAGGTGACGGAAGTACACCGAGAGGTTCCGGGTGACCTCGTCGTACGCGTAACTCTTGTCCCCGTACGCGATGCCGTACCGCAGCAGGAACGGCTGGGCCATGAAGACGCCGTCGCCCCACAGTTCGTTGGTCTTGCCGGTGGCGTGCCACATGCCGCCGTCCGCGGTGCGGGGATAGTCGGCGAAGCGGGCGCGGATCTGGTCGGCGGCCGTCCGGTAGCGCGCGTCGCCGGTCTCCCGGTGGAGCATCAGCAGCAGGTTGCCGGACTGCATGGCGTCGAGGTTGTCGAAGGTGCGGCTCATATGGCCGTCGGCATCCACGAATCTGTCCACCCAGCGCTTGATGTACGCCAGGTACGAGGGCTCGCCCACCCGCTGGTAGACGCGGTACGCCCCCAGCAGGAACAGCCCCCGGGTGTAGCCCCAGCCGCCGAGCGAGGCCGGGTCCGGGTAGCGGGCGAGGGTGGAGTCCACCACCGCCCGCGACCAGTCCGTCCGGCCCGTCCGGGCCACGGCATGCGCCACCCCGGTCCCCGGCAGCAGAAGGCCGCCGCCGATGCCGAGCGCGCTCGCGAGTACGGTCCTGCGTCTGATCATGGGGAGTCCCCTCTTTTCAGTCCAAGATGCCATGTACACGCCAAGGATAGCGTCGAGCGCGCACCGTACCGGATCAAACGCGGAGGAAAGGGCCGGATCCGCATCCCCCGTCAGCAGTCCGGTCACCAACCGGCCGGTGGCGGGGGCGAGCATCAGCCCGAGCATGTTGTGGCC
The DNA here is from genome assembly GCF_052851135.1 of Streptomyces sp. BRA346. Lineage (NCBI taxonomy): Bacteria > Bacillati > Actinomycetota > Actinomycetes > Kitasatosporales > Streptomycetaceae > Streptomyces > Streptomyces sp. BRA346. The sequence continues at coordinate 92,751 of NZ_JAIWIH010000015.1, read as the reverse complement.
GGTCGCCAGCAGCACCCGGGAGTGGCCGGGCACCGGGCCGATCAGCGGCAGCCCGTCGGGGGTCATGGGCCGCGGGCCCACCCACTCCTCCTGGAGGCCGTCCCAGGAGGCACGGCGCAGATACGGGCGCGCGGCCGCGACGATGGCCTCGACGCGCCGCCGCCGGAACCGGTCGGGGTCGCGCTCGAACTCCCTCGTCCCCGCGCCCCGGACCCGCTTGCCCATGGGGGTGAGCACCACCTTGGCCGCCCCGAGGTGGACCAGCCGGGAGGGCGGGGCTCGGCCGCCGGCCGCCGCGCGTGTCGTCCTCGACGGCATCACCGAGCACCTGGGCCGCCGAAACCAGCCGGGGACGTTCGCGACGGTTATGGGGAAGGCATATCCCACCGTCACACCCCGTATGCGATCGGGACAATCCGTCACCATAATGCCCCCCACAGGCAATAGTCTCGGCATACAGGCCGCGGCGGAGGAGGTAGCCCATGGGGACGGGCGATCGCGAACAGGCACAGGCACGAGCGCGGCAGGAAGCCGACCGGCTCACCGCGCAGGGCATCCATGGCATCGCTCTGACCTGGGTGGACAACGCGGGACTCACCCGGGTGAAATCCGTGCCCACCGGGCGGCTCGCCCACAGCACACGGCGTGGCGTCGGCATGTCCCCCGTCTTCGACGTGTACCTCGTGGACGACTCGATGACGACGAGCCCTCATATCGGCGGGCCCGACGGCGATCTGCGGCTCTTCCCCGATCTCGACCGGCTCACCCCGCTGGCCGCCCAGCCCGGCTGGGCCTGGGCACCGGCCGACCGCTACGCCCAGTCCGGCCTGGAACACCCCGCCTGCCAGCGGCTGTTCGCCCGCCGGATGGCCGAGCGGGCGCACGGGCGGGGCATCGCGCTGCGCATGGGCTTCGAGACGGAGTGGGTCGTCACCACGGACGGCACGGGCGATACCGGCGACACGGGCGGCTCCGGCGCGCCGCGCTCCGCGCGCGACACGCCCGGCCCGCACTACGCCGGTACGGGCCCGGCCTACGGCATGGCGCGCCTGGTCGACCTCTCCGGCTACCTCGCCGACGTGCTCGACACGCTGCACACCCAGGGCGTGGAGGTGCTTCAGCTGCACCCGGAGTACGCGGCCGGGCAGTTCGAGGTGTCCGTGGCGCCCGCGGACCCGGTGGGCGCCGCCGATCTCGCCGTCCTCGTCCGCGAAACGATTCGCGGGGTGTCGGCACGGCACGGGCTGACCCCGCTGTTCGGCCCGGTCGCCGAGGCGGGCACGGTCGGCAACGGCGGCCATCTGCACCTGAGTCTGTGGCAGGGCGAGCGCAACCTGTGCCGGGACGGGGACGGACCGCACGGCATGACCGCGACCAGCGAGGCGTTCCTCGCCGGAGTGCTGCGCGCCCTGCCCGCCCTGCTCGCCATCGGCGCCCCCTCCCCGGCGAGCTATCTGCGGCTCGAACCCTCCCGCTGGGCCGGGGCCTACCAGTGCTGGGGTCTGGAGAACCGCGAGGCCGCACTGCGCTTCATCACCGGCGCCCCGGACGACCTGGGCGGGGCCAACGCCGAGGTCAAGTGCTTCGACCCGGCCGCCAACCCCTACCTGGTGACGGGCACGGTCATCGCCGCCGGGCTCGCCGGGCTCGACGCCGGGCTCACCCTGCCACCACCGGTCTCCGGCGACCCGGCGGGGACGGGCCGGGAGCGGCGGCTGCCCACCTCGCTGCCCACCGCGCTGGAGCACTTCGAGGACTCGGCGGTGCTGCGCGAGGCGCTGGGCGATCCGCTCTTCGAGGCCATCGCCGCCGTACGCCGCGCCGAGGCGGCGCTGTTCGAGAAGGCCACCCCGCAGGAGATCGCGGCCGCGACCCGGGGACGGTACTGAACGATGCGCTCCACCGAGGGGACGGCACCGACCGGGCTGTCTCTGCCGCCGCTGGTGGACCACCACTGCCATGGGGTGGCCCGCCGCGAACTGGACCCCGCCGCTTTCGAGGCGTTCCTGACCGAGTCCGACGCGCCCGCCGCGCTCGGCACCACCTTCTTCGACAGCCAGCTGGGCTTCGCGCTGCGCCGCTGGTGCCCGCCGCTGCTCGACCTGGAACCGCACTGTCCGCCCGCCCGCTATCTCGCCCGGCGGCGGGAGCTGGGGGTACGGGAGGTCAACCGGCGGCTGCTGAGCGCCGCCGGGATCACCGAGTTCCTCGTCGACACCGGCCTCCCCGGCGATCTCACCACCCCGGACGAGCTGGCCGCGGCCGCCGGTGGCACCGCGCACGAGATCGTCCGGCTGGAACACCTCGCGGAGCGGACCGCCGACACCTCGCGCAGCGCCGACGACTTCCTGGCCGGGCTCGCCGACGGGATCCGGGAGGCCGCCCGTACCGCCGCGGGCTTCAAATCGGTGGCCGCCTACCGCTACGGCCTCCACTTCGAGCCCGATCCGCCCGCCCCCGCCGCCGTGCACACCGCGGCCGAGCGCTGGCTCGCCCACCGCGCCGAGGGCGGCGCGCCCGCCGCCCGGGTGACCGACCCCGTGCTGCTGCGCCATCTGCTGTGGTCCGCGGCGCGCACCGGGCTGCCGCTCCAGCTGCACACCGGCTTCGGCGATCCGGATCTGCGGCTGGACCGCTGCGATCCGCTCGCGCTCACCGACTTCATCCGCGCGGTACGCCCCACCGGCTGTTCGCTGATCCTGCTGCACGGCTACCCGTACCACCGCGGCGCGGCCTACCTCGCCGCCGTCTTCCCGCATGTCTACGCCGACGTGGGCCTGTCCCTGACCCACACCGGGGCGCGGGCCGGGGCGGTGCTCGCCGAGATGCTGGAGCTGGCTCCCTTCGGCAAGGTGCTGTTCTCCACCGACGCCTACGGGCTGCCCGAGCTGTACGTGGTGGGCGCGCGGCTGTTCCGGGAGGCGCTGACCGGGCTGCTGGACCAGTGGGTGCGCGAGGGGGCGTGGTCGCGCGGCGACGCCGGGCGGGTGGCGGCGCTCCTCGGCGCGGACAACGCGCGCCGAGTGTACGGGCTCGGCAGCACAATCACCCGTGATCATTAGCCCGGACCGCAGAATCCCCGGTTCACGGGGCGCTCGGCGACGGTTTTCGCCACGATGGTGGGATGGACGAAGAGCAATTCCTGGAGCGCGCCAAGCAGTTCGCACTCCACCTGGCCGACCTTCAGTCGCGCCTCGACCCCGCGTCGTACGATCTGCTGCTGCGCATCCTGCACGGCATCAACGACGCCATCGTGGGCCGGTCCGCGGGCGGCCCCACCGGTATCGACGTACCGTTCACCGCGCTCGACCGGGATCTGTTCACCCCCGATCTCGGGCGGGAGCTGGCCAAGCTGACCAGTCTGCTGGGGCCGCACGGGCTCCAGTTGGTCGTCGAGTTCGGCAGCCAGCAGGAGAACGACCGGCGCGAGGTCGAGGCGATAGCCCGGGTCAGCGGCATGGATCCCGGAGGCGCGTGATGGTCTACCGGCTGGGGGCACCTCCCAGCGGTAGCTGGGGGCGAGCCGCAGGGGCGCGCCGGTGTCGAAAGGGAGTCGCGCGCAGGGAGCGAGGAACGAGCGACCGAGCACGTCGACCGTCGACACCGGCTGAGGCGCCCCGGAGGCGAACCGAGCTTCAAAAAGACGGACGGGTACGGTTCGGCGTGGGGCGGCGGTATGGGCCACCGTCCCCCTCACACCACCGTCCCCGGAGGAGAACGCATGCGGATCAGCGGCACCACCGTCCTGCTCACCGGAGCGACCGGGGGCATCGGGCAGACCCTCGCCCGGGCCCTCGCCGCCAAGGGCGCCAAGCTGCTGCTCACCGGGCGCCGCGAGGAGGTGCTGCGGCCGCTGGCCGAGCGGCTCGGCGCCACTCCGATCGTGGCCGACCTGGCCGAACGGTCCGATGTGGAGCGGCTCGTCGAGGAGGCGGAGGCGGCCGACACCCGGATCCTCATAGCCAACGCCGCGCTGCCCTCCAGCGGTGACGTCCTCGGCTACGACACCGATCACCTCGACCGCGCCCTCGACGTCAATCTGCGTGCCCCGCTGCTGCTGTCGCGGCTGATGGCACCGCGGATGGTGGCCGCGGGGTCCGGGCAGCTGGTGATGATCGGCTCGCTGTCGGGCCGTACCGCCTCCCCTGGCGCCGCGCTCTACAACGCGGCCAAGTTCGGGCTGCGCGGCTTCGCGCTCGGGCTGCGGCAGGACCTGCACGGCACGGGCGTCGGGGTCACGCTGGTGCAGCCCGGGTTCGTCGGCGACGCCGGGATGTTCGCCGACTCCGGCGCCTCCACACCCCCCGGGGTGCGCACCATCACCACGCGCCGGGTGGCGGCCGCCACCGTCCGCGCGATCGAACGGAACCGGGCCGAGGTGAACGTGGCCCCGCTGGAGCTGCGCTTCGGCAGCGCCCTCGGCGGCCTCTTCCCCACCCTCGCCGAGCGAGCCCAGCGCCAGGCGGGCGCCGGGAAGACGTCCCGGCAACTCGCCGACGGACAGCGCGACAAGCGCTAGCGCGCCGTGGTGTAGGTTCGGGCGACCCCACCGGGAGTGCGAGCGAGGGAGCGGGTTATGCGTGCTGTGGTGTTCGACGACTTCGGGCGCAGGCCCGAGGTACGGACCGTCGACGATCCCACCCCCTCCCCGCGCGGCGTGGTCATCCGCGTCGAGGCCACCGGGCTGTGCCGCAGCGACTGGCACGGCTGGATGGGCCACGATCCGGACATCCGGCTGCCGCACGTCCCCGGCCATGAACTCGCGGGCACGGTCGAGGAGGTCGGCCCCGACGTCCTGAACTGGCGCCCCGGCCGGCGGGTCACGGTGCCCTTCATCTGCGCCTGCGGGCGTTGCGCCGCATGCGCGGACGGCGCCCAGCAGGTGTGCGAGCGGCAGACGCAGCCGGGCTTCACCCACTGGGGGTCGTTCGCCGAGTACGTCGCGGTCGAGAACGCCGACGTGAACCTCGTCGGCATCCGCAACGAGCTGCCGTTCACCACCGCCGCCTCGCTCGGCTGCCGCTTCGCGACCGCCTTCCGCGCGGTGGTGACGCAGGGCCGGGTCGCCCCGGGCGAATGGGTCGCGGTGCACGGATGCGGCGGGGTCGGGCTGTCCGCCGTCATGATCGCGGCGGCGTGCGGGGCGCGGGTCGTCGCGGTCGACGTCTCCGCCCGCGCGCTCGCCCTGGCGTCCCGCATCGGCGCGGCGGTCTGCGTGGACGCGTCCTCCACCCTGGGCTCGGTGGCCGAGGCCGTCGCGGACGCGACGGGCGGCGGCGCCCATGTCTCCGTGGACGCGCTGGGCTCGCCCCGTACCTGCGCGGCCTCGGTGGGCAGCCTCCGCCGCCACGGCCGCCATGTCCAGATCGGCCTGCTGCCGCCCGCCGCCGGAAACCCGATGCTCCCGATGGACCGGGTCATCGCGCTCGAACTCCAGCTGCTGGGCAGCCACGGCATGGCCGCGCACGCGTACGGGCCGATGATGGAGATGGTCGACGCCGGGACGCTGCGGCCGGACCGGCTGGTCACCGACGTCATAGGTCTGGACGCCGTACCCGAGGCCCTGTCCGCGCTGCCGTCGGCGGCGAAGGGCGGGGTGACGGTGATAGAGCCCCACCGCGCCCCGACGGGGTCGGGATGGTGATGTCGCGCATCGCGAAGACCGCCGCGAGGGCGAGGACTCCCGCGACGGCCCCGCCCCAGGCGACCGTGGAGCCGATCGCCGGGGCGCTCGCCGCGGCCGCGCCGTGACGGCCCATCAGGGACTGTGCGCAGGCCAGCCCGAAGGTGCCGCCGATCTGCTTGGCGAGGGCCGAGCCCGCGGTCGCCGTGCCCATGTCGGCGGCGGGTACGGAGTTCTGGGTCGCGATGGTGATACCGCCCATCGCGGGCCCCGTACCGAGCCCGGCGATCAGTAGCCATCCGCAGATCAGTGGCGTCGGTGTCGCCGCGCCTAGGGCGAAGAACGAGGCGGTCCCGGCGGTGAGCAGTCCGGCGCCGGTCAGGAGCACCGGTTTGGTGTGGCCGCTGCGCAGGATCGCGGCGGCGGTGAGCCGGTTGCTCAGCGCCATGCCGAGCATCAGGGGCAGGAGCAGCAGCCCGGAGGTGGTCGCGGAGTGGCCCCGTACGTACTGGAAGTAGAGCGGCAGCAGGATGCCGATCGGCATGGCGGCGGCCTGGAAGAAGAACCCGCCGGTCAGCAGGGCGCTGTAGGTGCGGTACCGGAAGAGGCGGAGCGGCAGCACGGGGACGGACGCGCGGCGCTCGACCGGAACGAGCAGGGCGAGCAGCGCCAGACCGCCGAGCAGACACCCCACGACGGCGGGCTCCGTCCAGGGCGGGGTGCGCCCGCCCGCCGGGGTGCCCTTCAGGCTGAGACCGGTCAGGGTCAGTGAGAGACCGGCCGTGAGGAGCAGGATCCCCGCGACGTCGAGCCGCCCGGACGGCGCCTCGGCGGGGCGGCGGTCCGGCAGGGCCAGGACGAGGACGGTTGCGGCGGCCAGGCCGATGGGGAGGTTGAGCCAGAACGCCCAGCGCCAGCCCGCATGGTCGGCCAGGAGACCGCCGACGATCGGGCCGCCGACCAGGCCGAGCACCAGCATCGTGCCCATGACCGTCTGCATGCGGATCAACCCCTCCGTGCGGGAGGGCGGGTTGAGGTCGCGGATCAGGGCCATGCCGAGGGTGAGCAGGGCCCCGGCGCCCAGCCCCTGCCCGGCGCGGCAGATGATCAGCGCTTCCATGGAACCGGCGAGGCTGCACGCGAGGGAGCCCGCCAGGAACAGGGCGAGTCCGCTCAGCAGCAGTCGGCGGCGGCCGTACAGGTCGGAGAAGCGGCCGTAGACGGGCACGCTGATCGAGGAGGTCAGCAGATAGGCGGTGACGAGCCAGACGTACCAGCTGTCGCTGCCGCCGATCTGCTCGACGATGCGGGGCAGGGCGGTACCGACCACGGTGCCGTCGAGCATGGCCAGGAACGCACACGCCAGCAGGGACAGGGTGATCAGGGTCCGGCGGCGGGAGGTGAGCTGCGCATACCCCTCGGGTGCGGTCACCGGCCCTCCCCCGGCCCGGTGAGCGCGCCGTGCAGGAAGAGGTCCACCAGTTCGTCGGTGGTCAGCGGGTCGTTCATGCCCGACCGCCCGGCGAACATGAGCAGCAACTGGAAGGAGTCCGCGAGTCGTTCGGGGGCGAGCCGCAGGCTCTCCCGGTCCGGCTCCAGCAGCGCGGCCAGCGCCGCGCGCGGCGCGGCGAGCCCCGCTTCGCGGTCCGGCAGCCCGCCGCCCTCGGCCGATTCACCGGGCGGCCTGCGCTCCAGTCGGCCGGTCGCGGCGAGGGCCCCGACGACGGCGCCGATACGGGTCATGTGCCCGCGCATCACCTCGGCCGCCTCGGTGAGCCGGGCGTCAAGCGGCTGGTCCAGGTCGATCGCCTCCAGGTGGGCGACGGCGTCGTCGGGGCGCGTGGCCTCGGCCACGCAGGCGGCGAGCAGGGTGTCCTTGTCGGGGAAGACACGGAAGATCGTGCCCTCCCCGATGCCCGCAGCCCGGGCGATCTTCGCGGTGGTCACGGCGGCGCCGTATTCGACAACCAGGGGAAGCGCCGCGGCAACGATCATCTTGCGGCGCTGATCAGGATCCATGGCGGGCGCACGGCGCCGGGGCGGGGTGGAAGAAGTCTCGGTCATGCCCCGAAGAATACGGAGTGAGCACTCACTCCGTCAATGAGTGAGTGCTCACTCCACAGACTCGGAGCACCTCAAAAGGCATGCGCGCCGGTGAGTTCGCTGGACAGATCCCATAGGCGCGAGGCGGCGTGGGGGTCGGTGGCCCAGGGCTTCACCCCGCCGATGAGCATGTCGTCGGTGGTGGCCTCCTCGGCGATGTCGCAGTCCTGGCAGTACGCGCCGCCGTGACCGTCGAGCAGCGGCGAGGTCGCGGCCCAGACCGCCGTCGCCGCACCCTGCCGCGGCGTCTTGAAACCGTCGGCGGGCTCGCCGTCCGGCGTCACCCAGCCCCGTGCCTGCCACTCCTCGCGCGGGATGTGGCGCTGGAGCGGGGTGAGGATGCTGCCGGGGTGCACGGCGAAGGCGTGCACCCCCGTGCCGGCAACGAGGCGGTCGAGGTGCAGGGCGAACAGGGCGTTGGCGGTCTTGGACTGGGCGTAGGCGAGCCGGCGGTCGTAGCCGGTGCGGAAGTGCGGGTCCTGCCAGCGGATGTCGCTCAGGAAGTGGCCGGACGACGCCACCGCCACCACGCGGGCGCCGGGGGCGAGAGCGGGGCGGAGGCGGTTCACGAGCGCGAAGTGCCCGAGGTGGTTGATGGCGAACTGGGCCTCCCAGCCCGGGCCGACGCGGGTTTCCGGACACGCCATCACACCGGCCCCGTTGATGACGATGTCGAGCGTGCGGCCGGTGTCGAGGAAGCGGTCGGAGAACGCGCGCACGCTCTCCAGGTCGCCCAGGTCGAGCGCGTCGACCTCCACCCCGGGTGTGCCCCGCAGGGCTTCCCCGGCGGTGTCGGGCCGCCGCGCCGGGACGATGACGCGCGCCCCGGCGCGGGCCAGGGCACGCGTGGTCTCCAGGCCGAGCCCGGAGTATCCGCCGGTGACCAGGGCCGTGGCGCCGGTCAGGTCGACTCCGGCGAGAACGTCGTCGGCGGTGCTGTGGGCGCCGAATCCGGAAGGGAGCTTCCGCTGTTTCGTGATCATGAGGAGGACGCTAAAACCTAGACCGCGCGCTAGGTCAAGGTACGGTTCCCCGATGAGCGGTTTCCCGATGAACGACGACGGCCTGAGCATCGGCAAGGTCTCCGAGGCGACCGGGATGAGCGTGCACGCGCTGCGGTTCTTCGAGCGCGAGGGGCTGTTCCTGCGGGAGATCCGCCGTACCGGCGGCGGGCAGCGCGTCTACGCACAGGCCGATGTGGACTGGCTCGCGCTGTGCGACCGGCTGCGCGCCTCCGGCATGCCGATCGCGACGATCCGCAGGTTCGCCGAGCTGGTCCGCCACGGTCCGGGCAATGAGCCCGACCGGCTCGCGCTGCTCCGTGAGCACGAGGAGAACGTACGGGCCAGGATCGACGAACTCGGCGCCTGTCTGGAGGTCATCCACACCAAGGTGACCGTCTACGAACGCCACGTCCGCGACGGGACCGCCGCCGGGGTGTGGTCCCCGACGCCGTCCGACGACTGACGCGGCGACTCGGGCTTGCCGTAGGCGGCCACCATGATGTTCATGGCCACCTCGTTCATGTCCTGCCCTTTGGCGTCCATGGAGTTGACGCTGTAGACGAGGGTGCGGGAGCCGTCGCGGGTGGCGGCGATGGCCGTGTTGTAGCCCCAGCGGCCGCCGGTCTTCCCCCACACTTCGCGGCCGCCCAGTTTCTTCATCGACAGGCCGATGGAGTACGCGGCAGGGTCGCCGCTCTTGGCGTCCGGCACCTTCGGCAGCGTGAACATCTCCCGCAGCAGCGGGCCGCGCACCACCCGGCCCTGGAACAGGGCCTTCGTGAACCGCTCCAGGTCCGCCGTGGTCGAGATGATGTCCCCGGCCGCCCAGGCGTCCGTCGCTCCCCACACCGAGACGTCGCGCAGGCCGGTCGTGCCGTCGTCCAGCCTCATCGTCTGGTAGCCGTGGTTGTGCGGCCCGACGATGTGCGGGCCCGTCCCCGGGTAGTACGTGTCGCGCAGCCCGAGCGGGTGCAGGATCCGGCGGGCCACCTGACGCTCGTACGAGTGGCCCGTGACACGCTCGATCAGCAGACCGGCGATCGTGTAGCCGATGTTCAGATAGTGCTGCTTCGTGCCCGGCGCGAACTCGCGCTTCTTCGCCGTCGCCGAGCGGACCATGTCCTCCGGGTCGTAGATCCTCAAGCGGTTCGCGTACGCCTCCTCGACCGTGTTCCCGGGGAAGTCGGGGGCGGGGATGCCATGCGTGTGGTTGAGCAACTCCCGGACGGTGACCTTCCCGTACGACGCGGGGATCAGTTCCGGCAGATAGGAGCGGGCGCTGCGATGCAGGTCCAGTCTGCCCTCGGCGACCAGTTGCAGTGCGACGGCCGCCGTGAAGACCTTGGTCACGGAACCGGCGCGGAAGCGGGCGGCCGGATCGGCGGGCCGGTTGGTCCTCAGATCGTGCACGCCCGAACTGCCCCGCCAGACACCCTCGGTGCCACCGACCCTGACCAGCGCGGCCGTCGCGTCCGACAGCTTCGCGATGGCGGCCTCCAGGGCGGGGACCGTGGGGTCCGCGGGCCGCGCCGAGACCGCGGTCGGCGGGGCGGAGGCGACGGCCGGGAGGGCTGCCGGGCCCGCGGTGACACCGACGACGAGCGCGGCGGCCAGCAGCGTGCGAGTGGTGCTCTGCATGGTCAACTCCATGAGTGGGTGCCGTGGTTCTGGATGGCTCCATCCTGCTGACCGGCGGACCTGTCGCGGATCGCCCGCACCGGCGGGATCCGCCGGGTCACTTCCTCGCCGACGCGGGGGAGGTTCCGGTCCCCGACGCTCCCCCGGGCGGGGGATCTCCGGCCGTGACCAGGCCTGTTTCGTACGCGCAGATCACCGCCTGGATCCGGTCCCGCAGCCCCAGCTTGGCGAGGACATGGCCGACATGTGTCTTCACCGTGTGGTCGCTGACGACCAGCTCCGCCGCGATCTCGGCGTTCGACAGGCCCCGCGCGAGCAGCAGCAGCGTCTCCCGCTCCCGGCCGGTCAGCGCGTCCAGGCGGGGGTCGGGCCGCGGTGACCGGGCGGCCGGGCGGGTGTACTGCTCGACCAGGCGGCGGGCCACGGACGGCGCGAGCAGCGAGTCGCCCCGCGCCACCACCCGTACCGCGTGCACCAGATCGTCCCGGCGTACGTCCTTCAGCAGGAAGCCGCTCGCGCCCGCGTGCAGCGCGTCGTACACGTACTCGTCCGAGTCGAAGGTCGTCAGCATCACCGTCCGGCAGGCGCCGTCCGCGCTGATCTCGCGGCAGGCCGCGATACCGTCCATGCCCGGCATCCGGATGTCGAGCAGCGCCACATCGGGCGTGTGCCGCCGTACGGCCTCGACCGCCTCGGATCCGTCGCCCGCCTCCGCGACCACCTCGATGTCCGGCTGGGCGTCCAGGATCATCGCGAAGCCGCTGCGCACCAGCTCCTGGTCGTCGGCCACCACCACCCGGATGCTCACCGCGCCACCTCCGCCGCCTCCGCCGTGGTCGGTACGGGGATGCGCACCCGCACCTCGAAGCCCCGGCCGTCCGGACCCGGCCCGGTGACCGCCGTACCGCCGTGGGCCGCCACCCGCTCGCGGACCCCGACGAGGCCGTGACCGACCCCGGGGCCGGACCGGGGACCGCGCCCGTCGTCCGTCACCCGGATGTCCACCTCCCGCTCCGTGTAGGTGAGGTGCACCGAGACGGTGCGGGCGGCCGCGTGCTTGACCGTGTTCGTCAGGGCCTCCTGGACGATACGGAAGACCGTCGCCCCGGTCGCGTCCGTCAGCGGCCGCACGGGCCCCGCCGTTCCGTAGACGACATCGAGGCCGCTGCTCCGCACCCGGTCGAGGAGCTCGGGCAGACCGGCCAGGCCCGGTTGCGGTGCGCGCGGGGCGCCGCCCGGCTGCTCGTCCTCGCGCAGCACGCCCAGCATGCGTCGCAGTTGCGCCATGGCGTCCCGGCCCGTCTCGGAGATGGCGTCGAAGGCGGCCTCCGCCCGCTCCGGAGCCGTACGCACCGCCACCGGGCCCGCCTCGGCCTGCACGATCATCAGGCTCACCGCATGGGAGAGGATGTCGTGCATCTCCCGTGCGATCCGGGCCCGTTCCCGCGCGGCGGCCTGTTCGGCCTCGACCCGGTGGGCCCGCTGCCGGGCGGCGGTCAGCCGCCCGAAGACGTAGGCCGCCGCGAGCACGAAGAAGCAGAAGGTGAGTTCCCGGGCCGTCCGGGTGTTGAGCCAGACCGACAACGGCACGGTGACCAGCGCCAGAACCCCGGTCAGCAGCCGCTTCCAGGGCGGTGAGAGGACGGCGATCGTGTAGACGATGACGAGCCCGGTGTACGGCAGCGGCTGCCCGGGCCCGTCCAGCGCCAGCTTGTACAGCACGCTGGTCGCCACGATCGCGAACAGGACGGCGACGGGAGCCCGCCGACGCCAGATCAGGGGGACCACGGTGAGCGTGGTCAGCCCGTAGGCGGGCCAGGTCGCCGGTGGGACCCCGTCCGGGCGCGGCACCACGAACGGCATCGTCATCGCCGCCTGAACCAGGAGCGCGACCCCGCTGTCGACGGCCGGCGGATGGGCCGCCGCCAACGCCCGGCCCCGCGCCCACCACCCCCGTAAGTGCTCCGGTATGTCGATCACCTCGAAGTGCCCTTTCGCGGTTTCGGCGGCGCGCGATGCTGACGCGTCAGATTACCCGTGGGTTCATGCGCACGGTCTTCCAGCTCCACGCCAACCGTCAGCGAGGAGAAGGTGGACCGGCCGGACGCCTGAGCAGGGGCCCTACGGGACGCGTACGGTCCCCCGGATCACCCGCACCCGGTCCCCCGCCGGCGGATCGGCCGTGATCGGGGGCACGTTGGCCCGTGTCAGCTCGGGGGCGTGCCCCGGCTCACCGCCCCGGGGCACCGTCCGCACCACCTGGCTGGGCGGCAGCTCGCCGCCCCGCGCCCGCAACCGCTGCCACATCACATCCAGCGCCTGCTGGTAGTAGTACCCGAGCGGGACGTATCGGGTGTCCAGGCCCGGCGTCTGCGCGTCGCTGTGGTGGGCGTGGGTGACCTCGACGTAGCTGACCGTGGAATTACCGTGCTGGGAACGGGCGTTGAGGCCCAGGTACGGCCGCGAGCTGTGGTTCACGGGCACCCTCGTGTCGTCGCGGCCGTGCACGATGAGCGCCGGTTTGCCGTGCAGATCGCCGCTGCGGCGCGTGGCGTCCAGCCCGGCGGCCAGCCGTGCCGCCCAGCCCTGTCCGTCGGCGCCGCGCTGCGGATGGGCGAGCCGGTACACACAGCGCTCGCCGCGCAGATTGTAGTCGTGACGGCCGTCCGCGTCACGGGATTTGCTGTCGGCCACGGGCCCGCCAGGCGCGTTCTCGTCGATCAACATCCCCGGGGCGGGCGCCCGTCCGGGGCTGGTGCCGAAGGCGGCGGCCAGCTCGGAGCGGCGGTAGGGCACCGGGGTGCCGGAGTCGTCGGTCCGCGCCCATCCGTAGCCGCACAGCGCGTCGTCCACCGAGGCCCGGGCGTAGCTCATCGCGTACGACGCGGGGGTCTGCGGATCGTAGTGCGAGAGCTGCAAGTACCCGGACTGCGGCTGGAATCCGGCGCGTACGAGGGCCCGCGCGGCGAGCCGCGGCAGACCGCCCTCCCCCGCCCGCTCCGCGGCGCGGCGCGTGATGAGCCGGGGGTCGTCGCCGACCAGCGCCGCGCACCGGCGGCGCGCGGCGGGGACGTCCAGGGTGGCGTAGCCCGGTGCGGAGGGCTCGGTGAGCGCGGCGCACGGCTGGAGCAGCGAGGCCAGGGAGTTGTACCGGATCAGCGGCAGCCCCGCGGCGGGGACGGCGCGCCCGCCCTGGCGCACCCGGATGCCGCCTCGCGGGGCGAGGTTCATCTGCGGTTCGGAGGCGACGACGGCGTCGATGAGCCCCGTACGGTCGTCCTCGCCCGCGGCGACGGCCGCGCCGCCGCCGTTGGAGACGCCGGTGGCCAGGACCGTGGTGGTGGCGGCGGTGTAGCCGCCGTGGGGCGCGCCGCTGCGCCGGTCGCGGTTCAGGACGGCGAGCGCGAGCCGCACCGAACGCAGCACATCACGCCCCCAGGTGGCCTGCGGATCGGTGCGGGAGTGCGCCATCTTGTACGCCACGCGATACGGGCGCGCCGCGTCGAAGCGGGCCCGCTCGGCGTCGGTCAGCCCGGCGCCGAAGGCGCTGCGGTCGCCCAGCGCCGTGCGCGGTCCGGTCGTACCGTCGTAGGCCATGACCGTGCCGGAGTGCAGATCGTCGAAGGCCGGGCCCATGCCCTTGTCGGTGTAGGCGACGGCGCACCCGCGGTGCAGCCCCCAGGCCCCGGCCGTGCCGACCATGCTGTAGACGCCGCCGAGTCCGGTCGCGGGCGCGGCCACCACGCAGGGCCGGGCGCGGTCGAAGGTGTCCGGCACCTGGACGACGAAGCTCACGCTGTCCGCGCCGCGCCCCGCCACCGCCCGGTACTCGGTGCCCGCGATCCGGCCGTCGCCCGGCAGCGGGCGGCCCCGGTCGACGTTGGCCCCGTACAGCCGCCCGAGTCCGCCGCCGGACCCTGCCCTCATTCCGGCGGACGCCCAGATGGCCTGGCGGCGCAGTTCGGCGGCGGTGGGCCGGTCGGGGTCGGCGGGGGCGGGCAGCGGGCCGCGCAGCCCGTCGAAGCCGAGCCCGGCGGTGAGCAGATCGTCGCCCGTGCCGTCGTAGTGGACGAAGGTGAGGTGGTGGAACCCGGGAGGCGGCGGTGCCTCCGCCGCTGCGGCGGCGGGGGTGAGGGACGCCGCGGTCAGGGCGACAGTCAGCAGACTCGCGGACGTACGGAGTCGGCGTCGGCGTCGGCGTACGGATGGCATCGCGGAGGCTCCTCCTCGGGGCGGCACGGTGTTATGGGCGGTGCCTCGGCACGGCGTTACGGGCGGCGGCACGGCGGTACGGGCGGCGCCCGGGGTCACAGCGGCACGGCGCCCGTCACCATGGCGACCGCGGTCATCACCAGCGTCGTGCCGAAGGCCCAGCCGAAGATGAACCGCTGGTGCTCGCCGAGCTGCACACCGCTCATGCCGAGCAGGATGAACGTCGCGGCGGTGAGCGGGGAGAGCGGGAAGCCGGTGGTCATCTGGCCGAGGACGGCGGCGCGGGCGACCTCGGCGGGGTCGGTGCCGAAGGAGTCGGCGGTTCCGGCGAGCACGGGCAGGATGCCGAAGTAGTAGGCGTCGGGGGTGAAGACGAGGCTGAGCGGCATGCTGGTGACGGCGACCAGCGCGGGCAGATGCCCGCCGAGGCTGTCGGGGATGACCTCGACGATCGCGTGGGCCATCTTCCCGATCATGCCGGTGCCGGTGAGGATGCCGGTGAACACACCGGCGGCGAAGATCATGGTGGTGACGAGGACGACGCTGTTGCCGTGCTTCTCCAGCAGGGCCTGCTGGTCCTCCCAGCGGGGGTAGTTGACCAGCAGCGCGATGGCGAACGCGAGCACGAACAGCACCGGCAGCGGCATGACCTCCAGCACCAGCCCGGTCAGCAGGGCCAGGGTGAGAGCCAAGTTGAAGACGGTGAGCGCGGTGCCCGCCCGCCGGGCCACCCGCGGCGTACCGGGGCCGTCGCCGACGGACGCCGCCGGGGCCGGTTCGGGCTCGGCCGTGACCGCACCGCCCAGGCGGGTGCGCTCCCGGCGGCCGATGGCATACGCGGCGAACAGCACCCAGGCGATGCCCCCGGCGAAGGCGGGCAGCAGCGGGGTGATGATGTCGGAGGTCTCGAGCTTGAGGGTGGCGGCGGCCCGCGCGGTCGGTCCGCCCCACGGGATCATGTTCATCACGCCCGCGCCGAGGGCGACGACCCCGGCGAGCACGAGCCGGCTCATACCGAGCCGCCGGTAGACGGGCAGCAGGGCGGAGATGGAGATGAGGAAGGTCGAGGCGCCGTCACCGTCGAGCCCGACGCACATGGTGAGGACGGCCGTGCCGACCGTGACGCGCAGCGGGTCGTTCTTCGCGATGCGCAGGATGACACGGATCAGCGGCTCGAAGAGCCCCGCGTCGATCATCAGGCTGAAGTAGAGCACCGCGAAGGCGATCATGATGCCGGTGGGGGCGACCTGGGACAGCCCGTCGAGCGCCATCGGGCCGAGGTCGTCCCCGTAGCCGCCGATGACCGCGGTGACCACCGGGGTGAGCACGAGGGCGACGAGCACCGAGACCCGTTTGAACATGGTGAGCAGCAGGAAGCCGCCGATCGTGCAGAATCCCAGGGCTGCCAGCATGCGCCGCTCGCTTCCTCGTCCGGTCAGGTGTTGCCGAAGAGTGTCGGAGCGGCGAAAGATCCGCGTCCAGCATCGAACACAGATCTATCCATGCGTTCTGCGCAACAGTTCCCCCGGGCGGCGGTCGCGCATACGCTCGCCGACCATGGACGTCACTCTGCGCCAGCTCACGGCGTACACCGCGGTCGCCCGCGCGGTCAGCTTCACCGCGGCGGCCGCCGAACTGCATGTGTCCCAGTCCTCCTTGAGCCGTGCGGTCGCCGATCTGGAACGCACGCTCGGCATGCGGCTGCTGGAGCGCGACACCCGCAACGTCGAACTCACCCCGGCCGGGGCGGAGGCGCTGCGCATCGCCGACCAGATCCTCGCCGCGCACCGGGCGGGCCTCGCGCAGCTGGGCCGCTATGTGGCGGGCGAGCGCGGCACCGTGTCGCTGGCCACCCTCCCCTCGGTGGCGGCCGTGCTCCTGCCCCCGGTCATCTCCGCCTTCCGCGCCCGGCGCCCCGAGATGACCGTACGGCTCCTGGACGGACTGGAACGCTCGGTGCTCCAGCGGGTCGTGGACGGCGACGCCGACTTCGCCGTGAGCACGGTCCCCCGCCACCAGGCGGCCGGCGGCATCCAGCTGCGGCCCCTGGTGCGCGACCGCTTCCACGCGGTCCTCCCCGAACACCATCCGCTCGCCGAGCGGGACGAGGTCACCTGGGAGCAGCTCGGCCGCGAACCGTTCCTCGCGATCGGTACGGACTCCAGCGTCCGCCGCATGACGGACGCCGCCTTCGCCCGGGCGGGCAGGGACACCGCTCCGGCGGCCGAGGCGTCGAGCGTGGCCACGGTGGGCGGCCTGGTGGCGGCGGGACTCGGCGTCTCCGCCCTCCCCGCCCTGGTCCACCCCCTGATCCCGCCGGGCCCCCTGGTCCGCCGCCCGCTGGTCGCGCCGGTGCTGGAACGCCGCCTGTACGTGGTTCTCCCGGCCCACCGGGCGCTCCCGCCGGGCGCGGGGCGCTTCCTGGAGGAGCTGGAGGCGTTCCGGGCGGCGGGCCACCAACTCCCGGAGGGTGTGGTGTGGGAGGAGACGGACGCGGACTGACCTGCACGCGGGGTTTCCGCCTCGGCCTTCCTTTGCGATATCCGCATGAATTGATGTTCGTTCAATGCTGGACCCGCATATCCCCCACCCCGCAGCCTGAACCGCATGGAGGACCACACCAGCACACGGCAGGGACAGCTCGCGGGGCTCAAGGTGGTGGAGTTCGCCCACGTCGTGGCGGGCCCGCTCGCCGGGGGCATGCTCGCCGACCAGGGCGCCGACGTCGTACACGTCGAGCCGCCCGGTGACGGGGACGCCGCCCGGGCCATGGGGCCCCGCCGGGACGGGGTCCCGCTCTGGTTCAAGGTCGCGGGCCGCAACAAGCGCTCCGTGACGCTCGACCTGCACCACGAGTCGGGCCGGGAAGTCGCCCGCGAACTGGTCGCCTGGGCCGATGTGGTGATCGTGACGCTGCGCGCCGGGCGGCTGCGCGCCTGGGGTCTTGACTGGGAGGCCGTCCACGCGCTCAACCCCCGGGCCATCCTGCTCCAGATCTCCGGCTTCGGCGCCACCTCCTCCCGCGCGGACGCCCCCGGCTTCGGCAAGATGGGCGAGGCCCGCAGCGGGGTCGTCCACCTCACCGGCTTCCCCGAAGGACCGCCCGTGCACACCGGCTTCTCGCACGGCGACGCCGTCACCGGCCTGATGGGCGCGTTCGCGGTGCTCGCCGCGCTGCACCGCCGCAACACCGACCCGGACTTCGACGGCGAGTGGATCGACCTGGCCCTCTTCGAACCCCTCTACCGCCTCGTGGAGTGGCAGATCATCGCCTACGACCAGCTCGGTACGGCCCCCGAGCGGGCGGGCAACCAGCTCGCGGTCGCGCCCGCCGCCGTCATCAACACCTACCGCAGCGGCGACGGCGACTGGCTCACCGTCACCTCCGCCACCACCCGCTCGGTGCGCAACGTCGTACGGCTCCTCGGCCTGCCCGACGCCGAATTCGCCACCGTCGAGCAGCAGCACGCGGGCCGCGACCGGCTCGACGCGGCGCTGCGCGAGTGGATCGCCGGGCGCCCCTCGGCCGTCTGCCTGGAGGAGTTCGAACGCGCCGAGGTGGTGGCCTCCCGCGTCTTCACCGCCGCCGACATCGCGGCCGACCCCGTCTACGCCGAGCGCGAGGACATCATCACCATCGACGACCCCGATCTCGGCCCGGTCCGGATGCAGGCGGTCATCCCGCACTTCCGCCGGACTCCCGGCGCGGTGTGGCGCACCGGCCCGGCGCTCGGCGAGGACAACGCCCTGGTCTACGGGGAGTGGCTCGGCATCGACGACAAGCGGCTGGCGCGGCTGGAGGACGACGATGTCATCTGAAGCACGAGGCCGGGTCCCGCTGCGCTCCCTGCTCTTCGTCCCGGGCAACAGAGCCGACTGGCTGCCCAAGGCCGAGGCGGCGGGCGCCGACGCCGCGATCCTCGACCTGGAGGACGCGGTCCCCGACGACGGCAAGACGGCGGCGCTCGACGCCGTGACCCGCGCCATCGACGAGGCGGGCGCGCGCCGTATGCGGCTGTTCGTCCGTATCAACGCCCTCGACCGCGCGGCGGGCTGGCAGGCCGCCGACGAACTGCGCGCCGTGGCCCGCCCCGGCCTCTACGGCATCGTGCTGCCCAAGGTCGCCCACGCCGACGACGTGACGGCCGCCGACCGGATGCTCGCCTGGTGCGAGCGCCACCACGGGCTGCCCGACGGCCACTTCGCGCTCGTACCCCTGCTGGAGACGGCGCGCGGGCTGCGCGAGGCGTACGCCATCGGCCGGGCCGCCGGCCGCGTCGCCCACCTGGGCGCGCTCACCGGCCCCGGCGGGGACGTGGAACGCGCCGTGGGCTACCGCTGGAGCCCGGACGGCGACGAGACGCGCGACCTGCGCGCCCGGGTCCTGCTCGACGCCCGCGCCGCGGGCTGCCCCCACCCGGTGGCCGGGCTCTGGACCGACATCGCGGACCTCGACGGACTGCGCCGCTTCGCCGGGCAGAACCGCGCCCTGGGGTACGAAGGGATGGCGGTGATCCACCCGTCGCATGTGCCGGTCGTCAACGAGGCGTTCTCCCCCGGCCCCGACGAACTGGCCCGGTGCGCACGGCTGATCGCGGCCGTGGAGGAGGCCCAGGCGCGGGGGGCCGGGGCCGTGCGGTTCGAGGGACGGATGGTGGACGAGGCGATGGCGGCCACGGCCCGCCACACGCTCGCCCAACGCGCCGATATGTGAGCGGACCCCCGCGTCGGCGGCCGTCGCCACACCACCGTGACAGCCGGGACGACCGCGATCGCGACGCCCGAGGCGGCGCCACGCCCAGCACAGGCTCGCCGGCGGCCGACCAGTGAGACGCCTCGGTCGTCCTTCCGGCCACCGCCGGGAGGTGCCCCGCCCGGTAGGGCGGTTTCCGGCGTGGCGCGCTCCCGGCAGGGCCGGACGGGGCACTCACCCCCGGCCCCCCTCAATCCAGCACCGTCAGGTCGAGCCGGGCCAGCCGCTTCGGGTCGGCGAGGATGTCGATCGCGGCGATCTTCCCGTCCGTGACCGTGAAACCCAGCACCGAGAACGGCCTGCCCTCGCGGGTCCCGACCACCCCGACGGCCCCGTTGACCAGCGCGGGCCGGGGGACGCTGCCCTCGCCCCCGGCGCGGGAGAAGGTGAGCGCCTGATTGGCCACGTCCTCCGCGCCGCGCACCTCGCGGAACGCGAGCGGGGCGGCGGCGCCGAAGTCGGCCCGTAGCACGA
Organism: Streptomyces sp. BRA346; assembly: GCF_052851135.1. NCBI lineage: Bacteria > Bacillati > Actinomycetota > Actinomycetes > Kitasatosporales > Streptomycetaceae > Streptomyces > Streptomyces sp. BRA346. The sequence continues at coordinate 72,944 of NZ_JAIWIH010000015.1, read as the reverse complement.
CCTCCGGGTCGAGCAGGGCGACGAGCCCGTCGAAGTCGCCGTCGCGCGCGGCGGCGAGGAAGGCGTCGACCACCGCGCGCTGCCGGGCCAGGTCCGGGTCGGGGACGGGCGCCGCGCCCCGGACCCGGCGGCGGGCGCGACTGGCGAGCTGACGGGCTGCGGCCGGGCTGCGGCCGACGATGGGCGCGATCTCGTCGAACGGCAGGCCGAACAGATCGTGCAGGACGAACGCCAGCCGCTCAGCGGGAGCCAGCGCCTCGAGGACGACCGGCAGGGCGAGCCTACCGAGTCGGCGAGCAGCGCCTGGTCCTCCGGGTCGACCCCGCCCGTACCGCTGAGGACCGGGTCCGGGACACGCGCCCCGAGGGGTTCCTCCCGGCGGGCGGTGCGCGTGCGCAGCATGTCGAGGCACACGCGGCCGACGACCGTCGTCAGCCAGCCGCCGAGGTTCCTCACCTCGCTGGTGTCGGAGCGGCTGAGCCGCAGCCACGCCTCCTGGACGGCGTCGTCGGCCTCGCTGAGCGAGCCGAGCATGCGGTAGGCCACCGCCCGCAGATGGCCGCGGTGTGCCTCGAAGGTCTCCGCCAGGAACGCGTTTCCGCCCATCGGCCCTCGCCCTCTCTCCTCGTCATGTGTCATCAGAACACTGACGTACGGGCCGCGGCCGATGGGACAGCGCGGGCGGGCGACAGGGCGAGCGGGCGACAGGGCGGGGCGGACACCGGCACCGGCCGGTACGCCCGTTCGGCCCCTCAGCCCTTGACGCACCGCGGTCCCCTCACTACATAACTTGGGAGCGCTCCCAAGACGTTCGCAGCCCAGCCGCCGTTGTCATGACCCGGGCAAACCACCCGGACCGACCGCTCCCCCACCAGGAGTCGCCCATGCGTACGACCGCCCCCACCGGCGCCACCGCACCTCGCGTCGTGGCCGTCGTATTCGCGGCCATCGCCGCCCTGCTGCTGTCCCTGCCGTCCCTCGCGCCACCCGCCCGCGCCACCACGGCGGGCATACAGGCCACGCACGGATTACGCGCCGCGGGCGGATTACATGTCGCGGACGGCAAGCTGGTCGAGGGCAGCGGCAGCGCCTTCGTGATGCGCGGCGTCAACCACGCCCACACCTGGTACGCCACCCGGACCACCCAGGCGCTCGCCGACATCAAGGCACTGGGCGCCAACACCGTGCGGGTGGTGCTGTCCACCGGGGACCGCTGGGCCAAGAACGACACCGCCGACGTGGCGAACGTCGTCGCGCAGTGCAAGCGCAACCGGCTCATCTGCGTGCTCGAAGCCCATGACACCACCGGCTACGGCGAGCAGGGCGGCGCCATCGCCCTCTCCCGAGCCGCGGACTACTGGATCGGCGTGCGCTCCGCCCTCGCGGGCCAGGAGGGCTACGTCGTCGTCAACCTCGGCAACGAGCCGTACGGAAACACCAACGCCGCCGCATGGACCGCCGGCACCAAGGCCGCCGTCCAGAAACTGCGCAGCGCCGGAATCCATCACGCCCTGATGGCCGACGCCCCCAACTGGGGCCAGGACTGGGGCTTCACCATGCGCGACAACGCGGCCTCCGTCCTGGCCGCCGACCCGGACCGCAACACCGTGTTCTCCGTCCACATGTACGGAGTCTTCGACACCGCCGCCGAGGTCAAGGACTACCTCACCCGTTTCGTCAACGCCAAACTCCCGCTCGTCATAGGCGAGTTCGGCCACAACCATTCCGACGGCAACCCCGATGAGGACGCCATCATGGCGAACGCCCAGACGCTCGGCATCGGCTATCTGGGCTGGTCCTGGAGCGGCAACAGCGGCGGTGTCGAATACCTCGACATGGCCACCGGGTTCAACGCCGCGTCGCTCACCAGCTGGGGACGGCGGATCTTCAAGGGTGCGAACGGCATCGGGTCGACGTCCGGAGAAGCCACGGTCTACCACTCCTAGAAGGGCCACCACCATGCCCCCGTCCTCTTTCCCCTCTCCTGCCCGCACCGCCGCCGCCCTGCTGGCCGGAGCGCTGCTGTTCGTCGCCGCGCCCACCACCCAGGCGGCCGTGGCCGCGCCCCCGGCCGTCCACGTCAACCAGCTCGGCTATCTGCCGGACGGCCCCAAACGCGCCACCGTCGTCACCGCGAGCACCACCGCCCTGCCGTGGCAACTGCGCGACGCGTCCGGCGGGACGGCCGCCTCCGGCACCACCACCGCGGGTGGCGCCGACGCCGCCTCCGGCGACTCCACGCAGCTGGTGGACTTCTCCTCGTACCGGGGAACGGGCACCGGCTACACCCTCACCGTGGACGGCCGCACCAGCCACCCGTTCGACATCCGCGCGGGCCTGTACGACGGGCTGCGCGCGGACGCGATGTCCTTCTTCTACCAGCAGCGCAGCGGCACACCCATCGAGGCGCGGCTCGCCGGTGCGGCGTACGCGCGCCCGGCCGGCCACCTCGGTGTCGCGCCCAACCAAGGTGACACCAGCGTGCCGTGCCAGCCCGGCGTGTGCGACTATGCGCGCGATGTCCGCGGCGGCTGGTACGACGCCGGTGACCAGGGCAAATACGTGGTCAACGGGGGCATCGCCACCTGGCAGCTGGTGAACTCCTTCGAGCGCGCCCGGCGGGCGGGCCACGCCGCGGCCCTCGGCGACTCCACCCTGCGCGTGCCCGAGCGGGGCAACAAGGTGCCCGACGTCCTCGACGAGGCGCGCTGGGAGCTGGAGTTCCTGATGCGGATGCAGATCCCGGACGGGAAACCGCTCGCGGGCATGGCCTTCCACAAGATCCATGACGCGGCCTGGACCGGTCTGCCCACCCGCCCCGAACAGGACTCCCAGCCACGTGAGCTCCACCCCGCGTCCACCGCCGCCACCCTCAACCTGGCGGCCACGGCGGCCCAGTGCGCACGGGTCTACGCCCCCTACGACGCGGCCTTCGCCGCCCGCTGCCTCGCCTCCGCACGCCGCGCCTGGACCGCCGCCCAGGCCCACCCCGACCGGCTCGCCCCGGACTCCGACGGCACGGGCGGCGGCGCGTACGGGGACACCCGGGTCGGCGACGAGTTCTACTGGGCGGCCGCCGAGCTGTACGCCACCACCAAGGAGAGCCGCTACCGGGACGCGGTGACCTCCTCCCCCTTCCACACCTCGGACGTCTTCACCGCGGCCGGTTTCGCCTGGCACGACACCGCCGCCCTCGGCCGCATCACCCTCGCCACCGTCCCGAACGGCCTGCCCGCCGCCGACCTCACCCGCGTCCGCGCCTCCGTGGTGTCCGCCGCCGACGGCTACCTGGCCACCATGGGCCGCCAGGGCTACGCCGTCCCCCTGACCACCGACGGCTACGTCTGGGGCTCCAACGGCCAAGTGGCCAACAACGCGAGCGTCATCGCCGTCGCCCATGAACTCACCCGGCAACCCCGCTACCGCGCCGGCGCCCTGGAAGCCCTGGACTACCTCCTCGGCCGCAACGCACTCGGCCAGTCCTACATCACCGGCTACGGCGAACACCCCGCCCTCAACCAGCACCACCGCTTCTGGGCCCACCAGTACGACGCCTCCCTCCCGAACCCACCCGCGGGCTCCTTCGCAGGCGGCCCGAACGCGGCCCTCCAGGACCCGGTGGCCCAGGAGAAGCTGGCAGGCTGCAAGCCCGCGAAGTGCTACCTCGACGACATCGGCTCGTACTCCACCAACGAGGTGGCGATCAACTGGAACGCCCCGCTTGCCTGGCTGGTGGCATTCGCCGCCGAACGCTGAGGCGCCCCGTTCTCCCGCACGCCCCGGGCGGCCGCACCCGACGGTGCGACCGCCCTGCGCGGCTCGCCGCCGCGATCAGCGCAGTTGGTCGTACGTCCCGGCCGCGGTGAACGCCTCGTTGATCGGTGCGAGGAGCGAGACGAGGCGACGGGCGCCCGTAGCGCCGATCGGCGCCCACAGCGCGGCGCAGTGCTCGTCGGTCTCGACCTCGATCTGCTCGCGCGCCGCCGTCCCCGCATCGGTCACGGTGCCATCGGCGTCGAGCCAGCCGCGCGCGACGAGACGTGCCGTCGCCGCGGCCCACTCCTCGTCGTTCCACTGGCGGGTCGCACGCGCGAGCGCCGTCGGGATGCGCCCCGTCGCGGCCTGGATCACGTTACAGTCACACGGCCCGAGGTGGTTGGCGGCGAGCACGACGAGATGCGCGTCGCCGCGCCACTCGCGCACCACCGTGACCTGCTGCCACAGCGCGACGAGCGGATCGGCCGGAAGCGCGACCGACGCGTTCCCGGCGGCCAGCGCCTTGCCCGCGTGGTCGGCACCGGCGACCACCGGGTCGATCAGCGACCGCGCCTCCGCGATCTGCTCGTCCGTGAGCTTCACGCCGACGCGCCGTAGCGCACGTTCGGCGGTCGCGAAGCGGGCGGCCTGCCACTGCTCGGGGGAGGCGGCGTCCCACACACCCGTCATGGCCTCCACGGACCGCGGGCTGAAGTTGTAGAAGGTCGCGAGCGCGACCTCCCGCGGAACCGCACCCATCGCGGCCGACCGGAACGCGAAGTAGGCGGGACCGCGGTCGGTCACGCCGAACTTGGCCGCCTCCTCCGCGGCCTCGGGGACGAAGTAGATGAAACCGTGAGCCGCGCTGATGGCCTGGCTGACCTCGCGAACGGCGTTCATGTCGATACGGGCGCTGTCGTCGGGGAGTGGCATTGCGGATGTTCTCCTGGTGTGTTGAGAGATCGCCTTCGAATGACGATCTGTCAACACCACGTCGTGGAGCGCTTGTTCCCTCTCATCGCCCCCATCGGGCTCAGCTCGGCAGCTGGGCCTCGATCGCGTCGACGACCTCCGCCGCCTCCGGCTCGGTCCGCGGCCGGAAGCGTCCGACCACCTGGCCCTGGGGCGAGAGCAGGAACTTCTCGAAGTTCCACTGCACGTCCCCGGCCTCCCCCGCCGCGTCCGGGGTCCGGGTCAGCTCGGCGTAGAGCGGATGCCGCTGGTCGCCGTTGACGTCGGTCTTCTCCAGCAGCGGGAAGGAGACGCCGTACGTGGTCGAGCAGAAGGTCTCGATCTCCTCCGCCGTCCCCGGCTCCTGCCCCGCGAACTGGTTGCACGGAACCCCCAGCACGGTGAACCCGCGCCCGGCGTACCGCTGCTGCAACCGCTCCAGCCCCTCGTACTGCGGCGTCAGCCCGCACCTGGACGCCACGTTGACCACCAGCACAGCGGCGCCCTGATGCGCGCCGAGCGTGGTCGGCTCGCCGGACAGGGTGCGCAGGGGAATGTCGTACAGACTCATCGCGGATCCCACCTTCGTCGTTCGACCGATGCGGCCAATCTATGCGATCACGGAGCGACGGACCCGGATCACAACTTGACCACGACTCACACACAAACTTTTCACTTTTCAATTACCGCGGTTATGGTCAGCTCCTCGAGTTTCACTCAAGGGGGGACTATGTCCAGGAATAACCACCCAACACCGCCGCCTCCGGGCCCGGCGTCCCGTCGGCCGAGATGGGCCCGTAAGCGCGTCGCCATACCGGCCGCGGCCGCGCTGCTGTTCGTCGGCATGGGCATGGGCTCGGCGGACGGGGAGGACGCCAAGGCGGCAAGCCGGGCCGAACCCGCGCCCACGGTGACGGTGACGGTTACCGCGAAGCCCGCCCAGGTCAAGCACAAGGCCGAGCCGACGCCGACCGTCACGGTCACCAGGACCGTCACGGCCAAGCCCGAGCCCGAGCCGAAGGCCACGCCGAAGCCGCAGGTGACGCGGAGCGCCGAAGCGCCCGCCGACACCTCGTCGTCCGGGTCGGGGACAGGGTCCTCCGGGTCCGGGTCGGGGCCCTCCGGGTCCGGGTCGGGGTCCTCCGGGTCGGGGTCCGGGTCCGGGGACTCGGCTTCCGGGGGGACCGGTGGGGGTGGGGCCACGGCGTTGTGTGAGGACGGGACGCTTTCGTACGCCGCGCACCATCAGGGTGCCTGCTCGCATCACGGTGGGGTCGCCGTCTTCTACCGGTGACACGGCGACGGGGCGCGCCATGGTGGCGCGCCCCGTCGGCGTAGCGGCCCGCGGGCTATTCCGGCGGGGTGGGGGTGTCGTGGTTGCGGTACATCGCCTGGATGTCGAGTTCCAGCTTGACCGTCGGGCCGACGACGGCGATGCCGCGAGCGAGCATGTTGTGCCAGTTGAGCGTGTAGTCCTCGCGGTGGAGTTCGGCGGTGGCGTGGGCCGCGCAGCGGAGTTCCTGTTCGTAGCCGCCGTTGACCGCGCCGAGGTAGGTGGTGTCGAGGGTGACGGAGCGGCTGACGCCGTGCATCGTCAGGGGGCCCTGGATGCTCCACTTCGCGCCGCTGCGCCAGGTGAACTTGGTGCTGGCGAAGTGCATGTCCGGGTAGTTCTCGACGTCGAGGAAGTCCGCCGAGCGCAGGTGGTTGTCCCGGGTCTGGTTGCCGGTGGAGATGCTGGAGGCGTCGATGAGGACCTCGACGCGGGAGTCCTCGATGCGCTCGGCGACGTGGATGCCGCCGCGGAAGCGGGTGAAGCGGCCGTGCACGTTGGCCATGCCGACGTGGCGGGCGATGAAGCGGATGGCGGTGTGCGGGGGGTCGAACAGCCAGGTGCCGGGCGGGGGGAGTTCGAGCTGCTGCGAGGGCTGCATCGGGATGCGCAGGGGGTCGCCGCATTCGCCCGGCCTGATCTCGGTGGTGAGGCGATGGGGGGTCAGGCCGCTGCCGGTGATCAGTACGGAGTACTCGCCCGGCTCCAGGGTGGCGACGAACAGCCCGTGCGGGTCCGTGGTGGCCTTGACCGCCTGCTTGCCCGCGCCACGGGTCGCGGTGATGGTGACCTCGACACCGCCCAGCGGCTCGCCGACGGGGTCCAGGACCTCGCAGCTGAAGGCACCGGCACCGACGGGCATGGGGAGGCGGAGACCCGATCCACGGTTCGGGCGCTTGGTTCTCATGCGCCGGAGCAGTGCGAGGGGTGTTGCAGTCATCTCTCTAAAGTTTCTCTCGGTAACGGGGTCTCCCCATGATGGGGGGCGCAGGGGGACGTCACCCATCAGGGGCGGTTGTATCAGCCAACGGCTTCGTGCGCGCCACTCATGAGGTCGCGCGTGACACCACGAGAGCGAAGTCGGCGAGACAGTAGGGGGGTCCTGACACCGTAACGGGTGGCCGGCCCGGGATCGTCGACCAGGGGAAGTCCCGCACCGGGCCCGTTGGGCGGCGCTCGCCGGTGTCCACGAGGCCAAGCGGGGTGGGCTCGGTCTCGCGGACACAGATGTGCAGATGGCGGGTCAGGAAAGTGAGGATGTTGCGCAGCCGCGGCTCGGGGGCCGTGAGTCGGCCTCCTCGGGTGCCGGGCGCGCGTGTCCGAGAATCTGCCTCAGCGCACCGGTCAGCAGGTCCGCGGCGTCCGGTGGGGCCGTGGCGTGGCGGAAGCCGATGTAGTTGTCGGGGCGGGCAAGCAGGGCGCCGCCGTCCGCGGTTTCGCGCAGGTTCGCCCAGTCGCCGTAGGGGTCCTCGTACTCCTGGCCGGGCCCGATGACGACGGTGGCCACCTCGACGCCCAGGTCGCGCCGCGCGGCCTCGGCCGCCTGCCGCCAGCAGTCCCCGCCGATGCCGGTGAAGAGGGTGAACCGCCCGTGGCCACCGAGGTCGAGGGTCGAGAGGCGGTCGCCGCCACGGGTGACCCAGGCGTGCGGCAGCTTGGCACCGGGCCGGGTGGAGGGCTGGTGGTACAGCTCCGGGTCGCGGACGAAGCCGGGCTCGGGGGTGTCGTCGGGGACGACGGCGGCCGAGGAGTACCGCTGGTTCATCTCCACGCCGTGCGCGTTGAACTCGTACACCTTGGCGGCGATGGCCTCGCGCAGCCGCTGCCGCTGCTTCTCGGCCTCGGCGGTGGCGTCCTTGCGGGCGGCGACGTTGCGCCACATCTGCTCGGGGTCGGTGGTGGACAGCAGGTTCAGCGCCTCGAAGACGGGCGCGGTCTCGCCGATGCTCTTGTTGGCGCGTTCGACCGTCTGCCGCCCGACCGGGGCCCGCTCGGCGGTGTAGCTGTCCAAGAGGGCGGGCGCGGCGGTGCCGTCGAGGACGTGGCGGAGCTTCCAGGCGAGGTTGTACGCGTCCTGGATGGAGGTGTTGGAGCCGAGGCCGTTGGACGGCGGGTGGCGGTGCACGGCGTCGCCCGCGCACAGCACCCGCCGGTCGGCGTAGGTCTCGGCGTACAGGTGGTTGACGGTCCAGGCGGAGGTGGAGGTGATGCGCACCGGGATCTCGTCGTCGCCGAGCAGCCGCCGCACCACGGACAGCGCGAACTCCTCGGTGAGGTCCGGCGGACCGGACTCCAGGTCGTACCCCCACACCACCATCCACTCGGTCCAGGGGCGCACGCAGCGCACCAGCCCGGCACCGATGCCTCCGACGGTGGCGCCGGGGGCGAGCACCCAGTAGAGCGTGGAGGGGCGGTGGGCGGTGAGGGCGGTCAGGTCCGCCTCGAAGACGATGTTGAGGCTGCCCGCCACGCCCATCCGCCCGACGGTGGGCAGCCCGGCGTTCTCGGCGACGCGGCTGCGCCCGCCGTCCGCGCCGACCAGGTAGCGGGCCCGGATGCGGTACGTGTCGCCGCGCAGCCGGTCCCGTACGGTCGCGGTGACCCCGTCGGCGTCCTGCTCGTGTGCGAGGTATTCGGTGTCGAAGCGCAGCGCGGTGCCCCGGGCGACGGCGGCGTCCACCAGGACGGGCTCCATGAGGTGCTGCGGCATGTCGCACATGGGGCTGGGGCTCGCCAGCTCGTGTTCGGCCTGGACGCGCGGGTCGTTGCCCCAGGAGCGCAGCCGCCCCAGCTCCTCGCCCGCGAGGCTGGTGCAGAAGACGGTGTTCCCCATGAGGTGCTGCGGAGTGGCCTGCGCCCGCACCCGCTCCTCGACGCCGAGGTCGCGCAGCACCTCCATGGTGCGCTGGTTGGTGATGTGCGCGCGGGGCGTGTCCGCGAGGCGGCCGTACCGGGTGACCATGATGTTGGACACGCCGTAGGTGCTCAGGGCGAGCGCCGTCGCGGCTCCGGCCGGGCCGCTGCCGACGACCAGGACGTCTGTCTCGACGGTGTTCACGTGCGTATGGCTCCTCTCCTGGCGGCCGGTTCGGTTCACAGGGTCCGGCCAGCATTGATGATCTTGATCCAGGAGGGTGCGGCGGAGGTGTCTCAATACGAGACACCCGGGCCGTATACGGTGAGGGCCCTGTGACGAGCATCCACGACAACCCGGCCACCCCGGCCGCCGCGGCTCTCGCCCCGGTGCGGCGGGCCCGTGAGCGGTTCCTCGGCGGGCGGCCGCCGGGCGAGGACATCCCCGACGCGCTGGCCGAGGCGTGGCGGCGGGCCCGTTTCCTCGGCGTACGGCGGGATCTGGCGCCGCCGCCCGCCCCCGTGCCCGCGCACGCCCCGCTACTGGCCGCCGCGCGCCCGGTGCTCGACCGCGTCCTGCCCACCCTGGCGGGCTGCGACACGGCGCTGGTGCTCGCCGACTCCCGCTGCCGGGTGCTGTGGTCGGGCGGCAGCGGGCCGGCGCCCGCGGCGGGGTGCGATCTGTCGGAGCGGACGGTGGGGCACCACAGCGCGGTGCTCGCGCTGCGCCTCGGGCGCCGGGCGGAGACGCACGGCCCGGAACACGTCCTGGACCTGTGGCAGGAGCTGTCGGCGGTCAGCGTTCCGGTGTACGAGCCGGGAGCGGGCCGCCCCGCCGGGACCGTCACCGCGCTGACCCCGCTGCGCGAGGACCGCGCTCCCCACCCGGGCACGGCCCTCGCCGAGGCCACCGCGCTCGCGGTCGAGTCCGAGCTGCTGGGCCGGGCCCGGCCCCCGGAGCGGCTGCTGCTGGACGCGTATCTGCGCCACGCGCCGGAGGGGCACGCGGTGGTGGCGCTCGACGGCAGCAGCCGCATCGTCAGCCCCGGTGCGGCACGGCTGCTGTCGGACGAGACGCTGGCCGGGCTGGAGCGCCGGGCCACGGCGCTGCTGCGGGACGCGGGGGCGGCGGACGGGCGGCAGCCGCGGGAGTTCCCGGTGCCGGACGGTGCCGGGCTCGTCGTCCGGATGACGCCGGTCGTGCACGAGGGCGAGATCATCGGCGCGGTCGCGGTGGCCCGCCCGGACCCGGCGGAGGGTACGGCGGCCGCTCCGGCGCGTCCGCCGGGGCGGAGCGGCGAGGAGCGGCTGCCGGGGCTGGCCGGTGCGTCGGGCCCGTGGCGGGTGGCCGTCGCCCGGGCCACCGGGCTGGCCCGGACCGCTGAGCCGCTGCTGCTGACCGGGGAGGCGGGCGTCGGCAAGTCCTCGCTCGCCCGCGCCCTGTTCGCCTGGCGCGGCACCACCGAGCCCCTGGTGGTGGACGCCGCCGAGGGCGCGCCCGGTGACGTACCGCGCTGGTGCCACGCCGTGGCGGAGGGGGACGGAGCGCCACCGCTGCTCGTGCTCCACGCCGAGCGGCTGGACCAGCCCGATGTCGCCGCGCTGCTCTCGCTGCTGGCGCGGCGGCCCGAGGTGCCGCTGACGGCGACCCACACCCCGGGCACCCGGGTCGGCCCGTGTCTGCGGCGGCTGCTGGATCTGCTGACGGCGCGTTCCGTCGTCCTGCCGCCGCTGCGCGAGCGCGTCGAGGACATCCCCGTCCTGCTGCCGGGGCTCGCCGGGCGCCCCTCCCCCGGCCGCCCGCCGCTGTCCTGGAGCCTGGACGCGCGCCGGGCCCTGGAACAGCACAGCTGGCCGGGCAACGTCGCCGAACTGTCCCAGGTGGTGCGGGAGGTGGCCGAGCACCGCCGCGCCACCGGCCCGGTCCGGCGCGGGGAACTGCCGCCCGGAATGCGGGTGCCACCGGCCGCGCGACGGCTCAGCGGGATGGAACGGGCGGAGCGCACCGCGATCCTGGAGGCGCTGCGCCGCCACGGCGGCAACAAGGCACGCGCGGCCGAGTCCCTGGGCATCGGCCGCGCCACCCTGTACCGCAAACTGCGCGCCCTGGGCGCGGACCAGCCGTAGTTTCTACGCCCCGGGGTCGGCGACCTTGATGTGCCGGGCGTCTCGACGGGTGGCAGCGGGACGGTGAGTGTCCGGTGGGCCACCTCTGCCAGGCGCGACGCGCCGTCCCGGCAGTCGCCGAGATCGACCCCGGCCGCCGCGAGGGTGTCGCGGAACTCCGGTACGGACATGGGGAGTTCGCACCGCAGCCGCACCCGGGTGCCGGGCACGAGGCGCGCCCCCAGGGCGGCGTAGAGGCCGGGGCCGCCCGGGCAGTCGTAGTGTGCCGGGTGTCCGACCCCGCACGATGTGGTCGACCGATACGCCACCGATCACACCGGTCGGGGTCACCGGGTCTCCTCGCGGGTGTCGCGCCGCGGCAGCCACATGGGCAGCCCTTCCGCTTCCGCCGCGCGGTCGAGCCGGTGCAGCAGTGCGATTCCCTCCAGGGCGACGTCGATGGCGGCGATGTGCCCGGCGCCGGTTTCGAAGGGCGCGCCGGTGCTGATGTTGTCGGCGACGGAGCAGATGGCGCCGCCGCGGCGGCCGAAGAGCCGGGCGAGGGTGACGATCGCGGCGTTCTCGCGGTCGCCCGCGAGGACTCCGGCCCGGGCCCAGTCGTCGACGAGCGTGGTGTGCCAGGACGGGAGGTAGCCGCCGACACCGGGGCGGCCTCCGGCCACGAAGTCGCTGTCGGTGGAGCGGATCGTGCCGAACGTCTCTGTCGACCCCGAGGCGGCCCGCGCCGTCTTCCACGCCGGTTTCCGGCTGACCGCCATCGGCCTCGACGTCGCGACCCGCCCGGAACTCGATCTCGGCGCCGCACACCTCGCCGCGCTCGCCGCATCGGCCACTCCCGAGGCCGCGTTCCTGCTCGACGTGCGCGCGTTCGTGCGCGACCGGGGCTTCTTCGGCGACTACTGCGGACTGATCGACTCACTCGCGGTCGCGGCGGTCCTGGAACCGGGCCGCTTCGACCTGGTCGATCTGCGGGTCGAGGTCGAGACCAGGAGTGAGCCGGCCCTGGGCCAGACCATCGTGGACGCCCGCGAACACTTCGTCTGGGACCACCTCCCGACCATCGAGGTGGCCGCCGACGCCGACTTCCCGCGCTTCCTCGACCGACTGGTGGGCACGCTCTCGTAACCCCGCCCGGGATCAGGCCGCCGGGCCGTCAGCAGGTGTCGGCCACCGCGTCGATCTTCGCGCCGAACCGGCCGCTGTAGTTGCTGGCGTAGTCGCCCTTGCGGACCGAGCGGCATTCCTTGCCGGTGGCCCAGTCGATGAAGGCCCCGGTCCTGTTGGCCCGGAAGGAACCCACGTGGTCCACGAACCGACTGGGCAGGTCCACGTAGCCGCCCCGCCAGGTGTAGAGCTCGCCCGTCCCGTCCTGGAACCGCCACAGGCAGATCGCGTTGCTCGCGCAGGCGGGCAGCGCCTGGGCCTGCGTGGAGGTGCCCAGCGTGGTCACGACGACCGTCCCGGCAACCAGCGCGGCGCGCACGAGGCGTGCGTTCATCCCGTCCTCCTTGACGCGGAAGCGAATGCCCCGATTGTCCACCGCTCACGTGAGGGCGGACAGAGAGCTCTTGTGTTCGACGTAGGGTGCTCGACACGGTCGTGTTCATGTCGTTCAAGGTCGTTCGAGGTCGTTCAAGGGGGAACCGTGGGGGCTGGCGACACCGGGGGCACGGGGCGGGCGGACGTCGTCGTCCTGACCGCGCTGGAGATCGAATACCGGGCCGTACGAGCGCATCTGGAGGATCCGCGCCCCGTCCGGGCGGAGCGCGGCTCACTGTTCGAGACAGGCGTCTTCCGCTCCGGGGCCCGGCCCGGCGGCCGTCGGGTGGCGATCCATATGACGGGTCCGGGAAACCCGGGCGCGGCGGCGCTGGTCGAGCGGGCGGCGGCGCTCTTCGCGCCGCGGGCCGTGCTGTTCGTCGGGGTGGCGGGCGGCGTCAAGGACGTCGCGCTCGGCGATGTGGTGGCGGCCGACGCGGTGTACGACTACGAGACCGGCAAGGACACCGAGTCCGGATTCCTCCCCCGCCACAAGACCCATCAGTCCGGCTACGGGCTGGTGCAGCTGGCCCGTACCGTCGCCGCGGCCGATGACTGGCAGCGGCGGATCCTGCCCGACGCCGCCGCGCCGCGCCCCCGCGCCCTGGTCAAGCCGATCGCGGCGGGCGGCCGGGTGGTGGGGCACGAACGCTCCGACGTGGGCCGGCGGCTCGCGGCCGTCGCCGGGGACGCGATCGCGGTGGACATGGAGGGCTTCGGCTTCCTCGCGGGCGCGTACGTCAACCAGCAGCTCGACGCGCTGGTGATCCGGGGCGTCTCCGATCTGCTCGGCGACAAGGGCGAGGCGCACGACGAGCGCTGGCAGCCGGTCGCCTCCCGGCACGCGGCCGCCTTCGCGTTCGAACTCATCGGGCGGCTCCCGGGCACGGAGGCGGCGCCCGGCGCGTCCGCCCGGCGCCGCCGCAAGCTCGGCGTCCGGGAACTCGGCGGTCTCGCCGACCTGTTGCTGGAGGTCCCCGGTCTGTCCTCCCCCGCCCGCTGGCAGCAGCTGCTCGACGAGCTGCCCACCGTCGGCACCGCGGTCGGCCGCCAGTCGGCGAGCCGCGCGGAGGCCCTCGCCCTGCTGCGCACCTGCGAGGCGCACCGGGCCCTGGGCGAGCTGGTGTCCGTGCTGGACGTCCTGGCTCCCGACGACCCTGCGGTGGCCGAACTCGCCCGCCGCGTCGAGGAACTGGGCCTGGGCTGACCGGGGCGCCCGAGGGTATTGCCCGGGGGCGTGCGGGGCATACAAGTTGTCCGGAGTCCGCGCGGGCGGCGCTTGCCTGTGGCAGGGTCTCCGGCGGGATCATCGGCGGCGGGGACCGGTGATGCGGGTACGGGGGAGGCACGGCATGGCGGCCATGCGGGAAGGCGGCCTCAGATCGGTCAACAGTTTGGTGTCGGCGTTGAAGGAGTTCCGCTGTCTGACGGATCCGGATTCCCGCGCCCTGTGTCTGGACCTGGTCGCCATGGAAATGGAGACGACGTCCGTTCCGGTGCGCGGCCATCGCGTCACGGACTACTTCCTGGTGGAGCTGGCCCGGGAGTGTCTGGAGAACGTGCGGATGATGCGCGCGCTGCGCGCCTCGCTCGCGGTGATGGCGCCGGACACGGACGCCATGGAGCACCTCGATTCGGTCGTGGAGCAGATGACGGCCCGGCCGGTGCTTCCGGCCCCGGCCGCCGGAGGGCTGCGGTCGCTGCTGGAAGATCTGGAGATCGGGCCCTTGAGCCAGCTGTGCCGGGCCGCGGCGGGTCCGCTCCAGGACGTGCCCGCGGTCGACGGCCCCTGGCACGCCTTCGAGGAGCTGAGCCGGATGAACGCGCGGCCGGACGGGCTGCCGCCGGGGCTGGCCCTGGTGGAGTACCTGGCGGCGTCGGCCCAGCCGCTGCGGAGGGCGGACGCGCTGCGGGCGTGGGCCGATGAGCAGGCGCGGGAGCTGGACCTGACCTCGCAGCTGCGATCGCTGCGCCAGCAGGTGGGGCACGCCGCCCCGGCCGAGCCGGACGACGCGTATCTGGTGATCCGGCTGCTGCCGCAGGAGGAGCCGGGCCGTTACGAGCTGTCGTCCTGGCACAGTTACGACCCGAGCGGCTGGCATCCGGTCCGCGGCCCGGTCACCCAGGTCACCGCCGCCACCGCCGAACGGGCCGTGCAGGAGCTGGTGTTCGCGGCGGAGGAGGAGTGGAAGGACGCCCGGTGCATCCACCTGGAGTTCCTGCTGGGCCCCGAGGACCTGAATCTGCCGGTGCATCTGTGGCGCAAGGAGCTGGACAGCACGATGGCCACACCGCTGTGCATGGACTATCCGGTCGTGGTGCGGAGCCTGGAGCGGAGCCAGACCCGACGCTGGCACCGCCCGTGGAACCAGCGCTGGCAGCTCTTCACCGGACGGCCCCAACTCGCCAGACAGCTGGTCGTCGAGGGCCAGGATCCGGACAGTCCGCGCTCCGGCGACCCGGCCGCGCTGCTGGCCCGGCTCCAGGCGGATCCGCACGTCGTCGCGCTGATCCTCAACTCGCCGCCGGGCGGCGCCGGTGAGGGCGCGTACGAGGCGCTGGCGGCCTGGCGGGCGGGAATCCCGCTGGTGGCATGGGATCGCCGCCCCAGCCGGGATCCGGCGTTCGTCCAGTACTTGAGACAAAAATCGGACGAGGCCAGCGGGGACCTGGCACGGCTCCGCGAAGCCGTGACAAAGTTACGTCTGGACGCCCATACGATCGACTCCGCGGAGCGGGAGCATCACCCGGGGCAGCATGTGGTGCTCGTCTGGGACGACCCGACCCGCCCCGTGGAGACGCAAGGACGCATGACGGGGCCGGACGAGGGGTTGGGCAGTCGATGAGCGACGCAGAGCCTGCACGGCGGCACAACGGACGGATCCCGGGTGGCGACGGCTCCTCCTCCGGTCCCCTGCCGTCCGGCATTCCGCGGCCCTGGTGGATCTACCAGGGCACCGGGCGCCCGCTGCACGACGTCAGCCTGGAGGACATCCTTCCGCCCCCGCCGCCCTGGCGCAGCTTCGGCGGCGTCTCGGCCTGCCCGCCGGACGGCTACGGCGCCGACGGCGCGTTATCCGACCCGGACGAGCCGCCGACCGAGCCCCCGGCGCCGCCGGAGGACGTCCAGGACACCGCCCGTCGGCTCGGCGCGACCCCGCTCGGCCTGCGGTCGGAGCCCGAGGAGGCGGACGTGGTGAACGCCGCGCTCATCCTGCGGCGCCCGCTGCTGGTCACCGGCCGCCCGGGCACGGGCAAGTCGACGCTGGCGTACCGCATCAGCCGGGAGCTGGGCCTGGGCCGGGTGCTGCGCTGGCCGATCACCACGCGTTCCACCCTGCGGTCCGGTCTCTACGGCTACGATGCCGTCGGCCGTGTGCACGCCGCGGCGGCCGGACAGGCGGCTGAGGAGGACGGTCACGAACCCGGACCGGAGGACATCGGCGACTTCCTCCAACTCGGCCCGCTGGGCACGGCGATGCTGCCGCACCGCCTCCCCCGCGTCCTGCTCATCGACGAATTCGACAAGAGCGACATCGATCTGCCCAATGACCTCCTCGACATCTTCGAGGCCGGGGAGTACTCCATTCCCGAGCTGGTGCGCATCCGCAGGCGTCGCCCGGCCGTATCGGTCCTCACCGACGACCCCGACCGCAGCACCGTCATCGACTCGGGCCGGGTGCGCTGCCGCGCCTTCCCCGTGGTCGTCATCACCAGCAACGGGGAGCGGGAGTTCCCGCCCGCGTTCCTGCGCCGCTGTCTCCAGCTGCGGCTGCCCGACCCGGACGCCGACCGGCTCGCCGCGATCGTGGCCGCGCACCTGGGCAGAGCGGACGACCCGCGCGCCCGGGAGCTCATCGACATGTTCCTGGAGCGCAGCCGTCACGAAGGCGGGCTCGCCGCCGACCAGTTGCTCAACGCGGTGTATCTGGTGACGGCCCGTTCCGGGGCTCCGGGGCCCGAGTGGGAGGAGCTACTGCGCGCCGTCTGGCACCGCCTTGACGCCGCAGGCTCGACATGACACAGGACCCAGGCGGCAGGTCCGGCGAGCACGGCCCGCGGGACCTCGACTGGCAGCAGATCGCCGATGCCTTCTGGCTGGCCGTCTGCAAGGCCGAAACGAACCGCGGACCCGGCCGCCCGGCGCCCGGCCCGCTCCCCGAGCCCCCGGGCGCCGACGCCCCGCCGCCCACCGGCGACCGGCTCCCCGAACCGCCGCCGGAGGACGACGGCGGGCAGCGGCCCGGGCCCGCGCCCGAACCGGCCGTCTCGGCACCGCAGCCCGTGGAACTCGTCGCCGTACCCGAGGCGCCGGAGGACCCGGCCGGGACGGAACCGGCGCTGGTCACCGACGTCATGGTGCCCGCGCCCCGGCCGACCGCCGCCGGACCGCTGGTCGCCGAGCGCGCCGTCTCCCGGGCGCTGCGCCCCCTCAAGCGCACCGCGCCCTCGCCGGTCGAGCTGGAGGTCGACGAGGAGGCCACGGCCGAGCGCGCGGCGCGCGAGGGGCTGTGGGTGCCGGAGTGCGCGCCCGTCCAGGAGCGCTGGATGGACGCGGTCCTGGTGCTGGACTGCGGCAGCTCCATGGTGGTGTGGCGGCGTACGGCGGCGCGGCTGGTCACCGTGCTGGAGCGGACGGGTGCCTTCCGGGACGTCCGGGTGCACCGGATGAACACCGATCACCCGTTGCCCGCGGACCGCCACGACTCGCCGGTGGACGGCATGGCGCCGCGCGGGAAGCGGGCGGTGCTGGTGCTCACCGACGGCATCGGCGCGGCCTGGGGCGACGAGAGCGCGCAGCGCGCGCTGGGGCGCTGGGCCCGGCGCGCGTCGGTCGCCGTGCTCCACGTTCTGCGTCAGGGCCGCTGGCAGCACACGGGGATCGCGCCGGAGCGGGTCCGGGTGCGGGTCCCCGAGCCCGGCGCGCCCAACGGCGCCTGGCGGCGGGGCGACGGCGGCTCCTGGCCGGGCGGCGAACCACCGGTGCCGGTGCTGGAGCTGGACGCGCGCTGGCTGGGCAACTGGGCGCGGCTGGTGGGCCGTCCGTCGGACCGCGGCCATCACACGCTGGCGCTGCTGCCCGGGGTGGCGCCCGAGCCCTGGGATCCGGAACCGGAACCCAGCGCCTGGGACCGGGTCTTCCGCTTCCGCTCCACCGCATCGCCGAGCGCCTTCCGGCTGGCGGCGCGGCTGGCGGCGGCGCCGCTGAACATTCCCGTGATGGAGTTCGTCCAGGGGATCCACCAGCCGGAGGGCAGCCCCGGCGATCTGGCCGAAATCCTGCTGGGCGGGCTGTTACGCAAGGTCGGCACCGCAGATCCGCTGGACGAGACCGGAATCGGCTACGAGTTCCACGACGGGGTACGGGAACTGCTGCTGTCCGCCGGATTACGGGACGAGTCGCTGTACACCCTGCGCAGCGTCCTGGACCGGCTCGGCCGCCGCTGGAAGCCGCTGCATCTGCTGCGCGATCTGCTCAACCATCCCTCAGGGCCGGTGCGGGACCTGCCCGACACCGACCGCCTGATGCCCTACATCCGCCTCCAGGAACAGGTCTACCAGGCGCTCTCCGGGCCCTATCTCGAAGGCGCGCGCTCCTTTCGCGCCCTTGTCCTCGCGCGCCAAGCGCTCCCCCGCACGGGCGAAAGCCGTCCGGATCCCTTTGAAGACGTACCCCATTGGGGAAATGTGGTCCCTGAGGTTGCCGTGACTGACTCCCTGACTCCCCGATCCCGTCCGTCGTCCCAAGCCGACGATTCACCATCCCCGCCGGCGCACGGCACGCCGGGTACGGCGGGGGAGCATTCGAGAGGAACCTTCGTGTCCGTGACCGCTGCCCGGTCCCTGCCCGCCGTGGAGGAGCGCCGCGCCGGGGATCCCCCGTCCATCTGGGGCAATGTGCCGCCCCGGAACAACAACTTCACCGGACGGCGAGCGCTGCTCGACACCCTTCACGAGCGGCTGCGCAGCGAGGGTACGGCCGCCGTGCTCCCCGAAGCACTGCACGGTCTCGGCGGGGTCGGAAAGTCCCAGATCGCCCTGGAATACGTGCATGCGCATTCCGCGGACTACGACGCGGTGTGGTGGATCCCGGCGGAGCGCCCGGAGCAGATCCGCCAGGCGCTGGTGCAGCTCGCCGACCGGCTCGGGCTCCAGGCGGGCATGGAGGCGAACACGGCGGTGCCCACCGTGCTCGACGCGCTGCGCACCGGGCGCCCCTGCCGCAACTGGCTGCTGGTCTTCGACAACGCGGAGGAGCTGGAGACGGTCCGGCCGTTCTTCCCCGCGGGCGGGCCCGGCCGGATCCTGGTGACGTCGCGGAACGCCCAGTGGTCACGGGCCGCCCGTACCGTCGAGGTGGATGTCTTCGAGCGCGAGGAGAGCATCCAACTGCTGCTGCGGCGGGGGCCGGAGCTGCCGCACGAGCAGGCCGACCGGATCGCCGAGACCCTGGGCGACCTGCCGCTGGCGATCGAGCAGGCGGCGGCGTGGCTGACCGAGACGGGGATGCCGGTCGACGAATATCTCCAGGTCTTCGAGGATGAGCGGGCCGACGTCAGCACCCGCCGCAACGAGCTGCTGGCGGCCGGGGTTCCGGTCGACTATCCCGAACCGGTCGCCGCCGCCTGGAACATGTCGCTGCGCCGCCTCGCGGAGCACCACCCGGGTGCGCTGCAACTGCTCCAGATGTGCTCCTTCTTCGCTCCCGAGCCGATCTCCCGGCGGCTCTTCTCGGGCATCCGGGGTGTCTCCCTCTCCCCCGAACTGTCGGAAGTACTCCAGGATCCGATCAAGCTCGGCCATGCGATCCGGGAGATCAACCGCTACGCCCTGATCAAGATCAATCACCGGAGCAACACCATCGAACTGCACCGGCTGGTGCAGGCGGTGCTGATCGGCCAGATGTCCCCACAGCAGCAGGCCGACATGCGGCACAGCGCCCATGTGCTGCTGGCCTACGGCGACCCCAACGACGTCTCGCCCGCCAACTGGAGCCGCTACGCGGACCTGCTGTCCCATGTCCGGGCGTCCCGCGCGATGGACTGCGACGACAAGTGGGTGCGGCAGATGGTGCGCAACCTGGTCCGGTTCCTCCATGTCTGGGGCGACCACGGGGGCGCGCTCGAACTCGGCAGCCGGGTACGGGACAAGTGGCAGGACTCGCTCGGCGAGGACAACCCGGAGACGCTCGCCATCTCCCGCACGCTCGGCCATGTCCTCACCCTGCTCGGCCAGTTCAGGCAGGCCAGCGAGCTGAACAGCCGGACGCTCGAGCTGACGCGCGCCGGTGACGGCGACGACCACGAGAACACGCTGGTCACCATCGGGGCGGTCGCCAAAGACGCCCGCTACCAGGGTGACTACGCGCGCTCCGTGGAGCTGGAGGAGGACCGCTGGCGGCGGACCATCCGGCTGTTCGGCGACGAGGACCCGTACACCATCGCCGCCGCGAACGACTACGCCCTGGCGCTGCGCTCGGTCGGTGACTACGCGCGCGCCCGCGAGGTGGACGAGAGCGCCCACAACGTCGCCAAGGTCGTCCTGGGCGAGGACTCGCTGCTGACGATCCTGCTGGAGGCCAATCTCTCGATCGACGTCCGGGAGAGCGGCGACTACATCACCGCCCGCACCATGATGGAGCAGACCTGCGCCCGGGTCCGCCGACTGCTTCCGCAGAACGCGCCGATCGGCGTCTTCGCCCTGCGCAACCTCGCCGTGGCCCGCCGCAAGGCGGGCGACCACGAGGGGGCGCTGGAGGTCACCCGGGAGGTTCTGGAGCGGTACCGGCTGCGCTACGGCGAGCCCAATCTCCACATCACAGCGACCTCGCTCAACCTGTCCATGGACCTGCGCCAGACCGCCGACCTCGACGGCGCCCGCGACCTGGGCCGTAAGTGCCTGGACGACATGCGCTCCGCGCTCGGGCCTCGGCACCCGGTGACGCTGAGCGCGGCCATCGACCTGGCCGTCACCCTGCGGCTGCTGGGAGAGACCGAGGCGGCGCTCGCGCTCAACAAGGAGACGCTGCCGATGCAGGTCGAGCAGCTGGGAGCGGACCATCCGATCGCCCTGGCCTGCGCGATCAATCTGGCCAGCGACCACTACACGCTGGCCGACTACCAGGAGGCCCGGGAGCTGGACACCGAGACGCTCGCGGCCTGCCGGTCACGGCTGGGCGAGGACCACCCCACCACACTGGCCTGCGCGGTCAATCTCTCCGGGGATCTGCGCGCGCTCGGTGAGGGCCGGTCCGCCGAGGAGCTGCACAACGACTCCCTCGCCCGGATGCGCGCCGTCCTGAGCCCGAATCACCCGGCCACGGTCGCGGCGGCCCGGGGCATCCGCGCCGACTGCGACGTGGAGGCGATCGCCTTCTGACACCACTCCGTCGTCAGAAGGAGTCCCCGGTCCAGGTCGCCAGCGCGACCGGGTCGGGCACCGCGCCGCCGTCGTCCCGCAGCGCGCGGTGGACGGCGAGGACGGTCTCGGGCGCGCGGAGCAGCGCCGTCCTGGCCGCTCCGTCCGGCAGGGTGAGGGCAAGGCCCGCCCAGGCCGCGACATCGGCCGGGTCCTGGGCCAGTCGGCCGCGGTAGCCGCGCAGCGCGGCCGGCCGGTCGCCCCTGGCCCAGGCGAGATCGGCTCCGTCAGGGGCGCCGTCACCGCCGCCCTCCCCGGCCCGCAGCCGCTCCGGTGCGGTGAACCGGAGCCTGGCGAGCGCCGTCCGCGGCACGGTCTCCGCCGCGGCGGGCTCGACCGAGGCGGGGGGCAGCTCCCGGGGAGGCGTACCGCGCACCCGCCAGGCCCGCACCCACCGGGCGACCCCCGCGGGTTCGGGACGCAGATGGCGCATGCGGTACACGAGCCGGTGGTCGACGACCAGATCCGCCGCCAGCCGCCGGGGTACGGGCGGGACGGGCTCCGCGAGCCAGTCGGCCAGCCGCTCCGCCACCTGATCGAGGAAGCTCCTTCCCAGGGGCGTCAGTTCGGCGTGGGTGCGCAGCGTCTCCAGCCCGTGGGCGGTCTGCTCCCGCCGGAGGGCGAACTCGAACGCGGCGGTGTCCCCCGCGGGCCCGTGGTCCGTCCGGTGCAGGCGGTCCTGCCAGAAGCCGGTCACGCCCAGGAACGCGTACACCCCTTGCAGCAGCCCCCGCAGCGGCCTCGGATCCAGCCGCCACGGCGCGTGGTGGACCTCCTCCCGTCCCCCTTCGATCAGGGGCACGAGATCCATCAGGGCGCTGAGCTTGATGTGCTGGGCCTCGTGCACCAGCGCTGCGGCCAGGTCCGGCTCGTCCACGGGGCCGTTCATCAGGACGCAGCCGTACGCCTCCGGGGACGAGGCGCTGAACGGTTCGGGGTGGGCCTCGTACGGTACGGGGACCACGGAGGCGACGCAGGCGGCGATCCCCGACGGGTCCACGGTGCGCTGCGCGGCGACCAGCCGCCAGGCGCCCTCGAAACGTTCCTGCCAGTGCTTCCACGCGTCGTCGGTGAGCCGGTCCGGCGGTCTGCGGCGGAAGAAGTCGCGATAGGGGTCGACATCGTCGAGGAACGGCGAGCAGAGGTGCCCCCGATGGTCACCGTGCAGCCGTCTGAGCCCGAGCCACCCGGGGGCGTCCTCCGTGAAGCCGGATGCGGGCAGCGGCACCGCATGCGGCCCGGCCACCACCGCCGCCCCCTGCGCCGTGCGCACGACCTCGGCGCGGTCCGTGGCGTGGTCCGGTACGAGGGCGAAGCCCAGCGCGGGCAGCATCACCCCGCCGTCGCGCACCACGACCGCGATACGGAAGTCGATGCCCGCGAGGAGGGCGGCCGAGGCCGCCATCGCGTACAGATAGCCGGTCTCGCTCCACAGCGGCACGTCCGCCGGTTCCTGGCCGCGCAGCTGCCGCAGACACCTGCTGAGCCACACCCCCGTCTGCGGATGCAGCAACAGCCGCTCCACGGCGGCCGGGGAACGGCGCTCGGCGCGTATCAGCAGCCGCCAGGCCTCCGCGGCGGGCGGCAGCGGGCCGGGCAGGGCGGGGTGCGCGGCGGCCACCTCGACCAGCGCCCGCAACAGCAGCATCGCGCGGCTGCGCTGACCCGATCTCAGCTCGGCGACGGATGACGCGCTTCCCGAACCCGCGGCCAGCTCGGTGAAGCACAGCGCCGATAAGTGATGGCGGGAGTCCGTCAACTAATGCAACCCTGCTGGGCATCGGAGGAGCTGGCAGACGTCGCCGGGTTGCGGACGGCGCGGATCAGGCGCAGCGCCACCTCGATCGCCCCTTCATCCCGGTCGAGGTCTTCCAGTGTCGCTCCCGAAAGGTCCAGCAGCTCCGTCTCGACCTCGGTCGCGACTCGCTCCATGACACCGCCCTCCTCCGGACGTTCCACACCGACTCACGTGAGGCATCCCTATGGTGACCCACCCCTATTGATTGCGAAAGGGTGAACACGGCCAGCGGGCGCCCGGCTTGTCAAGATTTCGGACACACCCGGAACGCTTTCCGGACCCTCAGGCGCCCTTTCCGGACTGGACCGACTCGACCTCGAACACACCGCCGCAGACCCGGAAGGAGCGCGCCGGGACGGTCATGGAGGAGAAGGAGTCCGGCGGGTAGGCCCGGATGCGGGCGGGGGCGCGTCGGCACGGCTTGTCCGTGGTGCCCTCGTTGAGGGTGTGCAGCATCGCGGAGGCGCTGGCGCCCGGCGGCAGGGTGACCGTGGAGCGGGACGGGCCGCGCCGGGTGGCGGGGTCGCCGATGGCGGAGCCCGCGGAGTCCAGCAGCGAGACCCCGGGGAAACCGGTGAGTGTGCAGGTGCCGGTGGACTTGTTGGTGAGCACCAGCGGCATGTAGACGTTGCCCGCGCCCACGTCCTTGCGGCCGAGGGAGAGGCGCAGCTGCTCGGTGGAGCAGACGCGCCGGGCGCCGGACCGCGACGCGGTGGTGTGCGCCGCCGTGGCGGAGGAGGAGACGGACGCGGTCGCGGAGTGGGTGACGGGGTGCGTCGCGGAGCGCGAGGACGCGGGGTGCGATGCGGGCGGCACCGTGCGCCCGGTGTGCGCCGCCGACCGTGTGACGGACGAGGCGGCCGCGTCACCGCCGTCCGACGCACCGGACGCGCCGGGCGGCGCGGACTGGTCCCCGGCGTCGGCACCGCAGGCCGTCACCAGGGCCAGCGCGCCGACGAGCAGCGCGCATAAGCGCCATCGCCGGGACCGCCGGGGCCTGGGCGTCGTGGTGTCGTTCCGTTGCGCCATAGCGACCTCCCGGGGTCGTGTCCGCTCTCTTTCGGCTCCCCCTTCCCCGCATGGACGCCCTTATGTCTCCGGGAACATTGATCGCATACCCCGGCAATTCCTCATACGGAAATTCCCCGTCCCCGGTGACCCGGGAGCCACCGGGGCCGCCGGTCACATCACCAGGTGTGCCTTGCTGTGGGTGACTTCCTCGATGTCGCCGCCCGCCTTGCCGATCAGCCGGTGGGCCAGGTTGCTCAGTGCCCTCGCCGCCGCGATCTCCTCGCCGACCCGCGGCTGTGCCGGGTCCTCGGGGTTGCGGTTCGCGCGGCCCTGGGCGAGCATCTCGGTGCCGTCGTGCATCCGCAGCCGCACGACCGCTTCGGTCAGCGGACCGATCTCACGGAATTCCATCTGGATGTCGCATCCCACGATCGTCTCCATCACGATCACCTCCTGCGTCACCTTCCAGGATGCGCCTCCCCCTGCTGTCCGGTCGACCTGGTCAGCAGGTCCATCACCTCGGCGTCGCCGGTCTGGGAGAAGTCCTCGTACCACTCGCCGACCGCGGAGAAGTCCGCGGGCGCGGACAGGCACACCACCTCGTCCGCGTCCTCGCGCAGTGAGGCGACCGCGTCGGGCGGCGCCACCGGGACGGCCAGGACGGAGCGGGCCGCTCCCTGGGCCCGGGCGACCCGACAGGCGGCCCGGGCCGTGGCACCGGTCGCGATGCCGTCGTCCACGATGATGGCCGTACGGCCCTCCACCGGGATCCGCGGCCGGTCGCCGCGGAAGCGCCGCGCCTGGCGGGTCAGCTCGGCCTGCTCGGTCCGCTCCACCTCGGCGATCTCCTCCTCGTCCGCCCGGCTCATCCGGATGATCGCCTCGTGGACGACCCGGACCCCGCCCTCGCCGATGGCGCCGAAGCCCAGTTCCCGGTGGAAGGGGACGCCGAGCTTACGGACGATGATCACGTCCAGCGGCGCGTTCAGCGCCCGGGCCACCTCGAAGGCCACCGGCACCCCGCCCCGTGGCAGCCCCAGCACCACGGGCTTCTCCTCGGCCAGCGGCATCAGCCGCTCGGCGAGACGCCGTCCGGCGTCCACCCGGTCAGTGAAGATCATCGCTCACCCCCGGCACGCATTCGTCTCCTTCGAATCAAGCCGACATCTCCCCGGTCCGCAAACCGGCCGCGAACCGGCGGCGGCTCCGGCACCCTGGAGGTATGGAGCACGCCACAAACCGGGACGATTCCGGTTACCCCGTCTACGTCGAATCATTCGATTCCGACAGCCGTTACCGGCGGGTGCGGCTTCGGGGGGTGGGGTGCGAACCCCTCGAAAAGGAGGAGTTCGCGCCGCGCGTCCGGCAGGTCTTCCCCGACATCGACCTCGACGACCCGGATCAGGTCCACTGGGCCGACCGGCCCGGGCAGTGGCCGCGGTGGCACCCGGGCGAGGCATGAGCGCGTATGGGCGTCCTGGTCGGCACCTCGGGATGGCAGTACAAGGACTGGCGCGGTGTCCTCTACCCCGCCGACTGCCCGCAGCGGCTGTGGCTGGAGGAGTACGCCAGGGGCTTCACCACGGTCGAGAGCAATAACGCGTTCTATCGGCTTCCCGAGCGCGATCAGTTCGCCGTCTGGCGGGACCGGACGCCCGGCGGGTTCGTGATGGCGCTCAAGGCCAGCCGCTATCTCACCCACATCAAGCGGCTGCGCGACCCGAAGGAGCCGGTGGCGCGGCTGATGTCCCACGCGGAAGGGCTCGGCGACCGGCTGGGCCCGGTCCTGCTCCAGCTCCCGCCGACGCTGCGGGCCGATCCCGGGCTGCTGGACACCTGTCTGGCCTGCTTCCCGGCCGGTGCCCGGGTGGCGGTCGAGCCGCGCCATGACTCCTGGTGGACCGCGGAGATCCGGACGCTGCTGGAGGACCACGGCGCCGCGCTGTGCTGGGCGGACGTGGGCTCGCGCCCGGCCGCCCCGCTGTGGCGGACCGCCGGGTGGGGATACGTACGGTTCCACGGCGGCCGCGCCTCGCCCGCGCCGCGCTACGGCCGCCAGGCGCTCGCCACCTGGGCACGCCGGGTGCATGACACCTGGCCGGGCGAGGCCGACGTCTACGCGTACTTCAACAACGACACGGGCGGGGCGGCGGTCCACGACGCCGTCGTCTTCGCCCGTGCCGTCGCCCGGCTGGGCCGCACGGTCAGCCGTACGCCCGCGCTGTGAGCGCGGCGGCTACTCCTTGACCGCGCCGCCCAGCATGCCCTCGATGAAGCGGCGCTGGAGCGCCACGTAGACGATCACCACCGGCAGCGCGATCAGCACCGACGCCGCCGCGAGCAGCGCCGCGTCCGAGCTGTGCTGCCCCTGGAAGAAGGCGAGGCCGAGGGGGACGGTGCGATGGGCCTCGTCGCTGACCATCACCAGCGCCATCAGGAACTCGTTCCACGTCCACATGAAGGTGATGACGACCATCGTGGAGATCGCCGGACGGCCCATCGGGACCAGCACCCGCCACAGCGTGGTCCAGCTGTTCGCCCCGTCGAGCCGGGCCGCCTCGATCACCGCCCGGGCGCTGCCCCGGAAGTACGTCCGCATCCAGAACACGCCGAACGCCAGCGACTGGGCGGTCTGCGGAAGGATCAACGCCCAGTAGGTGTCGGTGAGTCCGGCGTACCGCAGGTCGAAGTAGAGCGGGACGACCAGGGCCTCCTGGGGCAGGGTCAGCCCGATCACGAAGAGGTAGAACAGCACGGTGGAGCCGGGGAAGCGCATCACCCCGAAGGCGTACGCGGCGAGCACGGCCAGCACGGTGGTGGCCACGACCACGACCGTGGTGACCAGGACCGAGTTGCCGAGGTAGGTGCCGAAGTGGCCACGGCTCCAGGCGTCGGCGAAGTTGCCCCAGTGCAGCCCGCCGCGCGGCAGCGAAAACCCGGTGTCCAGGGATCCCTGCGAGCCGAACGCGGTGGACAGGATGCCGACGACCGGGATGAGCGAGAGGACGGCGAACAGGGTGAGGAGGGCGTAGGTGACGCCGCGTTCCAGGCGTGTGGTCATGTGCGCCGCCCTTCCACGAGCCGGGAGACCGTGACGGTCAGGGCGAAGATCAGGACCGTGAGGGCCACGCCGACGGCGGCGGCCGAGCCGACCTGGTTGGTCTCGAAGGCCCGGTGGTACACCTCGTAAGCGGGTACGGAGGTGGCGTTCCCGGGGCCGCCGCTGGTCGTGACGTAGATCAGGTCGAAGTTGCGCAGGCCCGCCACGATGGTCAGCGTCAGCGCCACCGCGATGTGCGGCCTCAAGGCCGGGAGGGTGACGGCGAGGAACTCCCGGACCGGCCCGGCGCCGTCGATCCGCGCCGCCTCGTACAGCTCGCGCGGGATGCGCTGCACCCCGGCGAGGAAGAGGACCATGCACAGCCCGGTGCCCACCCACGTGCCGATGACCCCGACGGCGGGCAGCGCCCAGGTGTAGTCGCCGAGCCAGGGGCGGGCGAGGGAGCCGAGGCCGACCGCGCGCAGGGTGTCGTTGAGCAGTCCGTCGGGGGCGAGGATGGACCGCCAGGCGACGGCGACCACGATGAGCGCCAGGACCTGCGGCAGGAACAGGACGGTGCGGAAGAAGGTCATGCCGTGGATCCGGACCCGGGACATCGCGGCCGCCAGCAGCAGCCCGATGGCCACCGGCAGGGCCGCGTAGAACACGAGCAGCAGCAGGGCGTGGGCGAACGGGGCGCGCAGCGCGGGGTCGCCGAACAGGTCGCGGTAGTTGTCGAACCCGGCCGGGGTGGCGGCGGTCAGCCCGTCCCAGTGGAGAGACGACAGCCACACCGACTGCCCGAAGGGGTACAGCAGGAACACCGCGTACACGAGCAGCGCGGGCAGGATGTAGAGATAGCCGACGGCACGCGGCTCACCGGGGGCCCGGCGGCGGTATGCCCTGATCGGGGCGGTGGGCCTCATCGCGGCTCCGTCGCGGCGTGGCGCTGCCGCTGGGTGCGCAGGAAGGTGCCGTAGTCCTGTTGCAGGGTGGCGGCCAGCTCGTCCGGGGAGGTCTTGCCGCTGACGACGCCCTGGAGGGCGGCCGAGAGGGTGTCGTAGAAGGTGGGGGTGGCGTAGTCGAGGTAGGGGACGAGGCCGTCGGCGGCGCTGAGCCGCTTCCAGCCGTCGACCATCTGGCCGTCCACCGTGTCCGGGGCGACCCGGGCCGCGGCCGGGCCGGGGACGGCGGGCAGCACTCCGTGCCGGGTCATGACGTCCGAGGCGTGGGCGCTGGTGAGGAAGTCGAGGTAGGCGGCGGCCACTTCGGGGTGGCGGGAGCGGGAGGTGATGGACCACGCGAGCCCCTGGCCACCGGTGGTGACGGGGGCACCGCCGGGCTTCGCGGGCGGCGGAGGCATGAGGCCGAGCTTGTCGCCCATCGTCTTCTTGAGGTCGGCCAGCAGCCAGGTGCCGGTCATCAGGTACGCGCCGTCGCCGGAGGCGAACTTCTTGGCCGCGTCGTCGTATCCGAGGCCGCCCGCGCCCTTCGGCAGATAGCCGCGCTTCATCCAGCCGGTGAGGGTCGCGGCGGCGTCCTTGGTGGCCGCGGTGTCGAAGCCCGAACCGCGGCCGAGGACGGTGTTCCGGGTCGCGGCGGCCGCGTACTGGTCCTGGAGCACCCCGAAGGTGTGGATCGCCGGGTACTTGTCGAGGTTGCCGAACTGGACGGGGAGTTCGCCGCGCTCCTTCAGGCGGGCGAGCCCCGCGGTGAACTCGCCCCAGGTCCCGGGTGGTTCCAGGCCCGCCTTCCGCAGCAGGTCCTTGTTGTAGTAGAGGCCGACGAACTCGCCGGTCTGGGAGATGCCGTAGAGCCGTCCGCGGCCGAAGTCGGTGCCGTCGGTGGAGACCCGGTTCAGATTGAGGAGCGTGTTCGGGTAGCGGGTGTTCCAGTCGTAGATCCCGGCGTAGTTGTCGAGCGGGGCGAGCAGCCCGGCCCGGACGAAGGAGACCATGTCCGGGTAGCCCTGGTTGGCCTGGATGACGTCGGGCGGGTTGTTGCCGGAGACGGCGAGCTTGAGCGTGGTCTTCAGGTCGGTGAAGCTCCGCGCCACCCGCTTGATCCGCACATTGGGGTACTTCCGCTCGAACTCCCGGTTCAGCTGGGCGATTTCGCCGTTCGTGCCACCGCGGATCTCCTGGTCCCACACGGTCAGCGTGGTCTTTCCGGCCGCTTTCGGGTCCGGTACGGCGGTGGACACGCCGGTCCCGGATCCGGCGGCCCCCGAGCCGTCGGTGCCGGGCACACAGCCCGCGGCGAGCAGGGTGGCGCCGAGGGCGAGGACGGCCGGTAAGGCGCGGCGGGGACATCCCATGCGGTTCTCCCTTTTCTGCGGGCATCAGGCGTCTTCTGCGGGCGCCAGGCCTCTTCTGCGGGTGCCAGGCCCTTACTGCGGGCGCCAGGCCCTTACTGCGGTCGTCAGGCCCCGCGGGCGTCGGCGGCCCGGAAGCCGATGGTGGGCAGGGCCCGCAGCCGCGGCCAGTCGCGCGCCCCGGCCGGGATCAGGCCGTCCAGGAAGCGGTGGCGCGCCACCAGCTCGCGGTCCCCGGAGCGGGCCGTACGGTCCCACCACGCGGCCACCTCGGCCCAGCCGGGCGCGGCGAGCGCGCCGCCGAAGTGCTGGACGGAGAGGGCGGCGGTGAGGTTGGCGAACGCGAGCCGGTCGCCGAGCGGCCAGCCCGCGAGCGTTCCGGTCATGAAACCGGCGACGAACACGTCGCCCGCCCCGGTGGGGTCGAGCGCCTCCACGGCGAGGCCCGGCACCTCGGCGCTCTCCCCGGTGTGGGAGTCGATGCCGATGGCGCCCTCGGCACCCCGGGTGACCACCACGATCGGCACCAGCTCGGCCAGGGCACGCACCGCCCGCTCGGGCGTGTCGGTGCGGGTGTAGCGCTGCGCCTCGGTGGCGTTGGGCAGGAAGGCGTGGGCGTACGGCAGGTCGGGGAGGGTGGCCAGGTCCCAGCGGCCGGACTCGTCCCAGCCCACATCGGCGAAGATCTTGGCTCCCTGGGCGCGGGCCTGGCGCACCCAGTCCTCCTGGCGGCCCGGCTCGTAGGCGGTCACACAGGCCCGGGAGCGGGGCGGCGCGGGGCGGGTGGCGGGCGGCGGGGCGGGGTGCTCGTGCGTGACCATGGTGCGTTCGCCCTCGTACGCCATGGACACGGTGACCGGTGAGTGCCAGCCGGGGACGCGCCGGGAGTGGGTGAGGTCGACGCCCTCGTGGTGCGCCAGGCTCTCCCAGCAGTAGTCCCCGTAGACGTCGGCACCGAAGGCCGCGGCGAGGGTGGTGTGCAGGCCGAGCCGGGCGAGGGCGGTGGCCATGTTGGCGATGCCGCCGGGGCTGGAGCCCATGCCGCGCGCCCAGGACTCGGTGCCGCGCACCGGGGCGTGGTCGAGGCCGGTGAAGATGATGTCCAGGAAGACGGTGCCGGTGAGGTAGACGTCGTGCTCGGGGTCGGCGGGGGTGCGCAGCGCGGCGAGCGGGTCGATGGGCTGTATCGGACCGGGGGCTGCGGACATGGGGCTCACCGGCGCGCCTCTCCTCGTTCGTCATGACGTCGGATGAGCGACACCATGCACCTCGGAGGGGCATTGTGCAAGAGGTCGGTCATAGTCGCGCAGAGTCGCTCAGGTGGAGTACGTTGCCCCCATGCTGCGAGAGACCCGCCACGCGAAGCTGCTGAGCATCCTCGGTGCGGAGGGCGTGCTGCCGATCGGGGAGATCGCCAAGCGCCTGGAGATCAGCGAGGCCACGGCCCGCCGGGACCTCGCCGAGCTGGGCCGGGCCGGTCGGCTGACGCGGGTCTACGGCGGCGCGGTGGCGGCCCCCACCCCGGACGAGGAGCGGCCGTTCGGCGAGGTGGCGGTGGACGAGCCGGAGGAGAAGGCGGACGTGGCCCGGCGCGCGGCGGAGCTGGTCACGGACGGCGATGTGCTGCTGCTGGACATCGGCACCACCACGCTCCACCTCGCCCGGCTGCTGCGCGGCCGTCCGGTCACCATCGTGACCAGCAATCTGGCGATCTACGACGAGCTGCGCGACGACCCCGAAGTGACGCTGATCCTGCTCGGCGGGCAGGTGCGCGCCAACTACCGTTCCGTGGTCGGCTTCCTCACCGAGTCCAACATCCGCCAGCTGCGGGTGGGGCGGCTCTTCCTCGGCGCGAGCGGGGTGCTGTCCGACGGCAGCGTGCTGGACAGCACGCATGTGGAGGTGCCCGTCAAGCGGGCCATGCTCGCCTCGGCCCGGCAGGTGGTGCTGCTGGTCACCGCGGGCAAGTTCCCGGGCGACACCGGGCTGGCCCGGATCTGCGGCCCCCTGGAGATCGACACCCTGATCACCAACAAGACGTCCGATCCCGCGACGCTCGATGTGTTCCGTGAGGCCGATGTGGAGGTAGTGACCGTATGAGGCTGACCGTGCTGGGGGGCGGCGGTTTCCGTATGCCGCTGGTGTACCGGGCCCTGCTGGAGGACGCCGGGGACGACGCCGGGCGCTGCACCGAGCTGATGCTGTACGACACCGACCGGCACCGGCTGGACGCGATCGGCGCGGTCCTGGCCGAGCAGGCGAAGGACCGCCCCGCGGGCCTGCCCGCCGCGCCCTCGGTGCGGGCCACCACCGACCTGGACGACGCGCTGCGCGGCACCGACTTCGTGTTCTCGGCGATCCGGGTCGGCGGTCTGGACGGCCGTGCGAGCGATGAGCGGATCCCGCTCGGCGAGGGCGTCCTCGGGCAGGAGACGGTCGGCGCGGGCGGGGTGCTGTACGGGCTGCGCACCCTGCCGGTGGCGACGCGGATCGCCGAGCGGATCGCCGCCGTGGCCCCGGACGCCTGGGTCATCAACTTCACCAACCCCGCGGGCATGGTCACCGAGGCCATGCGGCGGGTGCTGGGCGACCGGGTGATCGGCATCTGTGACTCGCCGGTCGGGCTGTGCCGCCGTGCGGCGCGGGCGCTGGGCGCGGACCCGGACCGGGCGGTCTACGACTACGTGGGCCTCAACCACCTCGGCTGGCTGCGGCGCGTGGTGGTGGACGGCCGGGACCGGATGCCCGAGCTGCTGGCCGACGCCGGGGCGCTGGAGTCCTTCGAGGAGGGCAAGCTGTTCGGGGCGGAGTGGCTCCGGAGCCTGGGCGCGCTGCCCAACGAATATCTGCACTACTACTACTTCAACCGCGAGGCGGTGGCCGCCATCCGGCAGGCCACGGCCACCCGGGGGGAGTTCCTGCGGGAGCAGCAGGCCCGGTTCTACGAGACGGCCCGCGCCGCCGACGGCGGGGCGCTCGCGGCCTGGGAGCGGACCCGGCTGGAGCGCGAGACCACGTACATGGCCGCGAGCCGGGAGGCCAGCGGCGGCTGGGAGCGCGACTCCTGCGATCTGGACGGCGGCGGCTACGACCGGATCGCGCTGGCCATCATGCGGGCCATCGCCCGCGACGAGCGCACCACGCTGATCCTCAACGTCGGCAACCGCACGGCCGTCCCCGGGCTGGACGAGGACGCGGTGGTGGAGGTGCCCTGCCTGGTGGACGCGGGCGGGGCGCGCCCCATGGCCACCGGTGCGGTGGCCCCGGACCAGCTCGGGCTGATGCTGTCGCTGAAGGCGGTGGAACGCTCGACGATCGAGGCGGCCGGGGCTGCCGAAATCGCCGGGGCCGGTGGCGCCGCCCGGAGCGCGGCCCTGCGCGCCCTCGCGCTGCATCCGCTGGTGGACTCGGTCAACGTGGCGGGCCGCATCCTCGACGCCGCGGGCTACCGGCGGTAGCACATGTCCGAACGGGCTTTCCCTAGACCTTGATCACGCCCGAACGGGCTGCTTTTCGGCCGGCTTTTCGGAAGCGGGCACGATACGGGCACACACCTCGCCACCCCGGGCGTCCGCGATCCTCGCAGCGCTTCCACTGACCGATCCTGACCTGCTGAGATAACGTTCGTGAAACGGGCACATCCGGTCATGATCTGTCCCGTGCCAAGCCTGGCCACTCCGGTTGCGTGCTTGTAAAACTTCTCGCCAAGCCCGAAGAGAAGCAGGTGATGCGGTGTGGACGCGGAGGAACGCCGTCGGGAGATCCTCGACATGGCGCGGCGTGCCGGGGTCGTCGACGTCGGCAAGCTCGCCGCGGACCTCGGGGTGTCCAGGGAAACGGTGCGCCGCGATCTGCGGGTGCTGGAGCAGCACGGTCTGGTCCGGCGCACCCACGGCGGCGCGTACCCCGTGGAGAGCGCCGGTTTCGAGACCACCCTCGCCTTCCGCACCACCATGCACGTCCCGGAGAAGTCGCGGATCGCGACCGCGGCCGCCGAGCTGCTGGGCGACGCCGAGACGGTCTACATCGACGAGGGCTTCACCCCGCAGCTGATCGCCGAGGCGCTGCCCCGGGACCGGCCGCTCACCGTGATCACCGCGTCCCTCGCGACCGCGAGCGGGCTCGCCGGGCGTGAGAACACCACGGTGCTGCTGCTGGGCGGCCGGGTCCGCGGCGGCACGATGGCCACCGTCGACCACTGGGCCACCCACATGCTCTCCGGCTTCGTCATCGACCTGGCGTTCATCGGCGCCAACGGCGTCTCCCGGCAGTACGGGCTCACCACGCCCGACCCGGCGGTCAGCGAGGTCAAGGCGCAGGTGGTGCGAGTGTCCCGGCGCAAGGTGTTCTCCGGGGTGCACACCAAGTTCGGGGCCGTCAGCTTCTGCCGGTTCGCGGACGTGTCCGACTTCGAAACGATCGTGACCGACACCGGGCTCCCCGTGACCGAAGCCCATCGGTATTCGCTGCTGGGCCCGCAGATCCTCCGGGTCTGACCCCACCGTCCCCTCCTCTCCCTCCCCCACATCCCCCTCCCTTCCCCACGCCCCTCCGATTGGACCCGTTATGCCAGTCCTGACACTTCGTGCTGCCCGGATACCGGTCGTGGCCCTGACCGCGGGCGCGCTCCTCGCGGGGTGCGCCGGTATGGGCGGCGGCAGCTCCGGTGGCAACACCATCAACGTGCTGATGGTGAACAACCCGCAGATGATGGAATTGCAGAAGCTGACCGCGAAGCATTTCACCAAGGAGACGGGCATCAAGGTCAAGTTCACGGTGCTGCCGGAGAACGATGTCCGCGACAAGATCAGTCAGGACTTCTCCAATCAGGCCGGGCAGTACGACGTCGCCACCATCAGTAATTTCGAGGTGCCGTTCTACGCCGAGAACAGCTGGCTGATGCCGCTGGACGAGCATGTCGCCAAGGACAAGGCATTCGACCAGAAGGACATTCTTCCGCCGATGCGTCAGTCGCTGACCGCCGGTGACGGACAGCTGTACGCGGAGCCCTTCTACGGCGAGTCGTCGTTTCTGATGTACCGCAAGGACGTCTTCGCCGAGAAGAACCTGAAGATGCCCGAGCGGCCCACCTGGAACCAGGTGGCGGATCTGGCGGCCAAGGCCGACGGCGCCCGCAAGGGGATGAAGGGCATCTGTCTGCGCGGGCTGCCCGGCTGGGGCGAGCTGATGGCCCCGCTCACCACGGTCGTCAACACCTTCGGCGGCACCTGGTTCACCAAGGACTGGAAGGCGCAGCTGACCTCGCCCGAGTTCGTCAAGGCGACCAAGTTCTATGTCGACTTGGTGCGCAAGCACGGCGAGGCCGGTGCCTCCCAGTCCGGCTTCGCCGAGTGCCTCAACAACCTCACCCAGGGCAAGAGCGCCATGTGGTACGACGCCACATCGGCAGCCGGTTCGCTGGAGGCCGCCAAGTCCCCCGTCAAGGGCAAGATCGGCTATGTCCAGGCGCCGGTGGAGAAGACCGACAGCTCGGGCTGGCTCTACACCTGGGCCTGGGGCATCCAGAAGGCCTCGCGCAATTCCGACAAGGCGTGGAAGTTCATCTCCTGGGCCTCCAGCAAGGAGTACGAGAAGCTGGTCGGCAAGACCTTCGGCTGGTCCAACGTGCCCGCGGGCAAGCGGGCCTCCACCTACGCCAACCAGGACTACCGCAAGTCCGCGGGCGCGTTCTCCGAGGTCACCCGAAAGGCCATCACCAGCGCCAAGCCGCGCGATCCCGGCGTACAGGAACGGCCGACCATCGGCATCCAGTTCGTCGACATCCCCGAATTCGCCGATCTCGGCACCAAGGTCGCCCAGGAGATCAGCGCCGCCATCGCCGGGAAACAGTCCGTCGAGCAGGCATTGAAGACATCGCAGAAGCTGGCCGAGAAGGTGGGCGAGGAGTACCGAGATGAGTAATCCGACAACCGCGGTCCCCGTCCGCGGCAAGCGCCCGCCGACCGTGGCCGCCGCCTCCAGGAACACCTCCCGGCCGCCGAGGAACCGGGCACGGGAGTGGGCCACCCGGGCACCGCTGATGCCCGCCCTGATCTTCCTGATCGTGGTCACCCAGCTGCCGTTCGTGGCGACGCTGGTGATCTCCCTCTTCGACTGGAACTCGTTCCGCCCCGACAACCGTGAATTCGCGGGGCTGGAGAACTACACGACCGTCGCGAGCGACCCGGCGCTGCGCGAGTCGATCCTCACCACCGTGCTGCTGACCGCCACCGTGGTCATCATCAGCGTGGTGCTGGGGCTGGCGCTGGCGCTGCTGCTGGACCGCAAGTTCCGCGGCCGGGGGCTCGTCCGTACGATGCTCATCGCGCCGTTCCTGCTGGTGCCGGTGGCCTCGGCGCTGCTGTGGAAGCATGCGCTCTACAACCCCGAGTACGGGCTGTTCAACGGCGTCCTCAACTGGCTGGGCGGACCCCAGCCGGAATGGCTCAGCGACATGCCGCTGATGGCCGTGGAGGCGTCGCTGATCTGGCAGTGGACACCGTTCATGATGCTCATCCTGCTGGCCGGGCTCCAGAGCCGGCCGCTGGACATGATCGAGGCGGCCCGGCTGGACGGCGCGGGCAACTGGCAGATCTTCCGCTTCCTGACGCTGCCCCATCTGCGGCGCTATCTGGAGCTGGGGACCCTGCTGGGGTCGATCTACATCGTGCAGAACTTCGACGCGGTGTTCACCCTCACCCGTGGCGGCCTCGACACCGCCAACCTCCCCTACACCATCTACGAAACCTTCTACAACGCCCACGAGTAC
The DNA here is from genome assembly GCF_052851135.1 of Streptomyces sp. BRA346. Taxonomy (NCBI): domain Bacteria; kingdom Bacillati; phylum Actinomycetota; class Actinomycetes; order Kitasatosporales; family Streptomycetaceae; genus Streptomyces; species Streptomyces sp. BRA346. The sequence continues at coordinate 37,035 of NZ_JAIWIH010000015.1, read as the reverse complement.
GGGCTGGCATCGGCGGCGGGTGTGCTGGTCGTGATCGGCACGATCATCATCGCCACCTTCGCGCTGCGCGTGGTGTCGTCCCTCTTCCGTGAGGAGGCGTCCCGCGCATGACCTCCCTGACCGCTCCTGCCGTGACCGCTGTTCCCCCGACCGCCCGGCGGGCCAAGCGCCGCGGTGCCGCGCTCGGCCTGCTGGCCTGGTCCATCGGCATCCTGTTCGTCCTGCCGGTGCTGTGGATGCTGCTCACCTCGTTCCACTCCGAGAGCGACGCCGCCACCAACCCGCCCTCCCTGGCCGCCCCGTTGACCCTCGACGGCTACAAGGCGTTCTTCGGCGTGGACGGCGGGGCCAGCCCCTGGCCCGCGCTGCTCAACTCGATGGGCACGTCCCTCTTCTCCACCCTCTTCGTGCTGGTGCTGGCGCTCCCGGCCGCGTACGCGCTGTCGATCCGGCGGGTGCGCAAGTGGACCGACGTGATGTTCTTCTTCCTGTCCACCAAGATGCTGCCGGTGGTGGCCGGGCTGCTGCCGGTGTACCTGTTCGCGAAGGACATCGGCTTCCTGGACAACGTCTGGCTGCTCGTCATCCTCTACACGTCGATGAACCTGCCGATCGCCGTATGGATGATGCAGTCCTTCCTCGCCGACATCCCCGTGTCCATCATCGAGGCCGCCCAGATGGACGGGGCGCGGCTGACGACCATCCTGTGGCGGGTCGTCGCCCCGATCGCCGGTCCCGGTATCGCCGCCACCTCGCTGATCTGCTTCATCTTCAGCTGGAACGAAATGCTGTTCGCGCAGGTGCTCACCGGCGTGGTCGCCCAGACCGCACCGGCCTTCCTGACCGGCTTCGTCACCAGCCAGGGGCTGTTCCTGGCCCAGGTGTGCGCCGCGTCGATCGTCATCTCCCTGCCGGTGCTCGCCGCGGGGTTCGCCGCCCAGGACAAACTCGTCCAGGGCCTGTCGCTAGGAGCAGTCAAATGAGGGCCGCCGTCATCGAAGCACCCGGCAAGGTCACCGTCGCCACGGTCGCGGACCCGGCCCCGGGGCCCCGTGAGGTCGTCGTCGACGTGGCGGCCTGCGGGCTGTGCGGAACCGATCTGCACATCCTCCAGGGCGAGTTCGCGCCCACCCTGCCGATCGTGCCCGGCCATGAGTTCGCCGGGGAGGTCGTGGGCGTCGGCAAGGACGTCACCGAGGTGGCGATCGGCGACCGGGTCGCGGTCGACCCCTCCCTGCACTGCCACGAATGCCGCTACTGCCGCATCGGCCGGGGCAACCTGTGCGACAACTGGAACGCCATCGGGGTCAGCGTCCCCGGCGGCGCGGCCGAGTTCGCCGTCGCGCCGGTGGCCAACTGCGTCAAGCTCCCCGAGCACGTGGACGTGGGCGACGCGGCCCTGATCGAGCCGCTGTCCTGCGCGGTGCGCGGCTACGACGTGCTCAACGGCAACCTGGGCGCCGAAGTGCTCATCTACGGCTCCGGCACCATGGGGCTGATGATGCTGGAGCTGGCCAAGCGGACCGGCGCCACCAGCGTCGACGTCCTCGACGTCAACCCCGAGCGGCTGTCCACCGCCAAGACTCTCGGCTGCTCCCGGGCCGCGGGCTCGGCCGACGAACTCGACCAGCCGCGCGGCTGGGACGTGGTCATCGACGCCACCGGGAACCAGGCCGCCATCCAGGACGGTCTCGGCCGGGTCGCCAAGGCGGGCACCTTCCTCCAGTTCGGGGTCTCCGACTACGCGACCCGGGCCACCATCGAGCCGTACAAGATCTACAACCAGGAGATCACCATCACCGGCTCCATGGCGGTCCTGCACAGCTACGAGCGCGCCGCCGGGCTGTTCGCCTCCGGTGTCCTGGACTCGAAGATCTTCATCAGCCACCGGATGCCGCTCGCCGAATATCCCGAGGCACTGGAGCAGTTCCGGTCCGGCCAGGGCCGCAAGATCGTGGTCGAGCCGTAACCGTGTGTGGTTGACGGCCCAGGTCTGGCACCACCAGGCTTGGGCCGTTGCGATCACGGTGAGCGGGAGGCGGCGGGCTGGGGCAGGGGCAGCGCGGTAGTGGCGGGCGGCGGACTCGCGGGGACGCTGGCGGCGGCCGCGCTCCTGGGCCACGTGGACACGGTCACCGTCGTGGAGCGCGACCGCTATCCGGGCGGGGTGGGGAAGGCTCAGGCGTTGGCGTCGCGCAGGTGGGCCGCCGCGGCCTGCTCCAGGTGGACCAGGTCGCTGCTGACCGTGGCGAACGTGAAGCCCCGGGCCAGCCGTTCGGCGGCCGTGGCGCCGTCCGGGCAGTGGATCCCGGCCGCGATCCCGGCCGCCTCCGCGGCCTGCGCGACCTTCGTCAGGGCCGCGTCGAACCGCTCCGCCACCGACGGGTCCGTGGACGTCCGTCCGCCGAGGGCGATCGTGAGGTCGGACGGGCCGATGTAGACGCCGTCCAGTCCCTCCGTCGCGCAGATCTCCGCCGTGTTGCCCAGCGCCTCCGCCGTTTCGATCATCACGATGCAGGCGACCTGCTCGTTCGCCTCGGCAGGGGTGGGGCCGACGCGCAGGCCGGAGCGCATCGGCCCGTAGCTGCGGACGCCGAGCGGGGGATAGCGGCAGGCGCTCACCGCGCCGGCCGCCTGCTCGGCGGTGTTGACCAGCGGAACGATGACGCCACGGGCGCCCGCGTCCAGGGCCTGGCCGATCCGGAAGTCGTCATTGGCGGGGACGCGCACCATTCCGGCGGCCCTGCCGCGGGCGTCGACGGCGGTCATCGCGGCGAGGGTGCCCTTGTAGTCGAGCAGACCGTGCTGGGCGTCGACGCAGATGTAGTCGTACCCCAGCCCGGCCAGCCGCTCGGTGCCGACGGGGTTGTCGAGGACGACCCAGTAGCCGAGGCTCCGCCGGCGGGCGCGGAGCCGGGACGCGAAGTCGGCGGGGGAAGTGTTCATGCTCCCCAGCTTCTCTCGTTTTCTCTCGTCGGGTCGATGGGCGGCATACGGAGGGGGCGCACGGAAGATAGTGTTCTCTCCCAGTCACGCAGAGTCGCGAAAGAGTCTCGGAAGAGTCGCGGAAGAGTCGCGGAGAGGATGGCAGGCGCAGATGACATCCAACGGGGAAGGTCAGCGGCGACTGCGCGCCGCTGACCGCCGGGACCTGATCGCCCGCACGATCCGGACCGATGGCGCGGTGGTCGTCGAGGAGCTGGCGCGCTCGCTGGAGGTGACCCCCTCCACCATCCGCCGGGACCTCGCCCTGCTCACCGAGCAGGGCGCCATCGCCCGTACCTACGGCGGCGCGATGAGCGCGGGGCACACCCCCGAGCCGACGCTCGGGCAGCGCAGCGGGCTCGCCGTCGCGGAGAAGGACCGCATCGGACGGTGGGCGGCCGCGCGGATCGCGCAGGGCGACACCGTCATCCTGGACGCGGGCACCACCACCGGCCGAGTGGCCCACCATCTGCGCGTCCGCACCGAACTCACCGTGATCACCAGTGGATTGACCGCGCTGCGCGCACTGGCCGAGGTGGACGGCATCGAGCTGATCACGCTCGCCGGGACGCTGCGCCACGTCAGCCAGGGCTTCGTCGGTCCGCTCGCCGAACTCACCCTGTCCCGGCTCACCGCGGACAAGGTCTTCCTGGGCGCCGACGGGATCGACGCGCGGCGCGGCATCTGTGAGGCCAGCCTTCAGCAGACCTCGCTGAAGGAGATGATGGCCGACCGCGGCCGGGAGGTGTTCGTGCTGGCCGACAGCAGCAAGCTCGGCGAGTCCCCCTTCACCGCGTGGGCCCCGCTGGACCGGCCGTGGACGCTGGTCACCGACAGCGGCGCCACCGAGGACCGGCTCGCACCGTTCCGCGCCCTCCCCGACACCGAGGTCATCACGGTGTGAGAACGGAGGCGGGCGGGCCGGGAGTCTCCCCCGGCCCGCCCGCCTCTCTTCCGGTGAGCCCCGGTCAGTCCTTGTACGCGGCCGTCGTCGCGGTGGACGACTCGAGCAGCGCGAAGGCGTCCTCGACCTCGGCCTTCTCCGCCGCGTTGGGGCTGGCGTTGGTGCAGGACGTACCGGCGCTGGCCCCGGACATCAGGCTGGAGCAGGGGCCCGGCTTCACATCGGGCAGGCCCAGGATGTGGCCCATCTCGTGCGAAGCGATCCGTACGGTGTTGTGGCCCTCGTCCACGGCCTGCCGTCCGAAGTAGATCGTGCCGCTGCCGAGCGCGGTGACCTGGGCACGGGGCCAGCCGTTGTCCGCGACGACGCGGAGGTTGGCCCGCTGGCCGGAGGTGACCGGCTTGAGCTGTACGTTCTTCACGCTCTGGTTCCAGACCGCCGCGCCCTTGGTCACCGCGTCCTTGAACTCGGCGGCCCCGCTGGCGTCATACGTGACCACGCGCGCGGCGGCATCGGGTGCCGGTGCCGGTGCCGCCACCGCCTGACCACCCGCCAGGGCGAGGACCGCCGCGATCGCGACCGGTAGTGCGCGGACGAGTCTGCTGGATGTCACATCGGCCTCCTCGTGGGGAAAGGATCCATCTGGACGCGCACATGACGAACCGTCATGTTCCAACGGCCACTGTGCCCACGTCCGCCTCCATCCAACCCGCTCTCCTCTCCCCACATCACACCGGGTCTCCCTAAGCTGCCGGGGAACGTATCCCACGCCGACGAGGACGTGATCGCCATGGCGGACGCCGCCGACCCCGCCCGTACCCCCGTCTCGCCGTCCGCGGCAGAGGCGGGCCGCTGGATCCTGGACCCGGCCGGATCCGCGGTCCGCGTCCGGCACAAGACGTTCTGGGGGCTGGCCACCGTCAGCGGCCACTTCACGGCCGTCAGCGGGGAGGGCGAGGTGCTGCCGGACGGCTCCGCGCGGGGCTCCCTGGTCATCGACGCCGCCTCGCTGGACACCCGGAACCCCAAGCGCGACGCCCATCTGCGCGGCGTGGACTTCCTCGATACGGACCGCCACCCCGAGATCACGGTCGCGGTCTCGGGCGCGGTGCCCGACGAGGGCGCCACCGTCGCGGTCGACGGCGAGCTGACCGTCCTCGGCCGCACCCGGCCCCTGTCCTTCACGGCGCGGCTCACCGAGGCCACCGCCGACGCCGCCACGCTCACCGCCGATGTCGAGATCGACCGCACCGGCTTCGGCATGACCTGGAACCGGCTGGGGATGATGACGGGCGCCGCCGCGATGACCGTCACCGCACGGTTCACCCGTCGTTGACCAGGGCACCTCGCGGGACCTCTAGAATCGGCGGATGGCTCTTCCCGAAAACGGACCCGATGTCGCAGGCGGCCCCGATGGCAGCGAAGCCCTGCGCGTGCTGCACCGCATCTTCGGCTATGACGCGTTCCGGGGAGGCCAGCAGGAGATCATCGAGCATGTCATAACCGGTGGTGACGCGCTGGTCCTCATGCCGACCGGCGGCGGCAAGTCGCTGTGCTACCAGATTCCCGCGCTCGTGCGGAAGGGCGTCGGGGTCGTCATCTCGCCGCTGATCGCGCTGATGCAGGACCAGGTCGACGCGCTGCGGAACCTCGGGGTGCGGGCCGGGTTCCTCAACTCCACCCAGGATCTGGACGAGCGGCGGATGGTGGAGGCCGAGTTCCTCGCGGGCGAGCTGGATCTGCTCTACCTCGCCCCCGAGCGGCTGCGCGTGGAGTCCACGCTGCGGCTGCTGGACCGCGGCACGGTCTCGCTGTTCGCCATCGACGAGGCGCACTGCGTGGCCCAGTGGGGGCACGACTTCCGGCCCGACTACCTGGCCCTGTCCGAGCTGCACGAGCGCTGGCCCACCGTGCCCCGGATCGCGCTGACCGCGACCGCCACCGAGGCCACCCACGCGGAGATCGCGTCCCGGCTGAAGCTCCAGGACGCCCACCACTTCGTGGCGAGCTTCGACCGCCCCAACATCCAGTACCGGATCGCCCCGAAGAACGAGCCGAAGAAGCAGCTGCTGGAGCTGCTGCGCACCGAGCACCCGGGCGACGCCGGAATCGTCTACTGCCTGTCCCGCGCCTCGGTCGAGAAGACGGCCGAGTTCCTGGTGAGCAACGGGATCGACGCGGTGCCGTACCACGCGGGCCTCGACGCCCCGGTCCGCGCCGAGCACCAGGCGCGCTTCCTGCGGGAGGACGGGCTGGTCGTGGTGGCGACGATCGCGTTCGGCATGGGCATCGACAAGCCGGACGTACGGTTCGTGGCCCATCTGGATCTGCCGAAGTCCGTCGAGGGCTACTACCAGGAGACGGGCCGCGCCGGGCGGGACGGGCTGCCGTCCACCGCGTGGCTGGCGTACGGGCTCCAGGACGTCATCCAGCAGCGGAAGATGATCGACACCTCCGAGGGGGACGACGCCCACCGGCGCAAGCTGGGTGCGCACCTGGAGGCGATGCTGGCCCTGTGCGAGACCGTCGAATGCCGCCGGGTCCAGCTGCTCGCGTACTTCGGCCAGCAGAGCACCGCGTGCGGCAACTGCGATACGTGCCTGACGCCCCCGGAGTCCTGGGACGGCACCGTGCCCGCGCAGAAGCTGCTGTCGACGGTGGTCCGGCTCAAGCGGGAGCGGAACCAGAAGTTCGGTGCCGGACAGGTGATCGACATCCTGCTCGGCAAGAAGACGGCCAAGGTCATCCAGTTCGACCATGACGCGCTGTCGGTGTTCGGCATCGGCACCGAGCTGCGCGAGGCCGAATGGCGTGGCGTGGTGCGGCAGTTGCTGGCCCAGGGGCTGCTGGGCGTCGAGGGCGACTACGGCACGCTGGTGCTCACCGACGCGAGCGCCGAGGTGCTGGGGCGGCAGCGCGAGGTGAGGCTGCGGCGCGAGCCCGAGAAGGTGCGCGCCGGGAAGTCGGCGAAGTCGGGCGCGTCCGGGTCGTCGTCGAAGTCCCGCAAGGCCGCGGCCGACCTGCCGGAGGAGGCGGTGCCGGTCTTCGAGCGGCTGCGCGCCTGGCGCGCGGCGACCGCGAAGGAGCAGGGTGTGCCCGCGTACGTGATCTTCCACGACGCGACGCTGCGCGAGATCGCGACCGTCGTCCCCTCGACGCTGGACGAGCTGGGCGCGGTGAGCGGGGTCGGCGAGAACAAGCTGGTCAAGTACGGGCAGCAGATCCTGGACACGCTGGCGTCCTGACGGCGGGCGCCGAAGCCCCGCTCCGCTGGTCGGGGCGGGGCTTTGGCATGTGGTGCGCAGAGGGGTTACCGCCGAGTATTACCTCGGGTAACCTCGTGGGTGACGGTGGCCGCCGGGGACTGGGGTACTCCGGCGGCCACTCACTCGCCTCTCTACAGCTCCTGTCTCTACAGCTCCTGGATCCGGATGTTGCGGTACGAGACCACATCGCTGGTGCTGTGGGTCTGGAGACCGATGTATCCGGAGGCGAACCGGCGGCCGTCGGTGCCCGGGTCGTCCGCGCGCGGCGGGGTGAAGTCCTGGCCCCCGGCGTTCTCGAACTCATTGATCAGCACACCGTTGCGGTAGATCGAGTAGTGCTGGCCGACCACCCGGATCTCGTAGTCGTTCCAGCTGCCCTTGGGCGTCACCCCCGCACCGCCCAGGCCGACCCGGTCGAAGCCGTAGATCGAGCCCGTCTTGTACATGTCGCCGTCCGGGCGGTCGTTGATCTGCACCTCGTGCCCGTACTTGATGGCGACCCACTCCGGGCGGGACTCCTCGGGGTGGTCGTTGACATCGGGGAAGCGGACGAAGACGCCGCTGTTGGCGTTGCCCGTCCCCGGGGCGTCGTCACGGAACTGGAGCTTCAGCGAGAAGTCGTCGTAGGTGCGCCGCGGGAACCACAGCATGCCCATGCCGTCGACGGTGGAGCTGCTGGTCATGGTGCCGTCGCCGTTCAGCCCGAAGGCGCCGCCGCCCACGTGCTGCCACGCGTCGAACGACTTCTTCGTCCCGTCGAAGAGGTCGCGGTAGCCCTCGCTCTGGCCGGGCTTGCCGATTCCGGACTCGTCGGCGGCCTTGTTGATGGCCTCGTTCTCGCGCTGGTCGATGACGCCGTCGGAGAGCAGCCTGCCGGTCACCGAGGTGACGTGCTTGAGGAAGAGGGCGTGCGAGGACCAGTCCTTCTCGTCCTCGATCAGCTCGTTGATGGTGCAGCGGCTGCGGGTGATGCGGTTGGGGACGCCGGTGTCGACCGTACCGACGATCACGGTGAGCCGCTCGTCCCACTCGGGGCACGCGGGGGCGGGCACGCCGCCGCCCTCGTCCACGGTGAACGCGAGCTTCTTGGCCGACGAGGTGTTGCCCGCCTTGTCGGTGGCGCGGTGGGCGACGGTGTGGCGGCCGACCCGGTCCACGACGACGGGGGTGGTGTACGCGAGGTACGGGCCGCCGTCGAGGGAGTACTCGGTCTTCGCCACACCCGAGTCGGCGTCGGTGGCGGTGATGGTCACCTTGGCGCTGCCGAGGTAGTTGCCGTCCGAGTTCCTGGTGCCCTCCGCCTTCGCGGCGGTCTCGGGCGGGGTGGTGTCGGTGCTCGGCGGCGCGACCACGGAGAACGCCACCGATTTCACCTCGGAGGTGTTCCCGGCCCGGTCGGTCGCGCGGTAGCGCACCGTGTGGGAACCGTGCGCGGTCACCCCCACCGGTGCGGTGTACTTCGTGAAGTCGCCTTGGTCCAGGGCGTATTCGATGGTGTTGACGCCGGACCCGGTGTCGGAGGCCGTGAGGGTGACGGTGGCCGTGTCGTAGTAGTCACCGTTCGGTCCCTGCTTGCCGGACACCGTGGCGGAGGTCTCGGGTGGTGTCTTGTCGTCCGTCGGCGGGGCCACCACGCGGAAGTCCGCCGACTTCACCGCGGAGGTGTTCCCCGCCTTGTCGGTGGCCCGGTAGCGGATGGTGTGGGTGCCCACCTCGTGCACCATCACCGGGGCGGTGTACGGCTGGAACGCCCCGTCGCCCACCGCGTACTCGATCTTGTCCACGCCCGAGCCCGCGTCGGTGGCGGACACCGTGACCGTGGCCATGCCGATGTACGCGCCGTCCGCGTCCCGCTCGCCCTCGACCTTCGCCGAGGTCTCGGGCGCGGCGGTGTCCTCGCCCCCGCCGTCCTCGGTGACCACGAGGATGCCCTGCATCTGGCCGTGGCCGGGGATGGTGCAGTAGTAGCGGTAGCGGCCCGGGGCGAGGGTGACCTCGACGGAGTGCTTGCCGCCGCTGTCGTCCGCGGGGTTGGCGAGGATGTTCAGCGGGACGTCGTTGTTGTACTCGGGATCCGACACGTCGAACGTGAGGGTGTGCGGCATGCCCATGGTGTTGCCGGTGGCGGTGCTGTTCTCGAAGACGATGGTGGTCTTCCCGGCGACCGCCGTCTTGGGTGCCGAGACGTACTTGGTGATGTCGTCGCCCGCGGTCCAGGTCAGGGTCTGCTGGGCCGCCCGCTTGCCGGTGTCCTTGCCGGACGCGGCCGTGGCCGTGGACAGTCCCGAGGTCAGCCCGAGCACCATGAGCAGCGCGGCGAGCAGCGCCGTCAGCGGTCTGCGGGGTTTCTGGCGTCGTCTCACCGCTGCTCCGCCTTCCTGGCCACGTCCTTGGCGAGCGGGGTGGGCTCGCCGCCCTTGTAGGTGATGTGCCACAGCGCCGACTTGGCGTCGGAGGTGAAGAAGCCGCGCCCGTAGTCGAGGACGTAGAGCGAGCCGTCCGGGGCGAACTTCCAGTCCATGAGGTTGCGGATGCCGTCGGCGCCCACCGGGATGATCTTCTTGAGGGATTCGGCGTGCACGGGCAGCCCGCCCTTGCCGATCGTCTTCGGGTCGGTCACCACGGCGTGGCGCGGCTGGTCGGCGTCGTAGAAGTCGCCGACGAACCACTTGCCGTCCCAGTACGCGGGCCACTTGGTGGCGCTGTTGCTGGTGTCGTCGTACCGGTACACGGGGCCGTTCATGGTGGCCTGGCCGCCGCCCCTGAGCCACGGCAGCAGGAACTTCGCCTCCGACGCCTTGTAGCTGGGGATGCCGTCGGCGTTGCGCGGATAGTCGGGGGCGCCGCCCTGGGGCGAGTACCAGATGGTGTTCCCGGTGACCGGCGGCAGGTTCACCAGGCCGTTGTTGTTGGGCGACTCGTTCTTGGGGGCGTCGCAGTCGTACCAGCCCAGCGGCTTGCTCGGGTCCGGCAGGTTGCGGTCGCGGTACGGCTGCTTGTTGCCCATGCAGAACGGCCAGCCGTGGTTGCCCGCCTTGGTGATGGCGGCGAACGTGTCGTACTTGGCGGGGCCCCAGGTGGTGCTGGGCTCGCCCGCGTCGGGGCCGACCCAGCCCGCGTAGAGGATGTCGGTCTTCTTGTCGACGAAGATCCGGGCCGGGTTGCGCACGCCCATCACATAGATCTCGCCACGGGTCTTGCCGCCGCCCTCATCGGGCTCCTTGCCGGTGAACAGATTGCCCTCGGGGAGGGTGTACGTGCCGTCGGCCTCGGGGTGGATCCGCAGGATCTTGCCGTTGAGGTTGTTGGTGTTCCCGGCGGTGCGGCGGGCGTCGGCGAACGACACGCCCTTGTAGTTCGGCTGCGGGTTGTTGCCCGAGTAGCCGTCGCTGAACTGGGAGGAGTTGTTGTCGCCGGTGGCGATGTAGAGGTTGCGCTTCGAGTCCCAGGCCATGCCGCCGCCCGCGTGGCAGCAGCTGTGGATCTGCACCGGCCAGGACAGCAGGACCTTCTCCGAGCCGAGGTCGAGCTTGTCGGTCTTGAGGTTCAGGGTGAAGCGGGAGACCCGGCGCTCGGCCATGCGCGTGTCACGGTTGATCCTGGAGTGCGGGGTGTAGTGCAGATACACCCACCCGTTGGTGAGGAAGTCCGGGTCCAGCTCGATGCCGAGCAGCCCCTCCTCGTTCTTGATCAGCTCATCGCCGCCGCCCTTGTTGCCGAACACGGTGAGCGCACCGGCGAGCGTCACCTTGCCGGTCTTGGGGTCGTAGACGTGGATCTGGCCCTGGCCCTTGCCGATGTCGGGGTCGTTCCAGTCGGTCACGACGGGCGCGCTGTTGTCGCTGCCGCCGCGGCCGATGTACAGCACCCGGCCGTCCGGGGCGGTGACCAGGCCGTGCGGCTCGCCGATCTGGTCCGCCTGGCCGGGCTGGTTGGGCTTGGTGACCCGCTCGGCCTTGTAGTTGGCGGTGATGGTGGCCTGGCAGTCGGCGCGGGCGAGCCGGGTGGTCCACAACAGCGCGCCGCGCAGATGGGCGCGGAAGTCCGTCTCCCGGAAACCGGCCGCCGTGCCGCCCATGCCGGTGTAGAAGGACCGGCCGCCGTCGTAGTCACGGCACCAGGAGATGGGGTGGTCCCAGCCGTTGGCCCCCGTACCGGGCTGGTAGCTGCTCTCCCGGACCCGGGCGACGGTGTGCACCTGGCCGGAGGGGTTCGTCTTCCAGTTGAGCCAGGTGTCGGGGCGCTTCCACTCCAGCGGCAGATCCCTGGTGGCCGGATGACCGCGGTCGCCGACCTCGACGACGGCCCGCTGCACGGTGGCGGGGCCGGTGGTGGGGCGGGCGCCGATCAGACCGGTGAACCAGTCCGAGTACGGCTCGTTGCGGGCCGCGTCATGGATGCCGAGGAAGCCGCCGCCCGCCTCCATGTACGTCTCCAGCCCGGCTTCCTGCTCCGGGTCGAGCACATCGCCCGCGCCGGTCAGGAAGACGACCGCGTTGTACGTGCCGAGCGTCGAGCGCGTGAAAACCGAGGCGTCGGCGGTGGCGTCGACCGTGAAGCGGGTGGCCGCCGGGCCCTGGTTGCCGATGCGTTCGATGGCCTCGATACCGGCGTCCACGGTCGGCGCCTCGTCCCCGGCCGAGCCGTGGAAGACCAGCACCTTGACGTCGTCGCCGCCCGGCGGGGACGGCAGCGTCAGCCGGGGGCGCTCCTCGGGGCGGGCGGCGGCCGGGGTGCCGCCGAGCATGGTCGCGGTGACGGCCCCGAACAGCAGTGCCGCCAACGCCGCGCGTCTCCTCCGCGGCCGACGCTTCGTCAGCCGATGCCTTTCCGAGGGCTTTTGGTACGGTTCATCCCGCATGAGTAACCCATCCCTCTCCGGTACCGGATACACCGCTGAAGGAAGCTAGACGCCTTTTCGCGCTCCGCCAATAGCTATGACCGCAACTCGACGAACTTTGTCCTGAGTGTGGATGAACGGGCGTCCTCCGGCTACCGTGATGCCATCCCCGGGGCACGTGCGCATCGGCACCATCGAGACGGCCGCACCGAGTTGGGAGAGCGATGAGCGACGCACCCGGCACCATGCCCAGACGCGGCTTCAGCCGCCGGCTTCTCGCCGGTGGCGCGGCCGCCGCCGCGATCGGCGGCCCGCTGCCCCTCGCCTCCCCCGCCGCCTCCGCCACGTCTGCCGCGCCTTCCGAGGGCGCGAAGCGCCGGGTGGCCACGGCGGCGGCCGGTGGCGCTGTCCGCCGCATCACGATGTACGCGGAGAAGCTGCCGGACGGGCAGATGGGCTACGGCCTGGAGAAGGGCAAGGCGTCCATCCCCGGCCCGCTGATCGAGCTGACCGAGGGCGACACCCTGCACATCGAGTTCGAGAACACCATGGACGTCACCGCCAGCCTCCATGTGCACGGTCTGGACTACGACACCGCCAGCGACGGCACCCAGCTCAACCGGAGCACCGTGGAACCGGGCGGGACGCGTACGTACACCTGGCGCACCCACGCCCCGGGCATCCGCGCGGACGGCACCTGGCGGCCGGGCAGCGCGGGCTACTGGCACTACCACGACCACGCGGTCGGCACCCCGCACGGCACCGGTGGCCTCCGCAAGGGGCTGTACGGGCCGGTGGTGGTGCGCCGTGCGGGGGACGTCCTGCCGCAGAAGCAGTTCACCATCGTCTTCAACGACATGACGATCAACAACAAGTCAGGCCATGACGCGCCCGAGTTCAGGGCGACGGTGGGCGAACGCGTCGAGATCATCATGATCACGCACGGCGAGTACTACCACACCTTCCATATGCACGGTCATCGCTGGGCGGACAACCGCACGGGCATCCTGGAGGGGCCGGACGACCCGAGCCGGGTCATCGACAACAAGATCACCGGCCCGGCCGACTCGTTCGGCTTCCAGGTGATCGCCGGGGAGAACACCGGCGCGGGCGCGTGGATGTACCACTGCCACGTCCAGAGCCACTCCGACATGGGGATGGCGGGACTCTTCCTGGTCGCCAAGCCCGACGGCACGATCCCGGGCTACGACCCGCACCATCTGACCGCGGGGCGCGGGTCATAGCTGCGGGTCATAGCCGCGGGTCATCGCTCGCGCGCCGGTGCGTCAGCCGCCGAGGACGTGCACTTCGGTGGAGTTGGTGCCGGTGTTGCTCTTCTTCACCGCGACCAGGTCGGAGGTGCCGTCGCGGTTCCAGTCCGCCAGGCCGAAGTCGAAGGTGGCGTCGGTCTCGTGCAGCGCCGTACCGGTCTGGAGCACGAACCGCTGGAACGTGCTCGCGGCCGACAGCACGTGGACCTCGGTGGAGTTCGTCCCGGTGTTGCTCTTCTTGATGGCCACGAGGTCCTGACGGCCGTCCTTGTCCCAGTCCGCCACGCCGAAGTCGAAGGTGGCATCGGTCTCGTGCAGCGCCGTACCGGTCTGGAGCACGAACCGCTGGAAGGTGCTGGCGCCGGAGAGGATGTGCACCTCGGTCGAGTTGGTGCCGGTGGCGCTCTTCTTGATNGCGNCCAGGTCCGGACGGCCGTCGCGNTCCCAGTCCGTCACCGCGAAATCGAACGACCCATCCGTCTCATGCAGCGCCGTACCCGTCTGCACAATGAACCGCTGGTCCCAGTCCGTCACCGCGAAATCGAACGACCCATCCGTCTCATGCAGCGCCGTACCCGTCTGCACAATGAACCGCTGGAAATTACTCGCACCCGANAGAATNTGCACCTCGGTCGAGTTCGTACCCGTGTTGCTCNTCTTGANCNCGANNAGNTCCGGACGGCCGTCGCGGTCCCAGTCGGCGGTCAGGCTCGCGAACGTGTCGTCGGTCTCGTGGAGGGGCGTGCCGGTGTGGAGGACGAACCCGCTGAACGGGTTGGCGCGCACGCCCGAGTCGGCGGCGGACGCGCTTCCGGGGAAGGCGAGGATCATGCCCAGTAGTGCGGGGGCGACGACACCAATGGCTCTCTTGACGCGCATAGAAACGTCTCCCTGCCTCATGCTCTCGGGGGCTCCCGAGAGCCGCGTTGATGCTATGGGCGGGTGTTGTGCCGTGCGCGTCGCGTGGTGCGCCATAGGCCGGAAAACACGGCTGAGCGACCGATTCCGGTCGGGGAGGCGCCGCGGACGCCGTGTGAAGACGGCCCGCACTCAGGGGGATTCGTCCGGGTCCCAGTTCAGCAAGCGCACCTGGGCGACGGTGCGGACATGGCGGCGCATGGCCGCGGCCGCGGCCTTGGAGCGGCCCTCGGCGATGGCGTCCAGGATCTTCCGGTGCTGCGCGAACGACCGCTTGGGGCGGCCCGGCTGACGCAGCGACTCCGCACGGCTCTCCGCGATCTGCTCGGAGATGGAGCGCATGAACTCGGCCAGCAGCGGGCTGTGGGCGGCCGCGGTGACCGCGGCGTGGAAGCGGCGGTCGCCCTCGATGCCGTGGCGGCCCGTCGCGATCTCGTCCTCCATCCAGTGGAGCGCCTGCTCCAGGGCGGCGAGGTCGTCGTCGGTGCGGCGCTCGGCGGCGAGTTCGGCGAGCTTGGTCTCCAGCGCCTCCCGGGCGTCCAGCACATCGGGCAGCCGGCGCCGCCGCTCCACCAGGCGCTCCACGGGCTCGGTGTCGAGGCTGTCGCGGAGCAGCCGCATGCCGCCGCCCTGGCGCACCTCGACCAGGCCCTGCACCTCCAGGACGACGATGGCCTGCTTGACGGAGGCGCGGCTGATGCCGAGCCGCTCGGCGAGTTCCCGCTCGGTGGGCAGCCGGTCGCCCGCGCGCAGCCCGCCCTCCTCGACGTAGGCGCGCAGCCGCTCCAGCACCTGCTCGTACAGGCGCTGACGGGTCATCGGGCGCAGTGCGTCGTCGGCCATGCGGGCTCCCCCCCTGCTGCGGCTGGCTGCTGCGGTTGGTGACCGGTCCGATTCGCAGCGTAGCACCTGATGGTCGATTGGCTCAGCCAATGTGCCACGCATGTATTGACTGTTGAACCATCACGCCCGCAACGTGAGTCGCGGCTGGGCCACTTGCGACGGGAGCGCGCTCGATGTCCGACGAACTGATCTCGATACTCGTGCTGGTGGTGGTCTTCGTGATCGCCACCACCAGATCGATCAACATGGGCGCGCTTTCCTTCGCCGCCGCCTTCGCCGTGGGGGAACTGGTCGCCGGTTTCGACGCGGAACAGATCTTCGCCGGGTTCCCGGGCGATCTGTTCGTGGTGCTGGTGGGCGTGACGTACCTGTTCGCGCTCGCGCGGGCCAACGGGACCACCGACTGGCTGGTGCACGCCGCGATCCGGCTGGTGGGCGGGCGGGTCGCGCTGATCCCCTGGGTGATGTTCGCGATCAGCGGCGTGCTGACCGCGATCGGTGCGGTGAGCCCGGCGGCGGTCGCGATCGTGGCGCCCCTCGCGCTGAGCTTCGCGGCGCGCTACCGGATCAGCCCGCTGCTGATGGGGGCCATGGTGGTGCACGGCGCCCAGGGCGGCGGCTTCTCCCCCATCAGCATCTACGGCTCGATCGTCAACGGCATCGTGGAGCGGGAGAAGCTGCCCGGCAACGAGGTCACCCTGTTCCTGGCCAGCCTCGTCGTCAACCTGCTCATCGCGGCCGTCGTGTTCGTCGTCTGCGGCGGGCTGAAGCTGCCCCGCACCGACACCGCGGCCGCGGCCGCTTCGGAGGAGGAAGCCGAGGCGGCGGCGTCGGACGCGGACACCCGGCTCACCCCGGCCCGGATCGCGACCCTGGTCGCGCTGGTGGCCCTGGTGGTCGCGGTCCTCGCCTTCGACCAGGACGCCGGGCTCACCGCGATCACCCTCGCGGTCGCGCTCAGCGTCGTCTGGCCGGACCACGGCAAGCGGGCCGTCAACGAGGTCACCTGGCCCACCGTGCTGCTGATCTGCGGTGTCCTCACCTATGTCGGGGTGCTGGACGAGATGGGCACCATCACCTACGCGGGCAACGCGGTCACCGACATCGGCGTCCCGCTGCTCGCGGCGCTGCTGCTGTGCTACATCGGCGCGATCATCTCCGCCTTCGCCTCGTCCGTGGGCATCATGGGCGCGCTCATCCCGCTCGCCGTCCCCTTCCTCTCCCAGGGGCAGATCGGCGCGGTGGGCATGATCGCCGCGCTCACGGTGTCGGCGACGGTCGTGGACATCAGCCCCTTCTCGACCAACGGCGCGCTGGTGCTGGCGGCCGCGCCCGATGTCGACCGGGACCGGTTCTTCCGCCAGCTGATGATCTACGGCGGCATCATGGTGGTCGTCGTCCCCGCCGCCGTCTGGCTGGCGATGGTGGTCCCGGGCTTGGGCTGAGCCCGCGGCCCGGGACCCCCGGGGTTCAGCACATCGTGTAGTCGGCCCGGCTGCTGTTGTACGAGCAGGTGTCGACCGTGGTGCCGCCGCTCTTGCGGAGCGTGGCCTTGTCGCTGGTGTTGTTCCAGACGTAGGCGCGGCGGTCCTGGTACTTGGTGGCGGAGGTGTCCGAGCCGATGCCCGTCCGCACCGTCACGGTCTTGCCCGCGCCGAGGGTGTACGACGGGAAGGTGTACGCGTGGCGGCTGGCGTCGACCACCACCCACCCCTTGAGGCTCACCCCGCGCGCCGTGGAGTTCTTGATCTGCACATACTCGGCGTTGAGGCTGCTGTTGCTCCGGGTGTCCGAACCGGGAGAGTCGTAGTAGATCTTGTGCAGATGCACGGAGCCCGCGGCTCCGGCGGGCGCCGCGGGATACAGCAGCGCGATGGCACAGCCCGCGGCCATCGCGGCGGCGGCCCTGGCAGCGTTGTGGAACATGACGTCTCTCCCCTTGCGTCGTGTCGCGGTGGTGCGCACACAGACGGACGGACGGCCGCGCCCGAGATGGTTTGGGAGTCACGAGGTGACTCCCTCGGTGCGGCCGTCCGTCCGTCTTTCCCCCACCTGTGTGGGCAACCAGAGTGGACCGTGGGGCTCCGTGGCGGCAGGGCTGCGCGGCCCCTGATCCGGGGCCGTCCGGCCCTTGCGGCACGCCGGGGTTGATGCGGGGCGCGTCAGCGGCCGTACTGCGCCCCGCCGTTGATGTGCAGGACCTGCCCGGTGACATACGCGGCCTCCGGAGAGGCCAGATAGCGGATGGCGGCGGCTATCTCGGCGGGCACGCCCGGCTGCCCGGTGAGCGTCTGCCCGATCTGCTGCGCGATGAACTCGGGAGTGCCGCGCTCGCCGAAGAACTCGGTGTCCTCGACGTAGCCGGGCGCCACCGCGTTGGCGGTGACGCCCTCCGCGCCCAGCCGCTTGGCCAGTTCGAAGGTGTAGGTGTGCAGGGCGGCCTTGGTGCCGCCGTACGAACCGGGGCCGCGCAGCGCCGCCACCGAGGAAAGGTGCACGATCCGGCCACCGGGGCGGGCGATATGCGGAATGAGGGCTTCGGTCAGCAGGACGGCCGTGAGCACGTTGGCCGCGAAGTTGCGCCGGTACTGGTCGGCGATGCCTTCCAGGGTGCCGTCGTTGCCGGGCGCGACATTGCCGCCCGCGTTGGTGACGATCACGTCGACGGGGCCGTCGGCGGCGATGTCGTCGGCGGCGCGGCGGGTCTGCCCGGGGTCGCTCAGGTCGGCGGCGGTCCAGGTGACCAGGCCGTCGCCATGGGCGGCGTTCAGTTTGCCGGCCGCGGCGCGCAGCACCTCGGTTCGGCGTCCCACGATGACGACGCGGTCGCCGTCCGCGGCGAAGGACTCCGCGGTCGCAAGACCGATGCCCGTACCGCCGCCCGACACCACGATCCGTCGCCCCATTACGGCCTCCATCGTGCAAATCATTGAATCTCGATCATATGCGTGAACCGCACGCTAAGCAGAAAGGGCTTTCTCGTCAAGGGTGTTGGCTTGCGTTCAGTATTGACAGGTTCTGTCGGCAATGGCCGAATGATCGGCGCCCCAGCTTGTTCCAACAGCTGTTCCGGCAAGGAGGACCTGTGCGTTTACGTTCGGCTCTCACCAGACCCGTGGTCGCGGCGCTCGTCATGGCGCTCGGCGTCCTCGGTCTGCTGACCGGCCCCGGCCCCGCCGCGGCCGTCGCGTCCGACGACCGCGATCCCGACCCCGTCGTCAACGGTCTGCGCGGCGACTACTACCTCCAGTCCGCCCCGGGCGCCTTCGACTTCCACGAACTCAAGGCGACCACCCTCGATTCGTCCCTCGACTTCGACAACCTGGAGCCGCGGCTCCAGACCGCCACCGGGCGGTCCGACGACGTCAGCGTCCGGTGGACCGGCCGACTCGTCCCCGAACGCTCCGGGACGCACACCTTCTCGATCACCGGCGACAACGGCTTCCGGCTGTGGATCGACGGCCGGCCCGTCATCGACCACTGGGTCGACGACTGGGACAAGGAACAGGTCTCCGGCCCGGTCGAGCTGACCGCGGGCCGCGCGTACGACATCAAGGTCGAGTACTTCGAGCACTACGGCGGCTCCAATTTCCACCTCGCCTGGACCCCGCCAGGCAAGGCCGAGGAGCCGGTTCCGGCGTCGGCGTTCCGGCTGCCCCCGGACTTCGGCTACGAGGGCCCGGTGAGCAGCGCCGTCCAGCCGGACGGCCGGACGCTGCTGATGGACTTCGCCCGCCCCCTCGCCGCTCCCCCGGCCGGGCTGGCCGGCCACCTCACCGCCGTCATCGGCGGCGCGGCCTGGCCGCTGGGCCCGGCCCGGCTGGACCCGGCCGACCGCTCGCGGCTGCTGCTCACGCTGAAGGAGCCGGTGGTGGGCCGCGGCGGCGAGGCGATCGTGCGCTACGACGGCGAGGGCGGCCTCACGAACGACCAGGGCGCCGTCGGGCAGTTCCTCGCCTTCGGCGGCAACACGTCGACATATCAGCTCAGCACTCCCTGGGCGAAGGACGTCGGCCCGGACAACGCCCACCCCGAGTACCCGCGCCCGCAGCTGACCCGCGAGCGGTGGAAGAACCTCAACGGCACCTGGCAGTTCGCCGCCGCCGAGAAGGGCCAGGCGCCCCCGTTCGGGCAGCGGCTGCGGGAAGACGTCCTGGTGCCGTATCCGGTGGAGTCCGACCTGTCCGGGCTGGAGCGCCACGAGGACCGCATGTGGTACCGGCGCACCTTCACCGTCCCCGCGAGCTGGAAGATCGGCGACGGGCAGCGGCTGAAGCTGAACTTCGACGCCGTGGACTGGCAGGCCCAGGTCTATGTCAACGGCACCCGGGTCGCCGAACACCGCGGCGGCTACGACCGGTTCGGCGCCGACGTCACCGACGCCCTGCGCCCCGGCCGCACCCAGGAGCTGCTGGTCGGCGTGTACGACCCGACGGACGCCGAGGACGGCGAGAACCCGCCGATGGGCAAACAGCGGCTGGACCCCAGCGGCATCTTCTACACCCCCTCCTCCGGCATCTGGCAGACCGTGTGGATGGAGCCGGTGGCGGCCGACCACGCCGACAGCCTCAAGCTGACCCCGGACGTGCCGGGCAAGGCGCTCACCGCGGAGGTCCGCGGCGTACGGGACGGCGTGCCGGTCACCGCGACCGCGTACGAAGGGAAGCGCGCGGTCGGCACGGCGACCGGGCGCACCGGCTCGGCGCTGACCGTGCCGGTGCCCTCGCCCCGGCTGTGGTCGCCGGACGATCCGTATCTGTACCGGCTGAAGGTGACCGTCGGGCGGGGCGCGAAGGCCGACCGGGTGACGAGCTACTTCGGCATGCGCAGCATCGCGGTCGAGGAGGTCGACGGCAAGAAGCGCATGGTGCTCAACGGCAAGCCCTTCTTCTCGATGGCCACCCTCGACCAGGGCTTCTGGCCGGACGGTCTGCACACCGCGCCGACGGACCAGGCCCTGGCGTACGACCTGAAGATGCACAAGCGGATGGGGTTCAACTCCGTGCGCAAGCACATCAAGGTCGAACCCGACCGCTGGTACTACTGGGCCGACCGGCTCGGGCTGATGGTGTGGCAGGACATGCCCGCCATGAACACCATCGCACCCTCGGAGCAGGCGCAGGCCCAGTACGAGCGCGAGATGAAGGCCATGGTCGACCAGCACGTCAGCAGCCCGTCGATCGGCATCTGGGTCACTTTCAACGAGGGGTGGGGCCAGTACGGCGGGCCGAAGGTGCCCGCGCTCGCCAAGGGCTGGGACCCGTCACGGCTCATCGACGGCGCCAGCGGCTGGAACGACACCGGCAACGGCGACCTCGCCGACATCCACACCTATCCGGGCCCCGGCGAACCGCGCCCCGACGCCCAGCGGGCGGGCGTCATCGGGGAGTACGGCGGTCTGGGGCTTGCCGTACCGGGGCACGCGTGGCCGGTGCAGCACACCTATGTGGGCGTGGACCAGGAGCAGTACACGGCCGAGTATCTGAAGCTGCTGGACAAGGTGCGGCAGCAGGTCGCCTGCCATGGGAACAGCGGCGCGGTCTACACGCAGATCACGGATGTGGAGGGCGAGCTGAACGGGCTCATCACCTATGACCGCAGAGAGGTCAAGCCCGATGTGGAGCGGCTGCGCGAGGCGCACCGGTCCCTGATCCGCGCGGCGGAGGACCCGGCGTCGATGGAGTGCACCGGCTAGACCGGCGGCGGCGCCCCGCCCGGGGGATTCCCGGACGGGGCGTCATACCGGGCCTACTCGTCGACCCTGAGCGCGAAGTGGTGCAGCGGGCCCGCGAGGGTGATGGTGCCCTGGCCGTAGGCGGAGTGGTAGCGGCCGGTGCCGCCGACGATCGCCGTCTTGGCGGTGGCCGTCGCATGGCCCTTGTGGGTGACCTGGTCGCTGAGCACCAGCGAGCCCTTCTCCAGGCGCAGCACCCGGGTGCACTGGACGACCAGCTTGTGGGCGGTGACGCGGACGGTGTCGCACCGCGAGGTGCCGTTACCGGCGTACGTCTTCTTCTTCTCGGTGTACAGGTTCAGCCGGGTCTTCCAGCTGTCACCGGGCTCGACGTGGCGGGGCTTGGTGCTGATCATGGTGACGCCGAGCAGGTCGACCTTCTCGATGTCCCCGCCCCCGGCGGCCCCGGCCGCGGACGGCGGGAGCAGGGTCAGGGCGGTGGCCAGGGCGGCGGTGGTGACGATGCCACGGACGGCTGACGGAATCATGGAACCTCCAGGCTCGGGGTGGGGGATGTGACCGGCGGGCGAGTTCGTACGGGAACCTCAGTCGTCGACGGCGAGGGAGAAGCGGATCCGGTCCCGCCGCACGGTGACGGTGCCCTGGCCCTCGGCGTCGTTGTAGTGGCCGGTGCCGCCGAGGATGGCGGTCTTCGCGGTGACCGTGGCGCGGCCCTGGTGGGTGATCAGGTCGGCGAGGACCAGCGAGCCCCGCTTCAGCCGCAGGACGCGGGTGCACTGGACGACCCGCTTGCGGGCGGTGACCTTGACGGCGGTGCACTGGGAGGTGCCGTCACCGGCGTGCTTCCGCTGGGGGGTGTACAGCCTCATGTAGGTCGTCCAGCTGTCGCCGGCCGCGCGGTCATCGGGTCTGTTCTCCGCCACCGTCACACCGGTCACCGTGACCTGCTCGATGTCCTCGTCGCCCGCGTCCGCCAGCGCGACGGAGGCGGGGAGCAGCACACAGGCGGTGGTCAGGGCGGTGGTGGCGACGGCGCCGCGAACGGCTGAACTGATCATGGAACCTCCAGGCTCGCGGGATGCCCCGGACTTCCCGGAGCCCTGACCGGTCATTCCACGTAAATGATCACTTTTGGGCAAGGCGGCCCGCACGAGCGGCCTGCCGCGCCACCCGGTCAGGTGCATCGCCCGGCCACGCGCGGGTCGCGGATGGCCTTGAACGCCACCCGACGCCGTGTCAGCGTGACGAACCGTCCGGCCCGTCCGACCATTCGGGAGACTTCTGGTGACCGCATCCCCCTCCCTGCCCGTGGACATCGTGCGCGCCCGTCGCCATGGCATCGCCGATCTGCTGGCGCGCAGCGCCGCCCGGCTGCCCGGCAAGACGGCCGTGGTGTACGGCGCGCTGCGCCAGACGTACGCGGAACTGGACGCGCTGGTGAGCCGGACGGCGGGCGCGCTGGCGGCGCGCGGTGTCGCCAAGGGCGACCGGGTGGTGCTGTACGCGCGCAACTCGCACGGCTATGTGGTGGCGTACTTCGCGCTGGCGCGGCTGGGCGCGGTGTCGGTGCCGGTCAACTTCATGCTGAGGCCCCCGGAGGTCGCGTACCTCCTCGCCCACTCGGGCGCGGTCGGTGTCATCGCGGGCGACGGTCTGCTGGAGGCGGCCGACGCGGCTCTCGCCGAGGCCGCGCCGCCCCGCCTCGTGCTGCGCGCGGCCATCGGCGGGGAGAGGCGGGACGGCTGGGAGGACTTCGCCGCGCTGGGCGAGGAGCGCGGTCATCCCGTGCCCGACCCCGCGCTGGAGGACGACGACCCGGTCCAGCTGATGTACACCTCGGGGACGGAGTCGCGGCCCAAGGGCGCGATCATGACGAGCCGCAGTCTGATCTCGCAGTATCTGACGACGATCGTGGACGGCGGAATGGCCGCCGACGACATCGAGGTCCATGCGCTGCCGCTGTACCACTGCGGCCAGTTGCATGTCTTCCTCACCCCGGACGTGTATCTGGGGGCCACCTCGATCATCCTGCCCGGCCCGGACCCGGCGGCGCTGCTGGCGACGATCGAGGCGGAGCGGGTGACCAAGCTGTTCGCGCCGCCCACGGTGTGGATCGCGCTGCTGCGGCATCCGGAGTTCGGGACGCGCGATCTGTCGTCGCTGCGGAAGGGGTATTACGGCGCCGCGGCCATGCCGGTCACCGTGCTGGCGGAGCTGCGGCGCCGGTTGCCGGGGCTCGCGCTGTACAACCTCTACGGGCAGACCGAGATGTCGCCGATCGTGACCGTCCTGGGCCCGGCCGACCAGGAGCGCAAGGCCGGGTCGGCGGGGCGGGCCGGGCTCAACGTCGAGACGCGGGTGGTGGACGAGGACGACCGTCCCGTACCGCCGGGCACGGTCGGGGAGATCGTGCACCGCGGCCCGCACGCCATGCTCGGCTACTGGCGGGACCCCGAGCGCACCGCTGAGGCGTTCCGCGGCGGCTGGTTCCACAGCGGCGATCTCGGGGTCATGGACGAGGAGGGCTATCTGACGGTCGTCGACCGCAAGAAGGACATGGTGAACAGCGGCGGGGAGAACGTGTCCGGGCGCGAGGTGGAGGAGGTCCTGCACGCGCACCCGGCGGTGGCGGAGGCCGCGGTGTTCGGGGTGGCGCATCCGTACTGGATCGAGGCCGTGACGGCGGTGGTGGTGGCCAGGCCGGGCGAGCGGGTGTCGGCCGAGGAGCTCGTGGCGCACTGCGGGGAGCGGCTGGCCGGGTTCAAGGTGCCCAAGTACGTGGTGGTGGCGGCGTCCCTGCCGAAGAACCCCAGCGGCAAAATCCTCAAACGGGAGCTGCGCGACACCTACGGACACCTCGGCACCGACGGTTGACGGTTCTGTGTCAACTGTTCGAGGGGGTTCCGGAGTGCGGTTTTAAGATGCGGTATTCCGCAGCCGTGACGACGAACCGCCCGAGGGCCCTCCATGAGCAAAGTCCTGAATCTTGACGCTCTACCCGAGCCATCGCGGCTCAAACGCGTGAAGCGACGGCGCCCAGGACTGCTGGTGGCCAATGCCGTGGTGGTGCTGTTCGCCGCCATGGCCGTGACCACGATATTCACCAACCCGCGCTTCGAATGGGACACCGTCGGGAAATACTTCTTCGAGATCCGCATCATGAAGGGCATCGGTGTCAGTCTCGGCATGACCGCCGCGACCATGGCATTCGCCCTGGTACTCGGCACCGTTGTAGCGCTCATGCGGATGGGTTCCTCGCGGCTGATGTCGGCGGCCGCGGGCATGTTCATCTGGGTGTTCCGGTCGATTCCCATGCTGGTGCAGCTGCTTTTCTGGTACAACCTGGCGGCACTGTTTCCCACCCTGTCCCTCGGCATTCCCTGGGGCCCGCAGTTCATCACCTTCGACGCGAATTCCCTGCTGGGTCCGCTTACCGCCGCGGTCATCGGATTGACCCTGCATGAAACGGCATACGTGGCGGAGTTGATCCGTTCCGGTCTGCTGTCCGTACCGGAGGGTCAGCAACAGGCGGCTGCCGCGCTCGGCTTGACGCCGACTCAGATCTTTTTCCGCATCACCCTCCCCCAGGCGCTGCGCGTGATCGTTCCGCCGATGGGAAATGAGCTGATATCTCTCCTCAAGGCCACATCTCTGGTCAGCGTGATCTCTCTGGCGGATCTGCTCTATTCGGTGCAGCTGATTTACTCGAAGAACTTCCAGACCGTTCCCCTGTTGATCGTGGCCGCGATCTGGTACATGATCATCACCGGCGTCATCACCCTCCTCCAGCAGCGCCTGGAGCGGCGTCTGGGGCGGCACACCCTGATACCGGCCGAAAAGGTCACCAAAGTGAAGAGGATCGAGCACTCGGTATGAGCGTGGCATCGGAAAGGGAAGCGCAGCCCATCGTCTCCCTGCGCGGGATCGTCAAGTCGTTCCGCTCCACCGAGGTGCTGCACGGCATTTCCCTGGATATCCACCGGGGTGAGACGGTCTGTGTCATCGGCCCGTCCGGATCGGGCAAGAGCACGCTGCTGCGCTGCGTCAATCACCTGGAGGTCCCGGACGACGGCCTGGTCGTGGTCGACGGCGACGTCATCGGCTACCGGCTGCGCGGCACCTCCCTGCACCAGCTCGGCCCCCGCGAACTGGCCGGGCAGCGCGCGGTCATGGGCATGGTCTTCCAGAGCTTCAATCTGTTCCCGCACCTCACCGCCCGCGAGAACATCGTGGAGGCGCCGTGCCGGGTGCTCGGGCTGTCGAAGGCGAAGGCCGGGGACCGTGCCGAGGAGCTGATGCGCCGGGTCGGGCTCGCCCACAAGCTGGACAGCTACCCCGAGCAGCTCTCCGGCGGCCAGCAGCAGCGCGTGGCCATCGCCCGGGCGCTGGCGATGCGGCCGAAGGTGATGCTGTTCGACGAGCCGACCTCCGCCCTGGACCCCGAGATGGTGCAGGAGGTGCTGAGCGTCATCCGGGACCTGGCCGGGGAGGGCATGACGCTGATGGTCGTCACCCATGAGATGGGCTTCGCCGCCGAGGTCGCCGACCGCGTCGTGTTCATGGACGACGGGCGGATCGTCGAGGAGGGTCCGCCGGACCGGCTGTTCGGCTCCCCCTCCCACGAGCGCACCCGCACGTTCCTGTCGAAGGTCAGCGCATGAGCACCGGACGCCCTCTGCCCGCCAAGACCCGCGCCCGGCTGGACCTGTGGGACGGCTACCGCTCGTACCACTACCTGGAGCCGGGCGCGGACTTCCGGGACTTCGAGCTGGTGCCCGCGGTGGGCCGGGTGCCCGGCTCGGCACCGGTGTGGAGCGAGGACGTCGAGGCCCGGGCGCGGGACTTCGAGGAACGCCATCTGGTGATCTCCGCGCACGACCACCTGTCGCTGCGGCCCGCGGACCCGGGTGACTTCGCCGCGTTCCGCCGCCAGGGCCGGGAGGCCATTCCGTACGAGGGCATCGCCCACTCGGGCGTGGACCTGTTCTTCGACGGCGGCCCCGCCGCCGTCAGCATGATCCGCTCGCACACCCCCTGGGACTGGGACGACGCGGTGAGCGATCTGGCCATGCGCCAGGCCGACTTCGCCCATCAGCGCCTGGTGGCCCCGGTGCGCACCCTGGAGGACGCGGAGCGGGCCCGGGCCGGAAACCAGGTGGGCGTCGTGCTGACCCTGGAGTCCGCGACCCCCATCGGCAACGACGTCGACCGGCTCGATCTGCTCTACGGGCTGGGCGTGCGGCTGCTCGGGCTGGTGTACAGCGAGAGCAACCAGCTCGGCTCCGGGCTCGCGGACACCGGCGACACCGGGCTGACGGTGCTCGGCCGCCGCGCCCTGCGGCGCATGAACGACCTCGGCATCATCGTCGACGTGTCGCACTCCGGGGACGCCACGGCGCTGGACGCGGTGCGCCGCTCCACGGACCCCGTGGTGATCACCCACGCCGGGTCGCGGGCGCTGTGGCCGACCCCGCGGATGAAGCCCGACGATGTGATCCGGGCGTGCGCGGGCTCCGGCGGATTCATCGGCGTCGAGGCGGCCCCGCACACCACCGTCACCACCCGGCACCCCCGGCACAGCCTGGAGTCGGTGATGGAACACGTGGAGCGCTGTCTGGACCTGGTCGGCATCGACCATGTGGCCTTCGGCCCCGACACCAACTTCGGCGATCACACCGCCTGGCACCACACGTTCGCCCCGCTGTTCGGCAAGGACGACGCGCTCGACGGCCAGAGTGCACAGCCGCCGCCGCACGAGCCGGTCGACTACGTCCACGGCTGTGAGAACCCCGCGGAGGCCGTCGGCAACATGATCCGCTGGCTGTTCGACCACGGCTACTCCGACGAGGACGTGGCGAAGCTCGCCGGGGGCAACGTGCGGCGCGTCGCCGAGACCGTCTGGGGCCGCTGACCGTCCCCGCCCCTTACCCCCCACCGAAACGGAGCCCAGTCATGCGCCACCGATCTCCCGCCGCCGGGTGCGCCCTGCTCATGTCCCTCGCGCTCACCCTCACCGCCTGTTCGGTGGACGACACGCCGGACGACAAGGGCAAGTCCGACGAGGCCATGCCCACGCCGACCCTCGCCCTGGAGCCGAAGGACGACGCCCTGGCGGCCGAGGTGCCCGCGGCGTACAAGAAGAAGACCCTGCTGATGGGCGTCAGCGAGTACGACCCGTATGTGACCATCGGCTCCGACGGGAAGATCACCGGCCTGGTCCCGGATCTGACCAAGCAGCTCGCCTCCCAGCTCGACATCAAGATCAAGGTGGTGCGGACGCCGTTCGACGCGGTGATCCCGGGGCTGAAGTCCGGCCGGATCGACCTCAGCGCGCCCTCCGGTGACTTCGTCGAGCGCCAGAAGGAGGTCGACTTCGCCGACTTCGCGCAGAGCCAGGTGACCGTGATGGTGAACAAGGAGAGCGGGTTCCGCCCGGAGTCCGGCATCGGCATCTGCGGACACAAGGTCGGCGTCGAGAAGGGCGCGGGCACCGAGAACGTCCTCGCGGGCCTCAGCAAGCGGTGCGCCAAGAAGGGCAAGAAGGCCGTGACCCCGCAGGCGTACGCGGATCTGGCCGCCGCGAGCCTGGCCCTCCGGAGCAAGCGGATCGACGCGGTGGTCGCGCCCAGCGCCTCCAACACCAGCGTCAGCGAGAACTCGGACGACACGTTCGAGACGCTGGAGCTGGAGGACATGCTCAGCCTCCCCGCGGCGACGGCGATCTACGGCATCCAGGCCAAGAAGGGCACCGGTCTCGCCGCCGTGATCGTCAAGGCGCTGCGGGAGATGCAGGAGTCGGGCACCTACGCGAAGCTGTTCGGCGGCTGGGGCATGCCGCTGTCCACCATCACCCGGTCGAAGATGCTCCTCAACGGCTCGAAGCAGTCCCAGGCCACGTGAGCACCACCCCCATGGCACCGACCGGGCGGACCGAGGCGGCGGAACACCTCGGCGGAGGAGTGTGGCGGCACCTGCTGCGCGTACCCCTACGGGACGGGGTGGTCCTCGCCGCGGACCTGTACGCGCCCGAGGAGCGGCCCGGTCCCCGGCCGGTGATCCTGGAGCGCACCCCGTACGGCCGCCGCGACATCCGCGAGTCGGACCGCTGCCGCCACGACGAGCCGGTTCCGACCCCGGAGGAGACGTCCGCGTTCTTCGTCCGGGCCGGATACCACGTGGTGCGGCAGGACTGCCGGGGCCGGGGCGACTCCGGGGGCACCTTCGTGAAGTACCTGGGCGAAGGCCCGGACGGCGCGGACACCCTCGAGTGGATCGCCGCGCAGCCCTGGTGCGACGGACGGGTCGCGATGATGGGCGTGTCCTACTCGGCGCACGCCCAGACGGCGGCCGCGGCCGAGTCCCCCGCCCCGCTGGCCGCGATGTTCATGGACTCCGGCGGCTTCGCGAGCGCGTACGAGGCGGGCATGCGGATGGGCGGCGCCTTCGAACTCAAGCAGGTCACCTGGGCGTTCCGGCACGGCGAGGAGAGCCCGGAGGCGGAGCGGGACCCGCTGGTGCGCAAGGCGTTCGCCGGGACCGATCTGCGGGACTGGTTCTCCGTGCTCCCGTGGCGCACCGGCGTCTCCCCGCTGTCGCAGGTCGGCCACTACGAGCGGTACCTGCTGGAGCAGTGGCGGCACGACACTTTCGGCGCGTACTGGCGGCAGCCCGCGATCTACGGGCGGGGGCACTACGACCGCTTCCCGGACGTGCCGACGCTGCACATGGCGAGCTGGTACGACCCGTATGTGCGCTCCACCATCGAGAACTTCACGGCCATGGGGCGGCTCAAGACGTCCCCGGCGTACCTGGTGATGGGGCCGTGGACGCACGGGGCGCGCTGTGTCACCTTCGCCGGTGACGTGGACTTCGGGCCCGCCGCCACGTTCAGCGACAACGTGGACACCTCGTATCTGACCTTCCGGCAGCGCTGGTTCGACGCGGTGCTGCGCGGCGGTGACCTCGGGGCGATCCCCCGGGTGCGGTACTTCCTGATGGGCGGCGGCGACGGCCGCCGCGACGCGGCGGGGCGGATGCGGCACGGCGGCCGGTGGCACACCGACACCCGGTGGCCGCCGTCCGGGACCCGGGAGACGGCGTTCTACTGCCACACCTCGGGTGAACTGAGCCGGGAGAGACCGGCGGACCGGGACGCGTGGGTCGAGTACGACTTCGACCCCGGCGACCCGGTGCCGACCCTGGGCGGACAAGTGACCTCGGGCGAGCCGGTGATGGTCGGGGGCGCCTTCGACCAGGTGCCGGACGAGCGCTTCTACGGGGCGCGCGAGCCGTATCTGCCGCTGAACGCGCGGCCCGATGTGATCTCGCTGGTCACCCTGCCCCTGGACGAGCCGCTGGAGGTGGCGGGTCCCGTCACCGCCCGGCTGTTCATCTCCTCGACCGCCCCGGACACCGACTTCACGGTGAAGCTGGTCGATGTGCACCCGCCGAACGAGGACTATCCGCACGGGTTCGCCATGAACCTCACCGAGGGCATCTTCCGGTGCCGCTTCCACGCGT
Organism: Streptomyces sp. BRA346; assembly: GCF_052851135.1. Classification (NCBI taxonomy): domain Bacteria; kingdom Bacillati; phylum Actinomycetota; class Actinomycetes; order Kitasatosporales; family Streptomycetaceae; genus Streptomyces; species Streptomyces sp. BRA346. Next base: position 7,793 of record NZ_JAIWIH010000015.1, on the reverse strand, counting down.
CGTTCGAGCGGCCCGAGCCGCTGGTGGCGGGCGAGGTGTACGAGATCGAGATCCCGGCGCCGGACACCGCCAACCGCTTCGGGGCCGGACACCGGCTGCGGGTGGACATCTCGTCGAGCAATTTCCCGCGCTTCGATGTCAATTCCAACACCGGTGCACCCGAGGCCGTCACCCGGCGCAAGGTGGTCGCCACCAACCGCGTCCACATGGACGCGCAGCACCCCTCGGCGGTGCTGCTGTGGACGCGGCCCGGCTGACCGGGCGCGGCGCACAACCACGCAGGGGGTCAGCGCATGATGGTGGCCAGCACGTCCTGCCCCAGCCGGAGCAGGGTGCCGGTGGCCAGCCGGTGGTACACGTACTTGCCCTCGCGCTCGGACTCCACGAGCCCGGCGTCCCGCAGTTGCCGCAGGGTGCGCGAGACCTGCGTATCGTCCAGGCCCAGCCGCTGGGCCAGTTCGGAGGTGGTGATCGGCTCTCCCAGCAGATGGCGGCACAGCTCCATCCGGCCCAGCGACGCCAGCGCGGACATCCGGGCCCGCAGTTCCGCTTGAGTGAGCTGCCCGTCGGCCTGTCCCTCCAGCGCGGCGAACTGGAGCACGACGGGATGGGACTCCTCGTCCTTGACGGTCAGATGCGGCCAGACATGGACGGAGGGGACCAGGAAGAGCGGGCGCGGGCCGATCTCGATCTCGGCGACGGCCAGCTTGTCGTAGCGCACCCGCGTACCGCCCTGGGAGACGACCGCGGTGGGGCTGAGCCCGGCCAGCACCTCGGCCAGGCCGCTTCTGCGGACATCGGTGCGGAACCGCGCCACGGACGTCTCCAGCCGGTCGTACACCGAGCGCCACTCGGCGGCGAAGAACGCGGTGCCGCAGCGCTCCAGGAAGTCGATCAGCCGGGTCCGCGTCCCCTCGGGCGAGGCCATCAGCTCGTGCGCCAGCTCGCCGCGCCGGAACGAGCGCCGCTCGCACTGGGTGATGAAGCGACAGGCGGCCTCCGGGGCGTTCAGCAGGCTGTGCGCGTCGGGCACCCGCTCCCGGAAGCCCAGCACCCCCTGCGCGCACAGCTCCGTGAACTCCTCCAGCGGCAGCTTCTCCAGCAGCCGCAGCTCGTCCTCGAAGGACTGGTCCAGCGGCAGGGCCAGCGGGAACAGCAGTCGGCAGCGCAACCGCGCCCACAGGGGCGACAGGGCGCTCATCTCCTGTCTGAGCGCCACGTCGAAGGTCGTGCCGAGGCGGCGCGTCCAGCGCTGCGCCTCGGGGTGGTGGTCCGGCTCGGCCAGGATGTGCAGCACCGACATGAGCTCGGCGAGCGGCGAGCGCCCGACGTGGACGTCGGCGGCGCGCGCTGACCGGAGGTTGAACGTGATCCCCACCCGCGCAGCGTACCGCCGGACACGGGCGGGGGAAGTCGGTCAGTCGCGGGGCAGGAGGGGGCCCAGCGGTCCGAGGTCCAGGTTCAGGTCGTCCTCGGTGAGCCCGAAGTGCTCCCGCAGCTCCTCCATGTTCTTCTCCAGCGCCATCAGGGTGAGCCCGAGCTTCTCGATCTGCTCGTCGCTGACGCCTCCCTGGTCGACGCGGCGCAGCGCCTGCCGTTCCATGAGCTGGCGCAGCAGTTCCACGATGGTCAGCACCAGACCGGCCAGGCTCTTGCGGACCGACTCCTCGTCCACCTCGAGACGGCGGGGGCGGTCGCGGTGGTCACGAGGGTCACGGGCATGGTCGCGGGGGTGTTCAGGGCGGCGGTCGTCCGGGCGGCGCTCGATGCTCATCTGCGTCTTCCATGTCTTCCATCCGTACGGAAGCGATCAGCGCGCGAAGGGAAATGCGCACCAGATCGATGTCGGCGATGCTCAGGGTGATCTCCCCGGCGATCACGACGCCCCCGGCCAGCACCCGGTCGAGCAGATCGACCAGGGCCACCTCGCGCCGCTCGATCGCATGGGTCACGACGCCTCCTCACGCTCGGGCGGCGCGGTGAACGAGTACGGCGGCCACGGCCCGCTCAGCTCCAGGTCGACGTCCGGGTACCGCTCCCCCAGCCCGGTCACCGCGGCGGTGAACTCCTCCGTCCGGTCGTCCGGCACCAGATAGGAGTTGTTGAGCACCATCCAGCCCTCGTACGCGGCCAGCCGCGCGTCCTGCGGCGGATGCGCGGCACTCGCCGCGGCCAGCCCGGCGAGGGCGGTGTGGATCTCCTCCGCCCGCTCGGTGGCCCGCAGATGGGCGGTCTCCTTGTCGTCCCGCTGGGCGCGGCGGCGCAGCAGGTAGGCGGTGCCGGGGCTGTCGCCGCCGGACGGCTCCTCGTCGCCCGGGTCGGGCAGGAAGGCGCGCGGGTCGACGTACGCCTTGACGCCCCACTCGGTCCGTCCGGCCACCCGCGCCAGCGTGTCCGTCAGGTCGTCCCGCCGCTCCCGGAGCATCGTGCGGACCCGGTCGTCGTCGTGGTAGATCGTGGCGAAGCGCAGCGGGATCACCTGGCCGTATCCGGCCGCCCGGCCGATGACCCGGTGGTGGGCCCTGGCCGCCCGCTCCAGCCACGGCAGGTCCTCCAGATGGGCGCGCAGCGGCTCCTCGCCGAAGTCGGCCAGCGGTACGGAGCCCACCACGGCGGCCAGTCCGGCGTTCTCGACCAGGCGCACCGGTTCGTCCGCCACGCCGGTGAGCCCGGGCGGGGCGCCGCTCTCGTCGCGGACCGCGGTCACCGCGTACAGCCAGGTGGCCAGGGCCTCCTCGGTCACGGTCCGTCCTCCCGTCCCCGCTCCCGCTGGGCGTCCCGGCCGGACTCCAGCTCGCCGACGCGCCGCCGCAGCCGCTCGTTCTCGTCCAGGACGTCGCGCGCGCCGGAGGAGAGCGTGGGGTCGTGCTCCCACCAGTCGATGCCCATCTCCTTGGCCCGGTCCACGGAGGCGATCAGCAGCCGGATCTTGATGGTCAGCAGCTCGATGTCCAGCAGGTTGATCTGGATGTCCCCCGCGATGACGATGCCCTTGTCGAGCACCCGCTCCAGGATGTCGGCCAGGCTGGCCGACTCCCGGCGGGCCGGTTCGGGCGGGGCGCCCATGCGCCGGCTCGGCACGTTCCAGTCGGCGCCCTGGCTCATGTCCGCTCCTCCGACCGGCCGCGGTAGTAGCGCCGGGCGCGGTGGTACGAGACGAGTCCGCCCTCGCCGTCGACCTCGACCCGGTACTCGGCGAGGATGTCGGTGGAGTCCGGGATCCGATGGGTCTCCAGCACTTCGACACCGACGAGCCAGCCGTCCTCGTGGCGCTCCACCGAGGTGATGCTCTCCGGATCGTGTCCGGTCAGGTCCCGCAGCTCGCGGGCGGCGCTGCGGGCGGCGGACCGGGCGGTGGTCGCGGAACGCCGGGCCTCGGACGCGGGACGCCGGGCCTCGGACGCGGGACGCCGGGCGTCGGCGGAGGGGCGCCGGGCGCGCCGGGGCCGCTCCCGCTCCTCGCCGTGGTCACGTCCGTCCCGTTCCTCGCGGACCACGGCTCACACCTCCAGGCCTCCGCCGGGCGGGCCGCCCGCCATCAGCCGGCGGACCAGCTCGTCCTCCCGCCGGGCCGCCTCTTCCTCGCTCAGCTCCCCGGATTCCCGCTGCTCCGCGACCTCTTCCAGGCGCTGCTGGATCACCGCGGGGTCGTACAGCTGCCGGTGGGCCTCGTCGTGGAGCTGCTCGGCGATCCAGACGACGCCGCGCACCGGGGCCAGCGGCCAGGTGACCAGTCCGGTGAACAGTCCCATGGCTATTCGCCTTCCTTGGCCGGGTTCATCGCGTCGGCCACGAAGTCGTACGGGGCGAGGGGCCCGAGCAGACGCAGCCGGACCCGGCCGTTCCAGTGCTTGGCCAGCTCCTCGGCGGCCTGCTCGAACGCCGTCCGCCGCTCGTCCTCCACCAGGAAGGACGCATTCACCATCCCCTCGGCGGAGGACGGTTCCGAGCTCACCGAGGCGAGCGCGTGCGGGCCCAGCCTGCGGTCCACTTCGAGCACGTCCACGGCCCGTTTGGCGGCGATGGCGTCCATGACCAGCTGGCCCAGCTGGACGCGCTGGTCGTACCCGGCCTCCTCCGGCAGCCCCTGGAGCTCCTCGCGGAGCCGTACGGCCTCGGGCTGCTCGGCCAGCACCTCGCGCAGCACCGCGTCCTGCACATAGCGGGCGCGCAGGGTGAACTGGGCGCGGCCGCGCAGCCGGTCGAGGGCGCGCGCGAAGTCGTCGTGCCCCTCGCCGAGCAGTTCATCGGTCACCGCGGTGGTGTCGCGCACCACCGTGCCGAACCGGAACGGCAGCACCGGGGAGGACCTGGCCGCCAGGGAGTCCAGCACCCGGGCGTGGGCGCGCAGGTCCTCGGGGGTGCCCAGCGGCTTGTCGAGGGGCACCTCGCTGACCACGGCGGCCTGGCCGCCGTGGCGCACCAGGGTCACCGCGGCGTCCGGATCGCCGACGGCGCCCAGGTCCTTCACCGCGTCGTCACTCCGGTCGTCGGTGACGACCCCGTATACGTAGCAGGCACGTCCGTCTTCCGCCATCACCGCTCGCGCTCCCTGCTCGCACTCCGCCGGTGCCGGGGCCGGTCACCGGATTCCCGTCGTCGCGTCTCCTGCCGCTCCCCCGCCTCTTCGTACTCCTCCTCGGCCTCGTCGGACTCCTCGTCGCCCTGGAGCAGATCGGAGACGGTGTCCTTGACGCCTTCCAGGGCGCCCTTGGTCTTCTTCCGCCCGCCGCTCTCCTGGATCTCGTCCATGAGGCCGGGCAGCCCCTTGGTCTCGGTGCTGCTGCGGGCGAGGTCGAGGCGGTTCGTCGCCTCGGCGAACCGCAGATAGGTGTCGACGCTGGCGACGACGATGCGGGCGTCGATGGTCAGGATCTCGATGCCCACCAGGGAGACCCGGACGTACACGTCGATGACCAGTCCCTTGTCCAGGATCAGGTCGACCACGTCGACCAGGGCGCTCGAACTGGCCCGGTCCAGATACTGACTCTGCTGGCTTGCTACGGTCACCACGCTCACCTGTTCCGGGGGCGGGACCCGTCAGCGCCGCGAAGGCCGCGCCGGCTCCTCGTCCTCCTCGTACTCCTCCTCGTAGGCGTCCTCGTCGCCGTACTCGCCGTACTCGTCCTCGGGGGCCTCCTCGGATTCCTCCTCGGATGCCTCCTCTTCGTGCTCTTCGCCCTCCACGACCTCGCCGTCGCGGATCTCGCCGCGCCAGCCCTCGATCTCGTCGGGGTTCAGCAGCACCTCGGCCATCGCATGGCGGCGGAAGTGCTTCAGCTCCAGGCGCACCCGGCGGCCCTGGGCGCGCCAGATGTTTCCGGTGCGCTCGAAGAAGCCCTGGGGGTAGTACTGGAGGACGACGAGGACGCGGGTCAGCTCGGGGCCCAGCTCATGGAAGGTGACCGCGCCGTTGACGTGGCCCTTCTCGGCCCGCGACTTCCAGATGATCCGCTTCTCGGGCACCTGCTCGACGATCTCGGCGCGCCACTTGCGGTGCGACCAGAAGACCTGGGCCTTCCACTCCATCTCGGTGTCGGACTCCTGCTGGACGTCCTCGACCTTCTTCATGAAGGTGGGGAAGTCCTCGAACTGGGTCCACAGGTCGTAGGTGAGGTCGATCGGGGCGCCGATGTCGATCTCCTCGACGATGTTGGTGACCTTGAGCTTCTTGTCCTTGTCGCCGTCCTTGCCACCGTCCTTGCCGCCGCCGAGGCCCGGGATGGCTTCCTTGGCCTTGTCCACGGTCTGCTCCTTGACCTGGTGCAGTCCGGCCTTGACCAGCGGCTTCACCGGGATGTCGGGCCCGCCGTCGCCCAGGTGGGTCACCGACGTCAGGGCCTTCTCACCAAGCGCGGTGAGCAGGTTCTGCGCTTCCTTCATGAGCCGCTCGGTGGGCAGCTCCTTGGCGAGCGTGCCGAGGGCGCCCGCGCGCCCCTGGTCCGGTCCCTCAGCCATCACCGATCACCCTTGTCGCCCTTGTCGCTTCTGCTGCTTCGGGTCTCGCCGCCGCGGCCGCCCTCGGACGCGGCCCGCTTCCGGGGCCGCTCCGGACCGCGGTCTCCCGAGGGACGCGTCCGGTCCCCGCGCGACGACGCACCACGGGAGGACTCGCCACGGGACTCACCGCGGGACTCCCCTCGGGACGCACCGCGCGACGGTCCGCCGCGGGATGTCTCACCGCGCGACCGCCCGCCGTTCCCGCGCCGCTCCTGCTCCTCGTCGTCCTCCGCGTGCCCGTCCGGACCGTGGCCGTTCGGACGCAGCGACGAGGCGCGCCGCTCCAGCCGGTCGCTCAGCGCGTCCATACGGTGACTGGCCGCCGACAGCGCCGCCGACCGCCCCGCGGAGACCAACTGGCCGCGCAGCCGCCCGATCTCGGAGGACGCCAGTTCCTGCACGCCGCCCGGGAGGTGTCCGGACGCGAGGCGCCGGCCCGCCGCCATCCCGGCGAGGGTGAGCGCCAGGCCCACCCTGTGGCCACGCCCGAAGAGGTAGCCGCCGGTGAACGCCAGTGCCACCTGGCTGTTCTTCATGATCGCTCCTCCTCCTGCCATTGAAGCGAGACACCCATATGGGCTCATTTTCCAAGTATGGTGCATTTCGCCCATTCGGCCATCAGGGGCTGCGCGATCTCTTGACGTCGGCTACGGGCCCCGAGAACACTCCTGACTACGTAGTCATGACTACGCAGTCGGGCGGCCCGAGAAGGGAGAACGCGCATGCGCAGGAGCCGCGGGCCGGGGATGAACGAGGTCGCCCGGGCCGCCGGGGTCTCCCAGAAGACCGTCTCCCGGGTGGTCAACGGCGAGCCCTACGTCAGCGCGGAGGTCCGCGACCGGGTGCTGCGGGTCATCCGCGAACTCGACTACCGCCCCAACAACGCCGCCCGCGCCCTGATCCGCGGCACCTACCACCGGATCGGCGTCGTCTCCCTGGGCAGCGCGCTGTCCGGACCCGCCTCGGTCCTGATGGCCCTCGAACAGGCGACGCGCCGCACCGGCTACTCCTTCGCCCTCGCCAGCACCCTGGAGAATCCCGGCGGCTACGCCGCGGCCGTGGAATCCCTGCTGGAACAGGGCGTGGACGGCATCGTCCTGTCCGATCCCATCGACGACGGCGCCCCCTCGTCCCTCACCGCCGACGTGCCCGTGGTCAGCCTCGACGTGGTCGGGAAGGAGGGCGTGGCGGCGGCCAGGGCGGGCACCGAATATCTGCTCTCCCTCGGCCACCGCACGGTCTGGCACATTCCCGGCCCGCAGAACTGGTGGTCCGCCCGGGACCGGCTGCGCGGCTGGCGGGAGGCGCTGGCGGCGGCCGGGGCGCCCGAGCCGCCGCTGCCCGACGCGGGTGACTGGTCGCCCGCCGCCGGTCATGCGGCGGGGCTGTGGCTGTCCCGTACGCCGGGCGTGACCGCGGTGTTCGCGGCCAACGACGAGATGGCCATCGGGGCGCTGCGGGCGTTCTCCGAGGCGGATCTTTCGGTGCCCGGCGACATCAGCGTCGTCGGCTTCGACGACATCCCCGCGGCCGCGTATCTGGCCCCGCCGCTCACCACCGTCCGGCAGGACTTCCAGGCCCTCGCCGAGCGGGCGCTGGACGTCCTGCTGGCCCGGATCGAGGGCCGGGCCCGTCCGGACGGCCTCGCCGACCTCCCCGTACATCTGTCGGTGCGTCAGTCGACCGCGCCACCAACCTAGTGCCGCGTCAGCCAAGGTTCACCCCGCTCGCCGCCCTGGCACGGCCATCTGCGGCGTTGCCGAATCGACCGAGTAGGCCCACTACGAGGCCGA